>NZ_ADKM02000074.1 GCF_000178155.2 Hominimerdicola alba 8
ATTTTAGACCTGCGGGCGGCTTTTGGTATCATTCTAAAAATCCATGCACAAAAGGTTCGAGCATTCGGCAGCTTACCGCCTGATCTGCCGCGTAAGCGCCGTAAGCAGTGCCGAAGCACAAGCCTATCAGTTCGCCGCAGCTATTGAGCAGTGCGCCGCCTGTACTGCCGTGATCCTGCTGTGATGAGAATACTATGTTATTGAAGCCGTAATAGTTCTTGAAACCTGTTATCTTGCCCTCATAGATATTGTTGAGCCTGCCGCCGCCGCTGCCGATAATATATATCGGCTGACCCTCAGTCGGTTCCTGCACGCCTGTGTAAATGGTCAGCGGAGTCACCATGCACTCTATTTTCAGCACAGCGAGGTCGTGCTCGGTGTGGTACTTTATGACCCTTGCGTAGTAGGTGTGTTCATCTCGTTCGACCTGCGCCTTTATCTGCATGCTGTCGCGCACCATGCTGAAACCGGTGAGTATGTAGCCGTGTCGGTTGATGACCACGCCCGAACCGATTACCGATGTCGCGCCCGCATATCCCAGCGCCTCCAGTCTTACCACCGAACCCGAAAGTCCCGCTATCTCAGACCATGACATAACTCTGCCTGCGGGTGCAGGTGCATTCTGCGGCGGACGGCTCTGCGGTCTTGGCGGAAGTTCACGCCAGCCCACGCCGCTGTGCGCAGGTATAGGTGTTCGCGGCGGAAAACCGCTCCGAGCTGGTCTTGGCGGAACAGCACCATTCGGCGGGGGAGCGTTCCTATCGGGGCGCGGCGGGATATTCACCCTGTTTCCGCCCATCGGCGGCTGACCTCTTTCGGGTCTTGGCGGAACAGCCGCACCATTCGGCGGGGGAGCGTTCCTGTCAGGACGCGGCGGGATATTCACCCTGTTTCCGCCCATCGGCGGCTGACCTCTGTCAGGTCTTGGCGGAACAGCACCATTCGGCGGGGGAGCATTCCTGTCGGGGCGCGGCGGGATATTCACCCTGTTGCCGTTAGTAACGGGACTTCCGTGTCTGCCCGCGCGGGGCGGCACTTTCAGGCGGACATTCCCTGTTATCGGTGAACGCTCACCCGTGTGGTCTTCTTCGGGAACAGTCCGGCGCTGTGGCGGACGGCGCGGCGGGCTGTTCAGCGGTGGTACGAACGTCGGGATATCCACAGCCTTTTCTTCACCTATCACCAGCTGTTCCGAACGCACTGTCAGCACCTCCGACAGCTTGCCCTCGCCCACAGGCATCAGCATGAACACCTGCCAGCCCAGCAGATAAGCCATGTAGCAGAAGAGATATTCCTTGTAGCCTGTTTTGCCGCTGTAGACGAAAACGCCCTTGTCGCTTTCAAGCAGTGCCCGCCAGTAAAGCAGGCTGATAACAAGATTGTTCTCAATGGACGGATTGACCGATGGCACACTGCTTCGGTAGAGTGCCAGCACCCTTGCGCCCTCAAAACTGCTCTCAAAATCGAGGGCTTCAATGCGCAGTCGTTCAAGCGTGTCTTTATCCTGCGGCGGCATCAGCCCGTTTACACGGACATAATCCCAGCCGCCGTAAAGCGTGTCAAGTTCGAGTATATCTTTTATATAGCTGTCGCTAACGCCCACACAGCGCACAAAAAAGCTGTCATCCGACTGTATGAGCCTGTCTGTAAAACATGACATATTTGTTCCCTCCCTTAAAGACATGCCGCATGCAGGTCGGCGGTATCTTCTTAAAGATATTTTAACACGGCGGAGCGGGTTTGTCAATGGTAAGCAGCAGACCGCGCAGTTCAGCGGCAGGCACGTTCTTGTGAACCATAAAGTGAAAACAAAAAAACGAATTATTCGTGCATTTTTACAAATCGGTACTTGCAATCTTTGAAGAAATGTGTTATAATGATACAAAGTATTTTGGCCGGTTATTATCAACCGAAAAGTGAGGTGACGTTTCGATGGATAAGTCCGTAACGGAAAACCATGTGAATGAAAACGAGTCCATGACCTTTGTTCAGCTGGCTATGGCGCTGGCTGATGACTATGAGAGCGTTTATGTCATCGATACCGATGATGACAGTTATGTTGAATATGCCGCCGCAGGTGAGTATAAAGAACTTACAAGGCGGTCTGAGGGTGATGACTTTTATGCTGATACCGTCCGCAACTGCAACCTTATAGTTTACCCCGATGACAGACAGAAATTCCTCGAAAGTTTCAGGAAAGAGAACGTTATGGCGGCGCTGGATTGCGGCAGGTCTTTCACGCTGAATTACAGGCTGATAAAAG
>NZ_ADKM02000073.1 GCF_000178155.2 Hominimerdicola alba 8
GCAGTCCGCAGAAAATGCGGACTGTTTTTTTGTGTGTCACTTCGCGGGTATAAACTGAAGTCGGCAGAAATATCATGGTAAAAAGGAGTTGATAACATGAAGAGAAAAATACTTGCTGCCACATTTTCGCTGATGCTGACTTCTTGCGGAAAATTTGGTGCTGTGACAAACATAGATGATATACGCCGACCGTCACCTGCACCGTCAGAAGTCATACATTTATCTGAAAACCCTGAGATATCAGGGTACAGACCGCTCAACTATGACCGACAGAAAGGAATCTGGCTCTCCTATATCGACTTAGCACCCATGCTTGAAGCAGAAACAGCCGAAGAATTTGAGGTGCGATTCGATAAAGCCTGTGAGAATATCAGAGAACTTGGCTGCAATACCGTATATGTGCATTTGCGTCCGTTCGGTGATGCAGTCTATGAGTCCGAATTATATCCGAAGTCTGATTACATCTGCGGTGAATATGACCCGCTGGACATCATTTGCGATACAGCACATGGATATGATATATCGGTCCATGGCTGGATAAACCCGCTGCGTTTGCAGACTGCGGACAGGCTTTCCGAGATAAAGGGCTGTCAGACAGCAGAATGGCATGCTTCGGGTGACCCTGCTGTGCAGACTGTAGCAGGTGATGAACACCTCTGGCTTGACCCCGCTTATCCCGAAGTAAGAGAACTTATAGCTGATGGTGCAGCCGAGATAGCCGAAAACTATGATATAGACGGTATTCATTATGATGATTATTTCTACCCGACTACCGACCCGGAGTTCGATGCACAGTGCTTTGCTGAAAATGGCGGCGGAAACACCCTTGAAGAATGGCGGACTGAGAATATATCGCAGATGTGCCGTGAGATATACCAAAGTGTCAAAGCTGTCAATTCTGATATTGAAGTCGGTATCTCGCCGCAGGGAAATATAGAGAACAACTATAATTTTCTCTATGCCGATGTTGCCCGCTGGTGCAGCGAAGAGGAGTTCTGTGACAGGATAATACCGCAGATATATTTCGGATACGATAATGCAGTCAAGCCTTTCAGCAGTACACTGGCAGAGTGGCAGGAAATGTCTGCAAACGGAAGCGTTAAAATGACTATCGGACTGGCAGTCTACAAAATAGGGAATGAACAGGAATTCACGGATAAGACAGGTATTATAGCACAACAAATCGCGGATTGTGCTAACTGTCAAGGCGTATCACTTTATACTTATAGCAGCTTGTTTGGTGAGGGTTCAGACAGTGAACGCATCATTAAAGAGAAAAACGCGATAATGGCTGAATTGAACAAATATTAACTGTTTCTAACAATATTGTTTCATGAAATTTTATCGCTGATTTGTACTTGTATTTTCTGATAAAATGATGTATAATATAGTGAAATTTGATTTCGGAGGGATAAAAGTTGTTTAAAATAATAAGGAGAAAAAAACTCAATGACAGCGTTGTGCTAATGGATATCGATGCGCCTTTCATTGCCAAAAAGGCTGATGCAGGTCAGTTTGTCATAGTGCGCGCTGATGAGTTTAGTGAGCGCATTCCGCTTACTATTGCGGATTTTGATCGTGACAAGGGCACTGTGACCATCATATTCCAGACCATCGGCGGTTCTACAATGACACTTGCAGCACTGAATGAGGGAGATGCTATCCGTGATGTGGTCGGTCCTCTCGGTGTGGCTACAGAGTATGAGCCGAACGTTAAGAAGGTCGCTGTCATCGGCGGCGGCGTTGGCTGTGCTATCGCATATCCTCAGGCTAAGAAACTCAATAACATGGGCGTTGATGTTCAGCTTATCGCAGGTTTCAGAAACAAGGATATAATCATTCTCGAAGATGAGATGAGATCTGCGTCTACCGAACTGCACATCTGCACAGATGACGGTTCTTACGGATATCACGGGTTTGTAACTGACAAGCTGAAAGAGTTGATAGATGCAGGTGCGAATTTTGATGAAGTCATAGCTATAGGTCCTGTTCCTATGATGAAATTCGTATGTAAAGTAACCGAACCTTACAACATAAAGACCATAGTTTCGCTGAACCCGATAATGATAGACGGCACAGGTATGTGCGGCGGCTGTCGAGTAAGAGTCGGCGGCGAGATAAAGTACGCATGTGTCGATGGTCCTGATTTTGACGGACATAAGGTCGATTTCAATGAATTGGTAAGAAGAAACTCTACTTACAGTGAGAGTGAGAAACAGCACGTTTGCAGACTGATGGGAGGTGCGACAAATGGCTGATATGCGTCAGGATAAGGTGCCTGTTGCCGAGCAGGAACCTAAGGTGAGGGCAAAAAACTTTGAAGAGGTAACACTGGGCTATTCCCTTGAAAAGGCAGTCAGGGAAGCAAGACGCTGCCTGAACTGCAAGGCGCGTCCCTGCATGAACGGATGTCCCGTTGGTGTCCGCATTCCCGAATTCATCGAAAAGGTCGCTGGTGGCGATCTTGAAGCTGCTTACGGAATAATCAAGACTACCAATTCGCTTCCCGCTGTCTGCGGCAGAGTCTGTCCGCAGGAGAACCAGTGTGAGGGTAATTGCGTTCGCGGCAAAAAGGGTGAGCCTGTCGCTATAGGCAGACTTGAGCGCTTCGTTGCCGACTATATGCGCGATAAAGAGCCTGAGGTCAAGATACCCGCTCCGAACGGTCATAAGGTGGCTGTTGTCGGTGCAGGTCCCAGCGGTCTGACTGCGGCAGGTGACCTTGCAAAACAGGGCTACGAAGTTACTGTCTTTGAGGCTTTCCATACTGCGGGCGGCGTGCTTATGTACGGTATACCGGAGTTCAGACTGCCAAAGACCATAGTTCAGCATGAGATAGATAACCTCACAAAAATGGGCGTAAATATCATGACCAATATGGTTATAGGCAAGGTGCTGTCGGTCGATGAACTGTTTGAGATGGGCTATGAAGCTGTGTTTGTTGGTTCAGGTGCCGGTCTGCCGAGATTTATGGGCATAGACGGTGAGGGTCTTATAGGCGTATATTCCGCCAACGAGTACCTCACCCGTATCAATCTGATGAAGGCTTACAAGAAAGAATACGCTACTCCGATAATGAAGTCGCAGAAGGTGGCTGTTGTCGGCGGCGGCAATGTTGCTATGGACGCTGCACGTTCTGCACTGAGGATAGGTGCAAAGAAGGTATATGTCGTTTACAGGCGTTCGATGGATGAACTGCCTGCACGTAAGGAAGAAGTCCACCACGCTATGGAAGAGGGCGTTGAATTCCTGACTCTGAACAATCCCGTTGAGATCAGGGGCGATGATAACGGCAGAGTTCGTGCTGTTGTTTGCCGTAAAATGGAACTGGGCGAGCCTGATGAGAGTGGCAGAAGAAGCCCTGTTGCTGTTGAGGGTTCGGATTACGAGCTTGAAGTGGATACTGTAATCATGGCGATAGGCACTTCGCCCAATCCGCTGATACGCAACACCACTCCCGGACTTGATGTCAACAAGCGCGGCTGTCTCATAGTCGATGACACCGAAGCTACGACCAAAGAGGGAGTTTATGCAGGCGGTGACGCAGTTACAGGCGCAGCTACCGTTATTCTCGCTATGGGTGCAGGCAAAAAAGCTGCTGCTGCTATCGATGCTTATATCAAAAATAAATCCGGTGAAGAGTAAACATTTTGTTAACGTACTTGAATAATTATTTGAGATATGCTATAATCTTAGAGTAATTATATTTCAGGAGGCAGTAAAATGAATCTATCACAACTTTTCAGCATTTTCACCGCAGCGGGTCAGGCACCCACAGCGAGCAGTTATATCATGACTTTCGTGCCGCTGGCACTGATACTGGTGTTTTTCTATTTCTTCATCATCAAGCCGCAGAAGAAACAGGAAAAGCAGGACAGGGAGATGCGTGACAGCCTTGAGATCGGTGATGAGATAATCACTAACGGCGGCATAGTAGGCATCGTGACCCAGATCAAGGACGACACTGTTGTTGTTGAAACAGGCGGCGACAGAAGCAAGATCCGTGTTATGAAGTGGGCGATCGCTAAGGTGGTTTCCGACAAGGACGAGGAAAACGAAAAGGAAAAAGCATAAAATATTGAGCCTGCCTTAGCGCAGGCTCTTGTCATATTTGCATTGTTGTGCGAATATCATAGCAGTAAAGACTTTGTAAGGGGGCGGCTGTTATGAGGGCGCACAGATCAAACAGAAGCAGGGGAGTGGGCATTGCGGTAGAACAGCTGGCGGCTCTTGCTGCTGCGGCAGGCATGACCATGCTGCTGCTATGCGCGATGGCATTTTTGCTGACAAAATTAGATGCGGGCAGATCGGTTTTTTCAGCAGTTTCGACGGGGGCGCTGGCGATAGGTGCGTACTTCGGCGGCTATGTAGGCGGCAGAAGGCGTAAAAGCAGAGGGCTTGCAATGGGCGCACTGACCGGTCTGCTGATATTTTTGCTGATATTGGTGCTGAGCAGCATATTCGTGAAAACAGCAGAGAATTTTTCACCGTTTGCAAAACTTTTCATGACAGTTTTTGCGGCAGCGGTCGGCGGTGCTGTGGGCGTGAATACCCAAAGAACTCCGTAAAATTAATATTTTGATTTATTATACCGAATGTTTATTGTTAGTTAATTAAATATTCATAAAAACAATGTCGATATATGGTATAATATCTTAAAATCAGTATTTGGAGGTATGATGTTATGAAACATATCAAGACTATCAACAAGGCTAATCTGAAGCAGAGCGCTGCTAAGGGCGGCTGCGGCAAGTGTCAGGCTTCCTGCCAGTCCGCATGCAAGACCTCTTGCACAGTTGCTAACCAGAAGTGCGAGAAGGAAGCATAATCAAGTTACTGACCGTTTAAGGGGGCTGCAAGGCTCCCGAAAAAGCGGGCGAGCACAGGTCATCTCTATCAGTCATGCTGACGGGTAGGGCTGGTCTTTGGTCGCCCGTTATCATTTATGTGAGTTTAGAAAATAACGAATATAACGATAATGCGAGGGAATAATATGATCCATAAGTTCAAACTGGCAGGCTACAATATCCTGCTGGATGTTAACAGCGGCGGCGTACACATTGTTGACGACCTTACCTATGACCTGCTCGACAGAGTCGAACCGCCTTTTGCAGAATCATGTCCAAAAGATGTGATGGACAGGCTCTCACGCACTTATCCCGCTGAAGAGGTGGAAGAGTGCTATGAAGAGATAGTTTCACTCTATAATGACAAAATACTTTTCTCTGAGGACGACTACGAGAAGTTTGCGCTGGCATCGGTTGCATCCCCTATCAAGGCGATGTGCCTGCATGTTTCGCATGACTGTAACCTCAGGTGCAAGTACTGCTTTGCGTCAACAGGTGATTTTGGTGAGGGCAGAAAGCTGATGGACTTTGAAACTGCCAAGCGCGCGATAGATTTTCTTATCGAAAAGTCTTATGGCAGAAAATTTCTTGAAGTTGATTTCTTCGGCGGCGAACCTTCGATGAATTTCGATGTTGTAATGAAGACTGTTGAATACGCGCGTTCCCGCGAGAAAGAGTGTGACAAGGTCTTCCGCTTTACAACTACTACCAACGGCATGCACCTTACTGATGATATGATCGATTTCATCAACCGCGAGATGTATAACGTTGTTCTTTCGATAGATGGCAGAAAAGAGGTCAATGACCGCGTGAGAGTGCGCGTTGACGGTACTGGCTGCTATGACCTTATCACCAAGAACTTCAAACGCCTTGTCGATAAGCGCGGCAATGATAAAGACTGGTACGTGCGCGGTACTTATACCAAGTACAATCTGGATTTTTCCGAAGATGTTATGCACCTCTACGATCTTGGCTTTGAGCAGATATCTGTAGAGCCTGTTATGGCTGATCCTAAAGAACCTTATGCTATAACCGAAGCTGACCTGCCCCGCATTTTTAAGGAGTATGAAGTGCTTGCCGAGAAGATCGCAGGCATTCGTAAAAGCGGCAAGTTCATCAACTTCTTCCACTTTATGCTCGACCTCGATCAGGGTCCCTGTGCGATAAAGCGTCTGCGCGGCTGCGGCTGCGGCAACGAGTATGTTGCGGTCACACCCGATGGCGACATTTATCCATGCCATCAGTTCGTTGGTGTCGAGGAATACAAGATGGGCAGCCTGTATGACGGCAGCTTCAACATGGAAATGAAGAACGACTTTGCAAGGGCGCACGTTTACACCAAGCCCGAATGCAAAAAATGCTGGGCGAAGTTCTATTGCAGCGGCGGCTGCAACGCCAATAACTATATCTATCAGCACGATATTCGCGCGGCTCACAAGCTGTCATGTCAGATACAGAAGAAGCGCCTTGAGGTGGCTATAATGATGAAGGCTGTACAGCTTCTGGGTGAAGCTGAGTAATATGTTCGGCTACGAGGATATACGCAGTCTTTTCGGACTTGACGAGCCTTGCGGCTGGAGCGAGGAAAAGATAGCTTCCCTGAAAGCGGAGTATGGCAGTCTGCCGACTGCACTGGAAGATTATTACAGGCTTTGTGCAGGCTGTGAAGAACTCACTCAAAACCCCGCGCGCGATTATCTTATGCCTGCCGATAAAGTCGGCATGAAAAAGGCTGAGGGTTATTATGTTTTCTTTTCGGAAAATCAGAGCGTTTCTTTCTGGGGCATAAAGCTGAGCGATATGTCGCAGGACGACCCGCCCGTTTACGAAAATTACGGTGATAACAAGTGGTATCTTACATGCGGCAGCCTTGCAAAGGTGCTGACGGCACATGCTTATCTGAACGCTGTCGGAGGCGTTCTTGAATATGCGCCCGATGACGGCTATCTCGAAGCTGATGCCAAACAGACTGAAAAACTGAAAAGCATGTTCACTCTCATTGAAACTGCTGACAGCGGCATTTATATGGGTGCTCAGTTTTTCAAGGTCAATGATGACACTTTCATGGCAGTGATGCCGAATGGCGATAATTCCGTTATAATGCTCGCATCTGCTTCGGAAGAAGGCTTTGACTCTGCGGCTGAGGCTGTATA
The DNA here is from genome assembly GCF_000178155.2 of Hominimerdicola alba 8. Lineage (GTDB taxonomy): Bacteria > Bacillota > Clostridia > Oscillospirales > Ruminococcaceae > Hominimerdicola > Hominimerdicola alba_C. The sequence goes on from NZ_ADKM02000073.1 coordinate 7,001, forward strand.
TCCTGTTTTAGGTCTTGAATATGACGAGGAGAATGACGATGAAGAATATTGTTGATTATTATCCCGATAAATACTGCGCCGATGGCGTGAACTGTGTGGCGGCAGGTGTGTACGAATTTGAGGGGCTGTATTTTACCAGCCTTTCCTTTGAGCAGGAACCTGAATTCGGTGAGCATGATGATGCAAGCGACATCTCACAGCACCCGCTGGAAGATATACTCCACAAGTTCAATGTCTACGTGCAGGATTACTACGAGTATGATGTTTATTTCGGCTCGAAAGTCTGTCACCTTGAATTTGCTTCGCAGGATATCGAGAATATCAAGGCTCTGCGCGGCATAATAGGCAAACATGTTTACTGTAATAATGACGGTGAACTGGTAATAGAATGATATTTCAGATACCTCTGCCTGCGGTGGGGGTATCTTTTGTTCTGTCCATGCTTGACAAAACTGTGCATTTGTAGTAAAATATATATGTTTTTTATAACTTTGAACGGAGAAGATAAATATGATCTATAATAATGTACTCGATGCTCTCGGTCATACACCGATGATAAGACTCAACCGCATGAACAAGCCCGGCAACGCCGAAGTGCTGGTCAAGTTTGAGGGTCTGAATGTCGGCGGCTCTATCAAGACAAGAACTGCCTATAACATGATACTCAACGCTGAAAAAGAAGGTCTTATAAACGAAAATACCATTATCGTTGAACCTACCAGCGGCAATCAGGGCATCGGTCTTGCTCTTGTGGGCGCTGTGCGAGGTTATAAGGTGATAATCATAATGCCTGACTCTGTCAGTGAAGAAAGGCGTAAACTGGTGGAACATTACGGCGCAAAGGTAATGCTGATACACGATGACGGTGATATAGGCGCATGTATTCAGGAGTGCCTTGATACAGCACTGCGCATGGCTGAGGAAGACCCAAACGTTTTCGTACCCCAGCAGTTTGCAAACCCTAATAATGTATATGCACATAAGTATCACACTGCACTTGAGATAATGGAACAGACTGCGGGCAAAATAGACGGTTTCTGCTCGGGTATCGGCACAGGCGGAACTATCACAGGTATAGGCGAAGCCCTGCGCGCCCAGTACCCCGACCTTGAGATATGGGCTGTTGAACCTGAGAACGCGGCTATCCTCGCGGGCGGCACTATCGGTACACACTTGCAGATGGGTATCGGTGACGGCATTATCCCCGATATACTCAATCAGAATATCTATGACGAGATATACATCGTCAGTGATGAAGAAGCTATACAGACTGCAAAAGACCTCGCTTCAAAAGAGGGCATAATGTGTGGTATCTCAAGCGGTACAAACGTTGCGGCGGCACTTAAGCTGGCTGAAAAGCTGGGCGAGGGCAAAACTGTCGTAACCATTCTGCCCGACACCGCCGAGAGATATTTCTCAACGCCGCTTTTTGAATGATCTTAGAAAATTCGCCCGAACCCCTTGACAAAGACGGCATTTTCGTATATAATTATTGTATATGTAAATGCTGTGACGGAATTATCCGCATGGTGAGGACTACAGAGAGAGGGCGGCCGGTGAAAGCCCTTGTCCGAGCGGCGGTGGCTGACCTGAGCCTGCACTGTGAAAACAGTGACGTATGTCTGCGTTAAAGATGTCGAGTGGGCTGTGTTATGATACTTCATATCATGGTCAATTTGGGTGGTATCACGGAGTTTTTCAGCTTCGTCCCATATTCTGGGGCGGGGCTGTTTTATTTGCGGGAGGTGTAATTGTTGGGTGTGAGGCTTTCTAAGGAAGAGTCTGAAAAGCGGCTTGACCTCAGAAAAGAAACTGTTAAAAAAGTCTGCCTGCAAAAAGCTGATATGACCGGTCTTATCAGCCGTGTTGCTGTTGTGCTTGATGTTTCCGGCTCTATGGCTGAGGCTTTCCGCTCCGGCATGGTGCAGGCAACTCTCGAAAGACTTCTGCCGCTGGCAATGGCATTTGACGATGACGGTACGATGGAGGTCTGGACTTTCAGTCACGGTTTCCAAAGGCATAAGCCGCTGACCAGAGGAAATTTCTACAACTACATCAAGGATAATGGTCTGAGTTATGGCGGCGGTACCAATTATTCCCCTGTAATACGCGATGTCGGCAACTATTTCATAAAGGAAGAGCCTGCGTGCCTGCCGAATTATGTCATTTTCATTACTGACGGCGATAATTTTGATGAGCGTGAAACTGACCGTGTTATAAAGCATATCTCCCACTTTCCAATATTCTTCCAGTTTGTGGGTATAGGCGATACTTCGCCCAACGCTTTTAAGTATCTTAGAAAACTGGATGATATGGATGAAAGGTTTGTTGATAACGCGAACTTCTTCGCCATACAGACGCTTTCGGATATAAATTTGCTTGATGACACCGAACTTTACACAAAACTGCTTGACGAGTACCCGAAATGGCTCAGTTATCCGCAGGTCAAAGAAATGATAGCTGATGGCGACAAGCTGTTTGAAACCAAGAAAAAGCGTCTTAAAAAGCTGAATAAAGTCAAGTATGGCTCACCGCTTGATGAAAAGCCGACTAAAGGCGGCAAAGGTTGGGAGATAGCCAAAACTGTGATCAAGATACTTGCGGAAGTCATTGACATTTTTACTTGATATGAAACTTATTTTTGAAAGGAAAGATATATAATGGAATGGACAAGTCTGAACGACCTCAGAGAGTCGTATCTGAAATTTTTTGAGAGCAAGGGCTGCCTCAGACACAAGAGCTACCCTCTCGTCCCTCAGAATGACAAGAGCCTGCTGCTGATAGTTGCAGGCATGGCACCCCTTAAGCCTTACTTCACAGGTCAGGAAGTTCCTCCGAGAGTGAGAATGACCACCTGCCAGAAGTGCATCAGAACAGGCGATATCGAGAATGTCGGCAAGACCGCACGTCACGGCACTTATTTCGAAATGCTGGGCAACTTCTCTTTTGGCGACTATTTCAAGAAAGAAGCTATCGCATGGGCTTGGGAGTACGTTACCGATGTGCTGAAACTTCCGCTTGACAGACTGCATGTTTCTGTCTATGAAGATGATGACGAGGCTGAGAAGATCTGGCATGAAGAGATCGGCGTGCCGATGGATCATATCGTTCGCATGGGCAAGGAAGACAACTTCTGGGAGGCTGGTACAGACGGTCCCTGCGGTCCATGTTCAGAGATATACTTCGATCGCGGCGAGAAGTACGGCTGCGGTAAACCCACCTGCGGTGTCGGCTGCGACTGTGACAGATATATGGAGTTCTGGAATCTTGTTTTCACACAGTTTGAAAGACATGAGGACGGCACTTATACACCTCTTGCACAGAAGAACATTGACACAGGTATGGGTCTTGAAAGACTGGCTGCACTGATGCAGGGCGTTGACTCTATATTCGATGTCGATACTGTAAAGGCTATACGCGACCACATCTGCAAGATTGCAGGCTGCGAGTATGGCAAGGAGTACAAGAAGGATGTTTCTATCCGCGTTATCACCGACCATATCCGCGCAGTTACTTTCCTCGCTTCCGATGGTGTCCTGCCATCGAATGAGGGCAGAGGTTATGTTATGAGAAGACTTCTCAGACGCGCAGTCCGTCACGGCAAGCTGCTGGGCATCAACGGTCTGTTCCTGAAAGACCTGGTAAAGACTGTTGTTGACTGCAACAAGTGCGAATATAACGAACTGGAAGAAAAGTTCGACTACATCGTTAAGGTGCTGACTACCGAAGAGCAGAACTTCAACTCTACCATAGACAGAGGTATGAAGATACTGGACGAGTACATCGAGAAACTTCAGGCTGAGGGCAAGACCACTCTTGACGGCGAGAGCTGCTTCAAACTCAGCGATACCTACGGTTTCCCGCTTGACCTGACCCGCGAGATTCTGGAGGAAAAGGGTCTTACTGCTGATGAAGAGGGCTACGCTGTCTGCATGGAAAAGCAGAGAGAAACTGCTCGCGGTGCAAGAGAGTCACAGGGCTACATGGGCGCTGAGGAAACTGTTTTCCATAAGATAGACAAGAATGTTTCCACCAAGTTCACAGGCTACGACAAGACTGAGGACACAGGCGTTATCTCTTACCTTGCTAACGATGAAGACCTTATCGAGAATGCAGGCGTTGAGGATGTAGTTTACATCGTGCCGGACCAGACTTGCTTCTATGCTGAGAGCGGCGGACAGGCAGGTGACACAGGTGTTATCGAAACTGCAACAGGCAAGGCAGAAGTACTTGACACTCAGAAGGCTGTCGGAGGCAAGTTCGCACTGAAAGTCAAGGTAACTGAGGGTGCGCTGACTAAGGGTCAGGCAGTTACCTTTAAGGTCGATAAGGCTAAGCGCCTTGCGACTATGAGAAACCACAGCTGCGCACATCTGCTCCAGTCCGCACTGAGAACTGTTCTGGGTGAGCATGTCCATCAGGCAGGTCAGCTTGTAGACAGTCAGAGATTACGTTTCGACTTCTCTCATTTCGAGGCTATGACCGCTGATGAAAAGGCACAGGTAGAGGCTCTTGTAAATAAGTATATATTTGATGCTCTTGACATTACAATGGAAGAAATGCCCATCGCTGAGGCTCAGAAGCTGGGTGCTATGGCACTGTTCGGTGAGAAGTACGGCGAAACTGTAAGAGTCGTTACTATGGGCGACAGGGCGAACGCTGCTTCCATCGAGTTCTGCGGCGGTACACACCTTGATAACACATCGAAGATAGGTCTGTTCAAGATAATCTCCGAGAACTCGGTAGCATCGGGCGTAAGAAGAGTTGAAGCTGTAACAGGCACAGGCGTTCTTGAACTGCTCAACAGTAATATCGAAACTATAAACAAGGCGGCTGAAACTCTGAAACTCAACAATCCTGCCGAACTTGTTTCCCGCTGCGGTGCTGTTATGCAGGAGATAAAGGGTCTTGAAAAGGAGAGGGATTCTCTCGAAACTGCTATGGCTAACATGCGCGCTAAGTCGGTGCTGGAAAATGCAGTAGATGTAAAGGGCGTATCTGTTGCCACCGCTCAGCTGAACGGCGTTAAGCCCGACGTACTGAGAAAGATGGCTGATGAACTCAAGGCTGCCAACGACAATGTCATCGTGGTTATGACCACCGTAAACGGCGATAAGGGCAACATTGTAGTTGCCGCAGGCAAGGATGCTGTTGCTAAGGGCGCACACGCAGGCAAGATAGCAGGCAAGATCGCTGCACTGACAAACGGCAAGGGCGGCGGAAGACCCGATTCGGCTATGGCAGGTGTGGGCGATGTATCGCTGATAGCTTCTGCATTGGAAAAGGCTGCTGAAACAGCGGGCGAGTTCATAAAGTAATTATTCTTTCGGCTGAGGGGCATAAGGTCAAACTCATGCCCCCGATGCCGTTATATTTTCGGAGGATATGATGGGTTCAAAAGCAGTGGAGGTCATGCCATATGATGAAAGCTGGCGGCAGGACTTTGAAGAGATATGTTGCGAACTGAAAACTGCTCTCGGCAAACTTGCACTGCGTATAGAACATGTAGGAAGTACCTCTGTAAAGGGTCTTTCTGCCAAACCTGTCATTGATATCGATGTGGTGATAAAGGACTATACTGTTTTCGACGAAGTAATTACAGCGCTGGAAAATCGTGGCTATTATTACGAGGGCGATCTTGGCATACCTGAGCGGGAAGCATTCGGTTATGTTGGCAGGGAACATTTGATGAAACATCATTTATATGTCTGCCCGGAGAATTCCCGTGAACTGAAAAGACATCTGCTTTTCAGGGATCATCTGCGTTCCCACCCCGAAGATGCAGCCGAATACAGCCGCATCAAAGAAGAGGGAGCAGCCCTTTATCCCGAAGATATGGATAGTTATATAAAACATAAATCTCCATTTATCGAGAAGATATATAAGGAGATAGGGATATGATATTAAATTGAAAACGGAGGTAAGAAAAATGGCTGATTGCTTATTCTGTAAGATCGTGGCAGGGGAGATACCCTCGAAGAAGATATATGAAGACGAAACAGTTTATGTGTTTGAGGACATCGCGCCCACAGCACCCGTTCACTATCTCGTCATACCAAAGGCTCACATCTCTAAACTCAGCGATGTCACTGCCGAGAACAGCGCAGTGATCTCGCATATCTACGAGGTGATAGCAAAACTCTCAAAGGAGAACGAGGCTATGAAGGACGGCTTCCGCGTGGTATCTAACTGCGGCGAGAGCGCAGGACAGAGCGTGTTCCACATTCACTTCCACCTGCTTGCAGGCAGACCTCTGACCTGGCCCGCAGGTTAATACGAGCATTCTCAGGCTGCCGTAGAATTTTTTTGCGGCAGCCGTTTATTCTATAGTAAAGCGGGGGAGATTATGACCAGAAAAGCGGCTTGGGCAGGGTTTTCCTTCTGGGCGGCGATGCTGCTGTCAGCCGCCTACAGAAGTGAACTGAACATCACACTGCTGTTGACAGCCATCGGGCTTGCAGTGCTTTGTTTCGGTGCTTTCAAAAAGTACCGCCGTCAAGCTGTTGTCTGCCTTGTTTCCTTCGCAGTGGGCATAGCGCTCAACACCGCTTATACCCGCTTTGTGTACGACAAACTTAGCGCACTTGACGGTCAGACTGTCACTATTAATGGATATATCAAGGATCTTTCTCAGATAGACGGAAACTACGACCGCGTTACTGTCAGCGGCAGAATTGACGGTCTGCCCGCTGAGATGAGTTTTGTACTTCCATATGACGATTACCGCTATTATGATGAGATAACTGTCACCGATACAGTCAGCCTGCTTGAGAACGGAGTGAAATTTGACAGCGGCAGTTATAATTACTCAAAGTCTGTTTTTCTGCAAGGCGGTTATGCTACAGGCAGCGCTGTGCTGACAGGGAAATCTGTAAACCCGCTTTTCCGCGTGATACGCGAGTACCGTGACAGACTGTTCACTCTTATTATCGATATCTGCCCCGAACGTGAGGGCGCTTTCTTGGGCGCGATGCTGTGCGGTGACAAAAGCGAACTTTCACCGGCATTGAAGACCAAACTCTATAGAAGCGGTCTTGGTCATATCTTTGCAGTATCGGGTATCCATCTGGTCATAGCCGTTACATTCTTTGGTGCTGTGGCAGAACGGCTGATAAAGTCGCGCCGCATCTCAGATGGTCTTATCTTAGCTGAGATATGGGGATTTGCAGTCTTTGCAGGACTGTCTGTCAGCGTGGTGCGCTCTGCTGTTATGCTGACACTGACCCGCAGCGGGCATTTCTTTGGCAGAAAGACAGATGGTCTTAATTCACTGGGACTGTGTGTGATAATATTGACTGCCGCAAAACCGTATACAGCCATATCGCCGTCTTTTGTGCTGTCATTTCTGGCAGTGCTGGCAATAGAACTTGTTTCTCTGAACAAAGGCGATGATGAAGAGCGCAAGCCTGAGCGGTCACTGCGGGTATCATCTGCGGTGCTTTTTACGACTGCGCCTGCTTCTGCCGCGTTTTTCGGCGGGGTATCGGTAATGTCAGTGCTGACCAATCTGTTCCTTGTGCCGCTGTGTACCGTTTCGTTACAGCTTTCTTTTGCTGTTCTCCTGACAGGCGGCACAAGTCTTGTCGGCAGACCGCTTGTTAAGCTGGCGGCACTGCCGGTACGGTTTGTGCTTTTCTGCGCTGACTATCTGGCAGATATCAGATACAGCTATATTTTTACAGCACCAAATTTCGTGTTTTGGCTGGTGATAGTGACCTCTGCTGTAATGACGGCCGTGTGCGTTTTTCAGAAAAACAGCAGGCGCTATCTGCTGTCTGTGATGGCAGTCATCGCTGTATGGTGCGCTGCTGCGAATATCACTCTTTGGGCAGATGACAGTGTTAAGATCACTATACTTCCCGGCGGAAGAAAGACCGCTTATGTGGTTTCAAAACAGGGAAGCGCTGTGATCTTTGATGTGGGCGCAAAGGGCAGGCTTGACGGTGCTGTTGTCCGTCAGCTTGACAGTCTGGGCGTTACGGATATCAGCTGTGCATTCATAAGCGAACAGCCTGCGCTGACGGCTTCCGCTTATGGTGAGGATTTCTGTTTCCCACCAAAGACAGTGTTTGCTGAAAGTGATCCGCTGACCGATGATGCAGAGAATATCATCGAACTGGGTCAAGGCGATATTGCCGATCTTGACATGATAACAGTTTCGCCTGCCGATAACGGCTATGCTGTCACAGAAGACGGCAACAGTTACATCTTCGGAAAAGGAAAAGTATCCATAAACGGCGAAGAGGTAAATATATCAGACGAACGCACCGCACTGGTGCTTGATGGAACGACTTTAAGGAGGCAATAAGCATGCCCGTCACAAATACGACCAATATAACTAAGGAGATCAAAAACGGCGATGTTGCAAGCCTTTATTACTTTTACGGACATGATGCCGCCGCAGTCGAGAGTTTTACCCGCTGGCTGATAAACAAACTCTGCCCGAAAGACGCTCAGTTCATGAATTTTCATAAGTTTGAGGGCAAGGGGCTTAGCATACCTGCACTTTTAGATGCCTGTGAAGCGCTTCCGATGTTTGCCGAACGTGTGGTAGTAGCCATCAACGATCTGAGAATGGAAGACCTGCCCAAAGAGGACGGCGATGCACTGCGCAAGATACTCTCAAAACTGTCGGATACTACCACTGTCATAATCTATGCAACTGGTGTTGACCTCTATAAAAACAAGCGAAGCCTAACCGACAAGAACAAGCGCTTCTGTGACCACTGCGCCAAGTATGGCGAAGTGTGCGATTTCCAGTACAAGACTGCGAACGAACTTGGAAAGTCGATCGCTGCCGCTTTGCAGAAGAAAGGCTGCGGGATAGACAAGCGTACCGCTGAGTATCTGGCTGAACTGTGCGGCTGTGACTCGGCATATATCAAGCAGGAGATAGAAAAACTCTCAGCTTTTGCGAACGGCAGAGCAGTCACTCGTGAGGATATCGATGCGCTGTGTATCAAGCATATCGAGTATGACGGCTATGAACTTGCGGTCAATATACTGAACAACAACGCAAAATATGTCTATAACCGCATATCCGAACTTTCAGCGCAGGACTTTGATGCCTACGAACTTGTCAGCATAATCAGCTTTTCGCTTACCGATATCTACCGCGCAAAACTTGCGCGCTCTTCAGGGCTTAGTCACAGCGATGCCTGCAAGGATTTCGGCTATCCCAAAAACCGCGAATTCGCCATAAAGAATGCTTATCAGTTATGCGGAAGTATCTCCATACACAAAATAAAAGCTGTGCTGAAAATAATGTGCGATACAGACTTCACACTTAAGACAACTTCACTCGACAAAAAAGCGGCGATGCTGGTGCTTGAACAGCGTGTGGCAGAATGCTTCATGGCAGGAAACGGCAGGTAGTTCATGGAGAAGATAAAGATAAAACAAGCTGTTGTGGTCGAGGGCAAGTACGACAAGATAGCCCTCTCAAAGGTCATTGACGGCGTGATAATAACCACCGACGGCTTCGGCATTTACCGCAGTGAAGCTATAATCAAGCTGATACAGATGTATGCCCGAACGGTTGGTCTGGTGATACTTACCGATTCCGACTCTGCCGGTCAGCAGATACGCGGACGAATAAAAAGTCTGGTGGGCGATGCTGAGATAATAAACGTATACTGCCCTGTCATAGCGGGCAAAGAGCGCCGCAAACTTCACCCGTCAAAAGAGGGTACTCTTGGTGTTGAGGGTATGAGCGTACAGATACTTCGGGAAGCATTTGAAAAGGCAGGTCTTGCAGGTGAAGCAGAACTTAAGCGCGAACCTGTCACCAAACAGGACATGATAGCATTGGGACTCAACGGTTCGGAAAACAGTTCTGCTTTACGTGAGCAGGTGGCGCTGTCGTTGGGTCTGCCGACTAAGCTGTCTTCAAATGCGCTGAGAGATGCTGTGAGCACACTTATGGGGCGTGCGGCTTTTATTAGATATATTGAAGAACTGAAAGGGGAGAAATGATGATAGGCGCGAGTTTTTTATACTTTTTTCTCCCGATATTTTCAGCGCTTTACCTGATATCACCAAAGCCCGTCAAAAGCAGACTTGTGCTGGTCACAGGCGCGGGACTTATCTGCTTTGCAGACCCGATGGGACTGATAGCTATGGCTGTCTGCATACTGAGCGGTTATCTGTTCGGGGTGTTCATCTATAACTTCCGTGATAAGTCTGTCAGCAAGCTGCTGCTGGTGCTGGAGGTAATGATAAACTCAGCGGTGCTGCTTCTTTTCCATCGAACCGCATATGATGGTTCAGATCTGCTGGCTGTGCTGGGGCATCGTTTGCTTCTCAAGTCGGCGGTGAATGTAGGCGCGGCTGTCATGCCGCTTCATTCCATCGGTTACTGTGTTGATGTGTACAGAAAAAGATACAGATGCGAGCATCGTTTCATAAAGGTAGCGGAATATATCTCATTTTTCCCTGTTTTCGCAGCAGGACCTATCCTGCGGTATGATAAGATAAGCCCGCAGCTTGAAGAGCGCAAGACTGATATCAGTGGTATTGCATCGGGCATAAGGCTTATAATGCTTGGCATGTTCAAGAAACTGTTCATATCCGACACCATGCTTGAACTCTGGGACGATGTTGGCGGTGTGCAGATATCATCATTGCCTGCGCTTTCTGCGTGGATAGGCATACTGGCTTTTGCTTTTTTCGTATATTTTGAAGTAAGTGCATTCTCAAACATCGGCTGCGGGATAGCCGCGATAATGGGCTTTAAGCTGCCGCGTTCTTTCCGTGAGCCATACAGGTCGCACAGTTTCAGCGATTTCTGCCGAAAGTTCAACAGTACACTCTACCGCTGGTGCAAGGATTATATCTACCGCAGCATAAAACATCGCGGCAGTCACGGCATATCCGAGTTCTTCGCTATCTTGCTTACTGTGCTTGCAGCCTGCATGTGGTACGGCACTTCTTTAAGGTCAGTGGTATTTGCAGCGGCGATGGTCTTTATGCTGAGTATCGAAAAACTGCTGGAAAAGCCGCTGAAAAAGTTGCCGAAGATAGTCAGGACGCTGCTTTTTGTTGTTCTGCTGCTGACGATACTGCCGTTTATGGCTTTTTCAGATATCCTCGATGCGCTGGGCTATATCAGGGCAATGTACGGCGGCAACCAGATAGCGGCTGATGTTACATCTGAGTATCTGATATCTGCATACTTCCTGTTCGTGGCACTATGTATGCTTATCTCCGGCGGAGTTTTCGGCTATGTTTTCAAGAAGAAAATGTTCAACAACGAATATCTGCAAACGATAATACAGCCTGTATGGGTGATCGCGCTGCTGATATTCTGCACAGCTTTCCTTGTATCAGGCAATGAAAGCCTGTATAGGTATATGTTTTAGGGGAGGTGCAGAGTATGAAAAAATTCTCGGATGCCATAACAGTTGCAGCGTTTTTCGCTATATTGATAATGTTTGCGGTAAGCACCGTATTCTTTCAGGATGATCTGCCTTTTGAGCGTTTGTTCAGCAAAGATGTGAATGTCGGTCAGGCTGTCAGTGAGTATGTCAGCGACAGCTTCCCGATGAGGAAGAACTGGCGTTCTATCTACACTAACATTATGGTCTTTTCAGGGCGCAGACGATTCGGTGACTCTTTTCTTGCAGGCGACAGATTGGTCAAACTGGATAAGAAGAACGGAAACAGCAAAGTAATAGAAAATGTGGCGCACATAAACGAACTTGCTGCTAACACCGAAAGTCCCATCTACATGATGCTGGCACCAACGGCGGCAGGTGTCTACAGTGCAGATGTTCCCGAATTTTTTGCTGACAAGACCCAGCGTGAGCGGATAAACGATGCTTACTTGCAGCTTGACAGGCGCATAGCTTCGATAGATGCTTTCTATCCGTTATATTCAGCAAGAGATGAATATGTCTACTACCGTACTGAAAACCTCTGGACCAGCTTCGGGGCATATTACGCATATTCAGAGTCCACCAAAAAGCTGGGATTGCAGGCGGTCACCCTTGACAACTACGATCAGGAGTTCGCAGAAGCGGGATTTTACGGCAGTATGTACGACTCAGCTATGGTCAGCAGGATCGTTCCCGACAGGATAAACATTTTCCGTTCAAAATATCAAAGCCCTGTCACTGAAGTGGATATGTTCGATGGCAGCGGTGCAAAGCAGGCTGAGTCGGTGTACTTCCGATCGGCGCTGAAAAGCAGCAAAAAGACGGATATCTTCCTGCAAGGCGACAAGTACCTCAAGACAGATATCTACACCGACCTTGACAATGACAGCGAATTGCTTTTGATAAAGGGCAGTTTTGCAAATACCATCGTGCCTTTCTATACCGCTCACTACAGCCGTATCACTATGGTCGATCCAAAAAAGCTGAAAGAAGCTGACCTTACGCTGTCTGATGTAGCGGATATCAACGAGTACGATCAGATCCTTGTGATGTACGATATCGAAAGTTTCTCTTATGCAGATTGCCTTGATACGCTGAAATGATCTGCTGACATTTATTATGTGACTCCCTCGCGCTGCGGGGGAGTTTTTTTACAATAATTCATATACGGTTACAAAATGATTACAAATCATTAACTTTATGTTCTGTCAGACTATTTACATTTCTGCTGAAATATGCTATAATAAAATAGTATGGAAAAATTTTAAGTTTGACGATCAGCAGAAAGGATGTTCATTATGGCAAATATCTACAATAACCTTAATTTGATCGACCTCAATGATTTCCCTGTGAATTGGTGGACAGGATTGCTTGATAAGGCACATGATATCATGTCTGATCCTGCTGCCTATTCCGAAAGCTGCAAGGGAAAGATAATGGGTACTCTGTTCTATGAACCTTCGACCAGAACACAGATGTCTTTCCAGACGGCGATGCTGCGTCTGGGCGGCACTATAATCGGCTTCGATAACCCTGCCACATCATCGGTCGCAAAAGGCGAGAACATCAAGGACACCACCAAGATCGTTTCGGGTTATGCTGATATAATGGTCATGCGTCACCCTGTTGCAGGTTCCGTAAAGGCGGCTGCGCTCACAGCTGACTGCCCTGTTATAAACGCGGGTGACGGCGGACATCTCCACCCCACTCAGACTCTCACCGACCTTCTGACCCTCAGAGAAGAAAAAGGTACTCTCGAAAATCTCTGTATTGGTTTTTGCGGCGACCTGAAAAACGGCAGAACAGTCCACTCGCTGATAAAGGCTATGTCTTGTTTCAAGGGTACCAGCTTTGTTCTTATATCAACTCCCGAACTTTCTTTGCCTGCATATGTCAAGACATTCCTCTCTGCAAGTGGACACAGCTATAAAGAAGTATCAAGCCTTGACGATGCTGTGGGTATGCTCGATGTGCTTTATATGACACGCATACAGCGTGAGCGCTTTTCAAGTCCCGAAGAGTATGAAAAGCAGAAGGGCTGCTATATACTTGACAATAAGAAAATGGCAAAGGCTAAGGACAGCATGATAGTGCTTCACCCTCTGCCAAGAGTAGATGAGATAGCTATCGAGGTAGATGACGACCCTCGCGCCATGTACTTTAAACAGGCGAAATACGGCATGTATGTCAGAATGGCGCTGATATTGACAATGCTTGAAGAAAGCACCATGAAAGTCCCGCTGATAACCGGCAGAGCATACAAGCACCAGATCTGTTCCAATCCGCTCTGCATAACCCATAAGGAAACATATCTTCCCCATTATTTCAGAGGGGACAGTACCATGCTGGAATGCGAATACTGCGATGAAAGGACGCTTGTTGAGTAAGCGCTCTACCGCTTCACACAGGAGTTGTACCGATGTATAAAATGACAGACGAAGAGTTCTACAAGGTATACGGACGTATGCCTCGCCGCTCAGGTCGTAACAAGAAAAAGAAAGTTAAAGTCTACTGGCACAGGATAATAATTGCATTGCTGATACTTGCGCTGGCTGTTTTTGGTATCGTCAAGCTGATATCTTTTATCGTCGGCAAGGTAAAAGGCGGCAAGGCGGATAGCAACAGTTCGCATGTAGCTTCGGTCAACAGCGGTGATGATTACTACGCCGCACCCGAAAATAAAGAAAAAGACGCTGCTTATAAGAATATCGAACTGACAGTCTGCATCGACCCCGCTCATGGCGGTTTCGATAACGGCACAAAAGACGACAGCGGCAGACTTGAAAAAAACGATACGCTTAATATCGCTCTTGCACTGAAAGAACATCTCGAAGGCTTTGGTGTTAAGGTGGTAATGACAAGGTCTGATGACAGCTACCTGTCGGTCGAAGAACGTGCAGCTGCCGCAAATAATGCCGCAGCCGACCTGACAGTATCTATCCACCGCAGCAGTACTTCTGTCTTTGGCAGTGATATTCATGGCTTTGAGGCTTGGATAAACAATGCTTCGCCCGAAAAAGACAAGGCTTTTGCACAGCACATTATGAATAAACTGCAAGAGATAGGCATATCCGAGAATAAGGGCGTGCTCGTGGGATACGATAACGATAAGACCGTCAATTACTCGATGACCGAACAGACTAAAATGCCGTGTGTGCTGCTGGATATGGGCTATATCACCAGCAGTATCGACAACCAGCTTTTTGATGCCAATCTTGAAGCATATGCGCGTGCTATCGGCAACGGCATAATTGAGAGCGCCGAAGCACAGGGTATAATCGATAACAGCGGCAAAAGACTGGTGAGCGGTCAGCTGATATCGGAAAAGGGCGTTTCTGCCAAAATTGCTGTTCCCGAAAACAAGACCGAGAGCCGTTCTGATGAAAGTTCTTTGTCGGATGAAAGCCGACAGGAGAATGATGGCTGGGAAAACAATGATGACGGCGATGATAATTCTTCGCAGGCTGAACAGTCAGGTGATGACTATGAATACACCGATGATGGTGTAGGCTATTATACCGACCCCATGATGACTGATTAAAAATAAAGGACTGAGAGCGATTCTCAGTCCTTTTTGCATATCTCTGTGCGTGCAGGCAGAGCAGTATGAATGTTGTACAAATCGCCCAAATCTGATGGCGATATTATTAAAAATTTAAGTATGGAATTGTTGGCGCAAATGTGTTATAATAAAAGGGATTTCTTTAAAGAGGTGTAATAAATGGAATATAATTTTGAAGCTGACAGCTTCGGGGCATCTTTCAGTTTTCCGTGGGCGGCTGTCGGCGGACATATAAAGGACTGTACAGAGGCACAGATAAAGATACTGCTGTGCATTTTGGCAGGCGCAAGCTATACAAATTCTGCTGTGATATCTGCGATTTCGGGATATGACGAAAATGAGGTCGATGCCGCAGTTGAATACTGGTGTTCGGCAGGGGCGTTGCATATCAAAGGGGAGAATATCGGTAATGTTGAGCCTATCGCCGCACCTGTTGCAGAGAAGACCCATACTTTCTCAGGAAAGAACGAGCCTGTGTCACTGGTTGAAGCTGTCAGACCTGCCAAAACAACCGCGATAGACAAAAAAGTCACTGTAAGATACACCCAGCGCGAGATGCGCGAAAAGATGGAAAAAGACAGCAATCTGAAATATCTTGTTAATGAGATACAGACGCTTCAATTTTCAATAAACGGCAACGAATGCGCAAAGCTGATAGAACTTTATGAGTACTATAAATTCGATGTGCCTTCGATATTGCTTGTGGCAGACTATTGCCAGCGTTCGGGCAAGTCCAGCATCGCATACCTCTGTACTGTGATGACAGACTGGTTCAATAAAGGCATAAATACCTTCTCTGAGGTCGAACAGGCTATAATCCATGCGGGTGAGAGCAAAGCCTTTGAAAACAAGGTAGCCAAACTGTTCGGCATGGAGAACAAACCGTCAAAGAAACAGCTTGCTTTCATCAATGAATGGCAGAATATGGGCTATAATACCGAACTTATCGAGATAGCATATGACAAGTGCCTCGATGCTAAGGGCAAGCTGAGTTTCAATTACATAAACGGCATACTTAAAAACTGGGCAGAAAAAGGCATCACCACTGTCGAGCAGTCGGGCGAAGAAGATAAGCGTTTCAAAAATCAGCAGGCTGTCAATCGTGAAAATGAAAAACCATCTTTCAACCTTGCTGAGTTTGAAGAGTATGCCAATAACATAGACCTCAGTTCTATCAATCTGGGCAGCAGAAAGGATGACTGAAAATGAGATATACAAAATCCGCTTTTGACAGGGCAGAACTTGTTTTGCAGGAGCGCCAGCAGACCAGTGAGAACGAATATCAGGCAAGACTGCATGAAATCGCAGAAAAAGCCCCTGAGATATACCGCCTCCACCTTGAAGCGCTGAGGCTGAATTACTCGCTCATAGGCAGTATAGGCAGACAGAACAGCGAGAAGCTGACGCTTTCACAGCAGATATCCGCTATAAAAAATAAAAACCTTTCTGTAAGGCAGACACTTCGCGGCATGCTTTCAGCAAGCGGTTACCCTGAGGACTATCTGCAATATCACTATTTCTGTGATATCTGCCGCGATACAGGCTACCATGAGGGCGTGAGATGCCGCTGTATGAAAGAACTGCTTGAACGCTATACCATTGAAGAACTCAATTCACACTGTTCGATAGCTATGCACGATTTCAATGAATTCAGGCTGGATTATTACAGCGCTTCACCAATGGCAGACGGCGAGTCGCAGCGTGATAAAATGCGCAGGGTCTATGAAACATGCCTGAGATATACTTCGAGTTTTAACGAGAATGCACCGCAGGACTCACCATCTTTGTACTTTTATGGCAGAACGGGTCTTGGCAAGACTTTTCTTTCCTCCTGCATCGCCAAGAACCTTATCGACCGCCACTGCATAGTGGTGTACGGTTCAGCGACAAATCTCCTGCACCGCATAGAAGAAGAGAGATTTCGCAAAGCGGAGGGCGACACCACCAGCATATTGCTCGAAGCTGAACTGCTGATACTTGATGATCTGGGCGCTGAGTTCAAGACTACATTCACCGAATCGGTGGTATACGAGGTCGTCAACGAACGAATCAATAACCGTCGCCCGACCATCATTTCCACCAACAAATCTTTGCAGGAAATGTACAAGACCTATAACGAGAGGATAGCATCGCGGCTGGTCGGCAACTATATCCCGATCCAGTTCTACGGCGGCGATATCAGGCAGATGAAGCCAAGCTATGTGTAGGGGGATAAAGCTATGAGAAAGATAAGGCTGTTTATCGACCAGCTTTTTCTGCTGACACTGTGCAGTTCGCCCGCCCTCTGGAAACTTACAAAGTTTTCATCAGGTATTAAAATAGCGGCGATAGTCCTGCTTTCGCTGTTTTATGTAGTATATCTGATATCTGCGGGCGGCAGACAGGATAAAAACAGCAAACTCAACCGCATCGCAAAGGGAACTTTTCTTATTGACGGCGCTGTGTTCTCGCTGTTTGCACATACAGTCATAGTTATACTGCTGATAATTTTCAGCGGTCTGAATGGCTGGCGGCAGGTCGCCAATGCACTGACAGGCTATGCGCTGATAGCTTCTGCCGCATTTGCGGGCATGATAAGGCTCGTCGTTTCATCAAGACAGGTAAAGCTCGTGAAGTATATAGCACTGCTGTTCACATGGTATATACCCATAGTAAATATGATAGTGCTTCGTTCGATATCACACTCAGCCAAAAAAGAATTTTATTTCGAGCAGGCAAAGCAGGAACTCGATGATATGCGCAAAGAGAGTGAAGTCTGCAAGACAAAGTACCCGATACTTATGGTACACGGCATATTTTTCCGTGACTGGCAGATGTTCAACTACTGGGGCAGGATACCAAAAGAACTTGTGCGAAACGGCGCTGAGGTCTACTACGGCAAACAGCAGTCAGCGAACCTTATCTCTACAAGCGCAAGCGAACTCCGTGACCGCATAGAGGAAGTCATCAGGGAAACAGGCGCACCGAAGCTGAATATAATCGCCCATTCAAAAGGCGGACTTGATTCGCGCTACGCCATCTCAAAACTGGGTATGGATAAGTACGTTGCAAGCCTTGTGACGATAAATACGCCGCACTATGGCTGTAATTTCGTTGACGACATACTTTCAAAGGTGTCTGACGGTCTGTTGCAGTTTGTGGCAAATCGTTATGACAAGCTGTTCACTGTTCTTGGCGACACCGCGCCGAATTTTGAACTGGGCATAAGAGAACTGACACACTCCAACTGTGCAAAGCTGGATACTGAACTTCCCGATAAAGAGGGCATATATTACCTTTCGGTGATGTCGGTCATGAAGAACATGTTCTCGGCGGGATTTCCGCTTAATCTGGGCTATTTCCTGAACCGCAAAGACGGTACGGGAAATGATGGTCTTGTGGTGAGAGAGTCTGCACTGCGCGGCGAGAATACGCTGATGATAGAACACAAGGGCAGACGCGGATTATCTCACGGCGATATGATAGACCTTTTCCGCGAGAATATCGACGGATTTGATGTCCGCGAATTCTATGTGGGAATTGTAAAAGATCTTAAAGAAAGAGGATTGTAATATGAACCCAATGGCAGTAATGAAATTAAGACCCCTTATGGAGAAATTCCATGAAAATCACCCTGCGATACCGCAGTTCATGCACACCGCCGCAAGCGGTCTTGAAGTTGACGGCTTTATCGGGCTGAAAGTCACAAACGCGGCAGGTCAGAAGATAGAGGCGAATATAAAACTCACCGAAGAGGATATCGAGTTGTTCAACTCTCTGCGTGAACTGCTTGCAGAAGCAAACAAATAATAAAATGTGGTCATCTCGCTGACAAACCGTACTAAAAATCCTTTCAGCGAGTATTATCAATAGTTGGCGGTCTTCATTCCCTCGCCGCATGTGGGGGAATGAAAACATCTCATAACTGTTTCCGGTCATCCCTTTATTCTTAGTGCTGTATTAAAGGAATGACCGGAATAAAAAACGTTCCGCACCGATATGT
>NZ_ADKM02000072.1 GCF_000178155.2 Hominimerdicola alba 8
AAACGACCAAATGTAACATGACGAGCGGCAGACGGAATTTCAATCCACGTCCCACGCGTGGGGGACGACGCGGAAATTTACATTTAACCATTACAGCAGGATATATTTCAATCCACGTCCCCCGCGTGGGGGACGACAGCAATTTCTGACAAAACTTATGTGCCTTATTACATGGCACTTTGTTCAGATATTGCAAAAACAGACTATGCCTGTCAGCCTTGATGGGCTCAATTGACATTATCTGTAAGAAAATAAAGTGCGAATACCCTCGCTTTTTTATGTGAACTTGGCATTCGCGTCAGAAAATCAGTGGTTCGTCCACTTTAAGTGAAGGCTTTGCGCCGATATGTTCCGACTTTGCTTTTTTGATATCACCGAGATAGTAGAACCGCAGGCTGTCCTTTGTTTCGTCGATCTCTTCGGTAAGTTTTTGTTTCAGCAGACGGCACTGTGCCGCATCAAGTTCACATTCAAACACCGAATTCTGTACTCTTACGCCATAGTCCACGCACAGTTTTGCAACTCTGCGCAGTCTTTTCCTGCCCGACTTGTCTTCGGTGGAAACATCATAAGTTATCAGCACAAGCATATCATCACTTCCACATAAACGGCGGATACCCGTCAAGGTCACCGCGAATATATCTTGCCAGCAAAAGCGCCTGAGCATACGGCACTATCCCCCACAGCATCTTTTCACCGAGAAAAATGTGTTTCAACTCATCGTCCTTGCGTTTCTGCCATGCAGTTATGAACTTTTTTCTTCCGCCGTCATTCAGCAGAACTGCACCGTCCTCGCGCTTTTCAAAGTCTTCGGGCGAAACTATCTTTTTATTTATGGCTGTCAGCACGAATCTGTCACAGAGCGGCGAGCGGAATTCTTCCATCATATCAAGCGCCAGCGAGCGCCTGCCGGGACGGTCGGTGTGCAGAAATCCGACATACGGGTCAAGCCCGACAGCTTCAAGCCCCGAAGCACACATGCCTGCCGCCATCGAATACGCAAATGAGAGCAGTGCATTGACATTATCGCGCGGCGGACGCTTTGTGCGTGAAGTAAAACAAAAATCGTCCTTTTGCTGTAAAATCATATCATCAAACAGCGAAAAATAGATCTGTGCGCCCTCGCCCTCAATTCCGCGCAGACTGTCTGCATCGGAGGCATTTTTAGCCATCTCCGCCGATTTTTTCAGCAGTTGCGAGCAGTGTTCAAACTTTTCTGTGTCTATCCTCATCGGGTGATCTCTCAGCGTCCGTTCAATCGTCTGTCGGCTGTTGAAGAGTTTTGCGCAGATCATATTCTTGGCTATGGCAAGACTATTCTGCTTGTCATCAGCAAATCTGTACTGCTGCCGCCTCAGCAGTACATTTCCGCTGACCTCCCCCTCGACCCTTGCAAGAAATCTTCCGCTGCCGCTCATGAACACCAGTTCTATGCCGTTTTCAGCACACTTGCCCATAAGTGCAGGGCTTGCCCCCGTGTAGCCGAAGGTCATTATCCTTTCGAGGTTGTGCAGCGGCACTCTTCCTATCTCACTGCCGCCGCTTTGTATCACCACATTTTCGCCGTCAAGCGAAAGATACCTGTCAGGCGTGGTGACATACAGTGTATTGAGCAGTTTTCTCATATCAGTCATCACTCCCCAGCATATCACGCATGTATTTTTCGGCACTCTTTTCACTGCAAAGCACAGGCAGACATATCTCTTTCAGCGAACATGCGTTGCAGGCTTTGCTGCGCTTCACTTTCGGAGTATATCTTCGGCGGAACATATCGTGCATCTCGCAAACTGCTTTTTCCACACGACTGCGAAGAGCGGCATCTATCTCGACTTTCAGCCGATGGCGGGTATCACCGTAAAACAGAAAGCCCACAGGTATATCACAGCACAGCATCTCTTCGAGGCACATAGCCTGAGCCGCCAACTGCATTATGTCGCTCTCATCAGCTTTGGGAGCGCCTCGCTTGTATTCAATGGGCGTTACCGAATATCTGCCGTCAAGCCCGAATATCTCTATGCCGCCGCTGTCTTTCCTGAATTCAACAGCATCACACTCGCCGCTTAGCCCCAGCCGCGCCGATGACACCGCCATCGCCCTTGCAGTGACGGTATCTCCGCGCTTTTCATGCAGTGAAGCATCATGCACATTACGGTGCATCACCCGACCGTCTGCGGTTCGGTAATTCTCAGCCCACTGCTGTTCTATATGTATGAGTGCCCACTGTCTTCGGCAGAACATAAAGTGCTGTAATCCCGAAAGCATCAGGTACTCATCTTCGCTGTACATCAGCCCTCAAAGACCTCAGGGGTCAGTCCGTCAAGACTTTCAACGGTTATATCATAGTCCTCAAAGCATCTGGGTCTGTCAATACCTTCTTTCAAGTTGACTTTCAGCAGGCGGTGTACCTTAGCCGAAGAATATTTCGGAGTTTTGCTGTCATGCCTGTACCAGTAAACACGGCGAACTTCCATACTGCCCTCAGGTCTTGCAGAAGAGCAGTCATTCTCGAACAGCGTTTCCAGTGCCAGCTTTATCTTCTCAGCATCTTCATCGGTAAAACCGGTCTTTTCTGCCAGCTGAACATTTATACTGCCGTGAAAAACATACAGACCGAAATCGACCCTGTGTTTTGTACCCATTGTGTCAGATGCTTTGCCCTCTTTGCCGCTCTCACCGTTGACGCTCTTGGTTATCTGCATACTTACTATATCAACAGGTGAGATACTTTCAGCCATCTGAATAGATACAGGACCTCTTACCCCGACAGATACCGAGTCCCCCTTGAATGCGAATACCTGCCCGAAACTGCGTACATCTATCCATTCAGCGCAGGCAGTTTTTGCATACTCTTCCCTGTTGGTGTCCTTTGACTTGCTCAGTGCAGCAAGTTCTTCACAGCCTTTAGCTCTGTCATGCAGGCTCTTGAATCCGTCATCGCACCTGTCATCAGACTGCACGAATATCTTCTCGCCCATATCCTGAAGTCTGTTGCGTATCTTTCTCTTAATGCAAACATCGCTTATCTCCCCGAAGCCGTCATAATTTTCGCGGGGACGGTTGCCGTTTAGCGGGTCACCGTTGGGATTTGCATTCTTAGCAGTCAGTATTACCGAAAAATCGATCTTATTTTCAAGTACAGCCATTTTTTATTCCTCCTCTTTGTTTTCAGCCTTTGCGCCCCACAGCAGAGCGTTGTAATGGTGGAAGCCTATCAGATACATGGGCGACAGCTTGCTGTTGTCACTGAATTCCTCAGGGGACATTCTGCCCATTATATCGTTGATGGCTTTTGTGTATCTTGTCATTTTCCGCTGATCCTTTTCAAGGTAAGGTTCAAGCCTTTCCTCTATGATCTTCCATGTCTGGCAAGGTCTTGCCGCAAAAGCGCTCCAAAGTCTGCGCGCATTTGTAACGCGCTTTTCCGACTCATCATAGGTATCACTTTCAGCCTTGTCAGCTATCGCCAGCAGACAGCCGAAAAGATAGCTTCTGTCATTGCAGTTGGGGTCATATGCCATATTTATCTCTCCTTTATAATAATGTGTATTACCCGAATCCAGCTGTGCTTTTCTTATAAGCGCACAGGCGTTCTCAAGTATAATTCTGTGAACATAGTCTTTTTCAAACGACTGCGGCGAAGATGCCCTGTTATACAATATCCTGACAATATCGCGCGGCAGAGATCTTTTCTCTGTCACACAGGGCAAAAGCCTCAGTATCGTGTCTTTCAGCACCTTTTTGTCGCACTCGAGCCGACCGCTCTGTTCAGTCCCGTAAAGACAGTTTGCTATCTGCGGCAGACTGCATGAATTATACAGACTCTTCTTCAGCTTGCCGTCAAATCTCAGCCACAACGTTTCATTATGCCATTTTTCCAGTGCTTCCGCGAACTGCGACTCAGCCAGTTCGGTATATACCGCTATCGAAAGCCTGCCTGTGGTCGCCGCATCAAGTCCCATTATCATGACCTTGCTCTCATCATCGAACTCGACTTTGCCGCCCATCAGCTTTTCGTGCAGAAGTTCCGCAAACACCTTTTTAGCGCTGTAACCCTCTTCTTCGTTACCGAACATGTCCCAGTTGTCACCGAACATATCCCCCGCACTTTCGGTGATACTCGGCACAAAGCCCAGCGCACTGTTCCACACTACCAGAGTGAGCGAATCGAATGACAGCGGGTTATATGTCACAGTTTTACCTTTTTCATCAGTCTTTGTGACCCTCTCATTTTCAACAAGCCATTTGAGCGCATTGTGTACTTTCTGCGAATAGTCATAGCTTACAGCGAATGCTTCTTCCTTGTTTGAAAACCGCCCGCGATAGGTATAGCCGCTTTCATCGTTTGAAGATATCAGCTTTGCCTTGTCACCGCTATTGCGTATCTTTGATGGGTGCTTGTATGTCAAAGCACTTTCCTCACCTGTGGCATAGCAAAGACCTGTCCCGCCCATAACACGGCTGTTGAACTTTATGAAGCTGTCCTGTATAGCTTTGCTTTTCCATGTTTCGCAAACACCATTTGCACCGCTGACTTTGAACCTCACAAAAGCGTCCTGCCCGGCGATGCCGTTTATCTTTTTGTCAGTAAGCCTGCCTGTTTCTGCACCGACTTCCAGCACACCTTTGTTCACAAGGTCATTCATAAGTTCTCCCTTTTCAAGGTATTTGTACACAGCACATACCTCAGGACAGGAATAGTCGCTTTCACACCAGTTTCTCAGCTGTTCCATGTATGCCGAAAAGTACCCGCTGTTGTCAGCGCGCTTGCCCTCAGCAAATTTTCCGTAATCGCCGGCGATATACACCAGCTTGTCTGCAAAAGGCATCGGCGTGATACCGCTGCTGCGTGCGCCTGAATCCTCAGTGACAGGTATGACAGTAACAGAATTTTCCTTGCTTACTGCATAAGCATCTTTGAAATTGCCGTTTTCATCAACAGTTAGTTCTATCTGCGCATTTGCGGTCGAATGTGAAACAGGCAGCATTACAGGTTCACCCGCTGCCCGCGTTCTGTTCGGGTCACTTACTTTTTCATAAACCTCCAGCAGTTCATTCGTCCACCCCATCAAACTCACCTCCCGCGAATTCTTCAAGTCCGATGAAATTATTCTCTTCTCTGCCGAACTTTTTCATTTCCATTTTCTTCACATGCCGCTTGAAGGGGCTTTCAGACGGTCTTATAAATTCGATGATGCCGTCTTTCATCTCAGGCTGCCACAGGCACACAGTCATGTAGCCCATATCCTCTTCTTTTTCGGCTTCATCGGGATATATGACAGCTTCGTACATCAGCGGAAAAGTCATATCTACACCCTTATAAGAACCCTCACCCTTTTCAAAATCACAGGGCTCAACATATCCCTGACACTCGCGCGTACCGATAAAAATATCTCTGCGCCCGCCGCGCTCTATCATACGTTTGGCGATGTTGTGGTGCTTGTTCTCGTTTCTGTCCTGTTCAAGTTCGGGACGGTTCATGTTCCACTCAAAGTGTGCCCTTACCTGATAGCAGACATCTTCCAGATAATTGTAGTATGCAAGATCATTTCCGCCGTCATACTTTATCGGACGTATGCCCTTGCGCACTGTTTTGATGGGTTTCATTATGCGCACAGCATCTATGTACCATATGATCGTCGGCTTCCAGTAGATGCTTTGCAGTATCCCCTTAAGTGCTTCGTATGTCGGTATTGGATAGCTGTACTTCTCGCCGCCCGCTCTTGTCAGCACATCAGAGAAAAGCGCATAATTCCCATGTACACAGAATTCGACCGTGTTGCGGTGTTTTTTCATTTTCCGACCTCCTTTTAACTATAGCGATACGATTTTGTATGAATTTTTAGATGGATCGCTATAAGTATTCTTACACCATGATATACTCCGACTTTGTGTCGGAGCATATACGATGATGTTCACGTTTCACCGTCTTCTTCTAGTTATATAATATTAAAATCTCTTTCTGCTACATAGATCGCAGATGCCAAACTTTTTTGGAATTTTAGCACCGTATCCCCGATATCGATGCAGTTTACTACTACACCTTCCATACATTCTTCGTCTTACATTATTATATTTCGTTAAAAAACTAAAGTCAACCAATTTCCGTAATATTTACCATATCTTATCATTCATCGAAAAAAGCATCGCCATATCCTTTATATCAGAATATCAGGCACTCCATCTCAGCACCCTCGACTGTGACACCGAACTCACTGCTGTAGAACCGCTCATTCAGCACAAGTAACCCGTTTATGTTCGTGCGAAGAGCACCTGCTTCTATAAGCGAGAGTTTCGTGCCCACATATACGCTCACAGAATAGCGCTGTGCCTGCCGCAGATATGCCGCTGTTTCCTTAGGGGTATGTTCTCGGTCAAGCTGATCTATCAGCTTTTGGGCTTTTGCGTTATACGGTATCAGCAGATCTTCGGTATGGCTGTCTATCACCGCGAACAGTTCACCCGCTGTTTTGAAAGCCTGTGAAATGAACCTGTTGTCAGCACTTGAATGTGCCTCCCAGTTTACTTTGTTTAACGACAGCAAGTCCAGCAAAGTCGTGCCGTTCGCAGGATAATCAAGTTCCTGCGAATGCTTTGCAAAAAGCTGACGGAAATAATTTCTCTGCACCTCAACCGACAGCAGGTCGGCATCTTTATTGTAGGTGATGATATTGTCCGATATCTCCTCAGCGCTCTTTATCTCGTTCAGACTGCCCAGTTTTTCATCTTTGAAATTGATGATATACACAGGACAAAGCCTTCCCTTTTCACCGCCGCGATTGCATCTGCCTGCCGCCTGCGCCGCATTGTCAAGCCCCGCCAGCGCCCTTATCACACAGCTGAATGAAATATCGACCCCCGCTTCGATAAGCTGAGTCGTCACACATACCACAGGCAGACCGCGCCTTAAAAACCGTCTTAGCGTCCCAATGCGCTTTTTTCGGTGCGCAGGACACATGTTGGTGCTAAGATGTATCACATATGCACGCTCACCAAGCCGTTCTTTCAGCCTACCGTACATTTCAAGCGCCTGCTTTTTGGTGTTTACCACCAACAGCATGTCGCCATTCTCTTCAAATCGTTCTTCACAGAAGTCTGCCGCCGAATCAAAGTCATGACCGTATTTTTCAAGTGCGGGTTTAAGTTCCGTTCGGCGGAACACCTTGAAGTCTTCGCTGTAGTCCCCTGTCATATCAAACTTGTCATCAGGCAGAAGTCCGCGCTCGTTCTTATCAAAAGGCGGCTGAGTAGCAGAACACAGCACCACTGTACTGCCGCAGACTTTCGTGAGAAAATTCACCGCCAGACTGAAAAGGTTCGTACATCTCAGCGGCACCGACTGCACCTCATCAATTATTATGACCGCATTCGACAGTCTGTGCATACGCTTTACCGATGAACTTTTTTCCGAAAACAGCGTATTCAAAAACTGCACCATAGTCGTTGTGATAACAGGTTCATCCCAGTGCTGTGTCCTCAGCTGATATTCACTGTATTCGTTTTCGTCTTCTATATCAGCCGCGAAATCGGAATAGTGTTCAAGTATGTTATCATCGCCTGCAATTTCCTTTATCACATCGCTGTTCTGTTCCAGTATCGACATGAACGGCGCTATGTAAAATATCCGTTCAAGCCCGAATTTTCTGCATTGCTTAATGGCAAACCTCATCGAAGAAAGGGTCTTTCCGCCCCCTGTGGGGACTATCAGCCTGCACGCCCCGACTCTGTTTTCAGCAAATGCGGCACACCTGTCCGAAATACTCCTGCGCTGCCGCGAGATCGGGTCTGTCTTTTTTTCAAATGCTTTCAGCTTTTCGTCCATGCGGCTGTCCATATCTGCCCACAGCGAAGCAGTGTCTTTTTCGTCAGATACAGCTTCTCCCGAACAGAATGCCGCCGTGTCGGTGTGGTCAGCATCTATCAGTGCCGACTGTATCAGTCTTTCAAGCATACCGATGTAGAATGAAAATTCGGTGCTGTTTTTCGGCTTTATGATATTAGTCGCCGCGTACCATTGGCGAACCGCTTTCTCAAACAGTGCCGAAATATCCGTATCTCCAACTATCTCACCCATATTCTCAAGCACCTCTTCGTAGTTGTCTTCCTTAGAGATACGTGCTTTGAAATAGTCGTTGCAGTCCCCGTCAAGCCAGTCATGCAGACCATGATGCGAAACTATCGTGTGCGCCATACTAACAGCCGCGACCCTCTTTCTGTTATCACCGCCCCCCAGCGATGCGAGATATTTCGCGCCTGCAAAGCTGTGGTCGATACTTCCGCGTGAAGCCCCGCTCCTGCCGTTGATGTAGTCATCGAACTCCTTATTCAGCTTGCCCGCATCGTGCAGCAGACCCGTCAGCCTGCCGACAGCGCCCAGATCATTCTTATCAAGGTATTTTTCCGCAAGTTCCGCCACCGCCGAACAATGTTCCCCGACTGTCTGAACCGCTTTGTCTGACTCTCTTATGTGCGCAGTGAATGGCATGATATCATCTCCCTAATTGTGCAAATTTCACTTATTCATTCAAGTTTTGCTTGATTATATGTATCATAACACAAATTTCCTTTTCTGTCAACAGTTACAAGTCCACCTAAACGGACTGCAAAACACAGCACAAAAAAAGCAGAACGCGACCGATGTCACGCTCTGCTTTACTATCATATTTACAGTTCGTCAGGCAAACGCTGTGCCAGCTTAGCAGAATATTCAGCCCTGAATTCTGCGAACCTGCCCTCGTCAAGTGCTTCGCGAATGCGCTCTGTCAGAGTATTGTAGAAGTACAGGTTGTGCATAACAGCCAATCTGCCGCCCAGCTGTTCTTCCGACTTGAACAGGTGGCGCACATACGCCCTCGTGAAGTTGCGGCAGCATGGACAGTCACACTGCGGGTCAACAGGTCTGCTGTCAGTTTCAAACCGCCTGTTTGCTATGTGTACTATGCCGTTCCATGTGAACATCGTGCCGTGACGAGCATTTCGGCTGGGCATAACGCAGTCGAAGAAATCTATGCCCCTCGCAACAGCCTCAATGATATTCGAGGGCGTACCCACCCCCATCAGATAGCGCGGCTTGTCCTTCGGCATGAAAGGCTCTACCTGCTCGATAACGTGATACATCACATCAGTCGGCTCACCCACCGCCAGTCCGCCGATAGCAAAGCCTGCACAATATTCTTCCTCGCGAATGACTTTCATATGCTCTATTCGCAGGTCATCATAAGTACAGCCCTGATTTATCGCAAAAAGCAGTTGGTCTTTATTGATAGTATCTTCCAGCGAATTGAGCCGCTTCATCTCGGCTATGCACCTTTTCAGCCAGCGAGTTGTGCGTTCACATGATTTTCTGGAATAGTTGTATTCGGCAGGATTTTCAACGCATTCGTCAAACGCCATAGCGATAGTCGATGCGAGGTGCGACTGTATCTGCATGCTCTCTTCGGGTCCCATGAATATCTTTCTGCCGTCAACGTGAGAGTTGAAATACACGCCCTCTTCCTTGATGCGCCTCAGCTTTGCCAGCGAGAACACCTGAAATCCGCCGCTGTCGGTGAGGATAGGCTTATCCCAGTTCATGAACTTGTGCAAGCCGCCCATCTTGTACACCACTTCGTCACCGGGACGCACATGCAGGTGATAGGTGTTGCAAAGTTCTACCTGCGTTTTCAGCTCATTTTTCAGGTCAAGCGAAGATACGCCGCCCTTTATCGCGGCAGAAGTTCCCACGTTCATAAAAACGGGTGTCTGTATTGTGCCGTGTACGGTGGTGAACTCGCCGCGTCTGGCACATCCCTCTTGTTTTATCAGTCTGAACATATTTTTTCTCCTTATAAATTGCTTATTCGTTTCATTATAGCACATCTGAAAAAAAATTGCAACAGGCGAATAATTAACATTTCTCCGCACAACATAAAAACAAAACGGAGATGATGATATGCAAAAAGCAACAACGATATTCCCGAACCCTCCGTCGATAGTGACATCTGCGGCGGTGGGTGGAAAAATGGAGCATGAAGGACCTTACGGAGGTTGCTTCGACAAGATAAATGATGACCCTTATTTCACCACCGACACCTTTGAAAAGGGCGAAAGTCAGCTTCAAAAGCAGGCTGTGCGCATGGCTCTTGAAAAGGCAAATTTAAAGGAGGACGACATTGATGTGCTTATCGGCGGCGACCTGCTTGACCAATGTGTCGGCACGACCTACGGAGTGCGCGGCTACAGTTTTCCGTTTCTTGGGATCTACGCAGCATGCTCGACCATGTCGGAAGGTCTTCTGCTGGCATCGATGCTCACCGCAGGCGGTTTTGCGGGACTTGCTATGGCTGTCACCTCATCACACTTCTGCACAGCCGAAAGGCAGTACCGCATGCCCCTCAATTACGGCGGTCAGCGTCCCCCGACTGCCCAGTGGACTGCCACAGCAGGCGGTGCGCTGGCAGTGTCCCCCGAAGGAAAAGCGCCCTATGTACGTGGTGTTACAATAGGCAGGATAGTTGACATGGGCATCACCGATGCAAACAACATGGGCGCGGCTATGGCTCCCGCCGCCTACTCGACTATCAGGGAATTTTTTGAAGACACAGGCATGCGCCCCGCCGATTTTGACCACATCGTCACGGGCGACTTGGGCAAAGTCGGCAGCAGGCTGCTGGCACAACTGGGCGACAAAGAGGGTCTTGACCTGCGCAGTAACCATCTTGACTGCGGGCTGATGATATATGACAGCGACAAGCAGGACGTTCACGCCGGCGGCAGCGGCTGCGGCTGTGCGGCAAGCATGCTGTGCGGTCATTTTATACCGGAACTGCGAAGCGGAAGGCTGAAAAACATTCTCTTTGTGGCAACAGGAGCACTGCTCTCACCGACTGTCAGCCAGCAGGGTGAAAGCATACCGTCCATCAGCCATCTGGTGTGGCTGTCATCTGAAAGGGGTAAATGACATGACATTTCTGTACGCATTTCTCGTTGGCGGACTGCTTTGTGCGATAGGTCAGCTGCTTATCGACTTCACAAAGCTGACACCCGCACGTATCCTGACCGCTTATGTGGTGGCAGGTGTGGTGCTGGGCGGGCTTGGCATCTACGATAATATACGTGATATCGCGGGGTGCGGCGCGACAGTACCGCTGACAGGTTTCGGGGCGCTGATGGCAGATGGTGTGCGAAACGAGATAGCAGACAAGGGTTTTCTCGGCATATTCACAGGTGGTCTGACAGCAGGAGCAGGCGGGATAGCGGCGGCTATGCTGTTTGCATTCATGGCGGCACTGTTTTTCAGAAGTTCAGCCAGAAGTTGAGAGCAATTCGGTTCTGAGCGCAAAGTCCGGCATGATGCGTGTATGTTCTTCGCAAATGGGTGACTGCCATGCGTCTGTATGAGTTGACCTGAAAATGTATCTCTTCGGGCAGGAAACTCGCACAAAAAAGCCCGAAACACGGAGCTTTTCACGCTTAATTATATCGAATTTGAAAATTCGGTAAAAATAAGGCAAAAACACTTGATTTTTTTGCCGCAATATTATATAATATATGTTAGGGTTGTTAAGCAATTAACAACGGACGTATCCGCCAAATGCGGAAATATTATATGAGAGGTGTCACTAAAATGGCAGGTTTAAACAAGGTCACTGTAGAAGACATTGATGTTAAGGGCAAAAAGGTACTCGTAAGAGTTGATTTCAACGTTCCGCTGAAGGACGGCGTTATCACCAACGATAACCGTATCACTGCTGCTCTCCCCACTATCAACAAGCTGGTTGAGAACGGCGCTAAAGTAGTTCTGTGCTCGCATCTGGGCAAGCCGAAGAACGGTCCTGAGGCTAAGTTCAGCCTGAAGCCCGCTGCTGACAGACTGGCAGAACTGGTAAACACTAAGGTAACTTTCGCTGCTGACGATACTGTTGTAGGCGACAACGCTAAGGCAGCTGTTGCAGCTATGAACGACGGCGAGATCGTTGTTCTGGAGAACACTCGTTTCAGAGGCGCTGAGGAAACCAAGAACGGCGAAGAGTTCGCTAAGGAACTGGCTGATCTGGTCGATGGTCAGGTTTTCGTTATGGACGCATTCGGTTCTGCACACAGAGCGCACGCTTCCACCGCAGGCGTTACCAAGTTCGTTAAGGAGACCGCTGTTGGTTATCTGATGCAGAAGGAGATCAACTATCTCGGCAACGCTGTTGAGGATCCTGTAAGACCTTTCGTTGCTATACTGGGCGGCGCTAAGGTAGCTGACAAGCTGAACGTTATCTCCAACCTGCTTGAGAAGTGCGACACTCTCATCATCGGCGGCGGTATGGCTTATACTTTCCTGAAGGCTCAGGGCAAGGAAGTCGGCAAGTCTCTGGTAGATGACACCAAGCTGGACTACTGCAAGGAGATGATCGAGAAGGCTGAGAAGAACGGCAAGAAGCTGCTCCTGCCTATCGACACCACTGTTGTTGACAGCTTCCCTGATCCTATCGACGCTGAGGTAAGCGTTGAGATCGTTGATGCTGACAAGATCCCTGCTGACAAGGAAGGTCTGGACATCGGCACCAAGACTCAGGCTCTGTTCGCTGACGCTGTTAAGTCTGCAAAGACTGTTGTTTGGAACGGTCCTATGGGCGTTTTTGAGAACCCGACACTGGCAGCAGGTACTATAGCTGTTGCTAAGGCACTGGCTGAAACTGATGCTACCACCATCATCGGCGGCGGCGACTCTGCTGCGGCTGTTATACAGCTGGGCTTCGCTGACAAGATGAGCCACATCTCAACAGGCGGCGGTGCTTCTCTTGAATATCTGGAGGGCAAGGTCCTTCCCGGTATTGATGTTATCGCTGACAAGTAATAACAGTATTACACAAAATATATGCCATAGCACCTCTGATGAGGTGCTATGGCTTTTTTGTTGACTTTTCAGAGGCTTTATGATATAATTTTATGAAAGAATGAGGTGGTTATATGGTCGAACTGCATGGCTGGCTTTCTGTTTCAGCAACATATAAAGATGAAGATAGTCTGGCAGACTTCGACCCTGACAAAGTTTTGCAGACGGTCAAAGAAATAATTTCAGCAAGCGGATATAAAATTCGGCTGAAATATCAGAATGGGTCTGCTTTTATAGATACACTTATCTGCTCAAATCACCACACCAAAGAAGTCGATGATATCATCGGGCTATACAGGCGCATTTCAGAGGTCGCGACAGGCAGTTACGGCATGATATTCATTCGAGATGATGAAGATGCCGAGCATAGCAACGAATTTCAGGTCTATGTTTTCAAGAAGGGAAAATGCACCATGAAAACAGATACAGAATTTTCACCTTGTATCCCGAAAATCGAAGATGCTGTCTGTTAAAACGCCACAACTTAAAGGAGATAACTATGGAAAAAAGGAAAAAGATCGGCAGGCGCGTTGCTGTTATCATTATAGTTCTGCTGTTTATCGTGGGACTTGCGGCGGTATACATTCGGGTGAACCCCGTGTGGCATGCGGCTGAACTCAAGATAGAACAGGTCGAAAAGAAGTATCAGCTTGCAGAAGTCGTGCCTGAGGGAATGACGTTAGAAACACGCTTCACGCCGCCTGAGGGCTATGACCGCGTTGAAGCTGAGGACGGTAGTTTCGCAGAATATCTGCGGGAATATCCTCTTCTGCCCGATGGCACAAGACTGCCTGTTTTTGATGGGAGTGCGATCGATTCGCCCTACTGCGCCGCTGTGTTCGACATAAGCGTGGGCGATGAGGG
>NZ_ADKM02000071.1 GCF_000178155.2 Hominimerdicola alba 8
GAAGCGGTGCGGCTGATGTGCTTGAAGCGGTTTGAGTATTACAACAAGTATTTTACCGTAAGCATCAAACCCCCGCACCTAGCTCACCAATGTCTAATGACGTATAATAAACTCCAAGAAACACCATGAAGTAAATTAAATAATCCAAATTGATCGCTGGAATTCATTGGAGTCGATTAGACAAGGAGGTAACAGGTATGGACAAAACAACATCCATCACAACAATCAAAAAAGAAATGCAGCTTCAGGAATGGTCTGCACAGATCGAAGCGCAGCAGGCGAGTGGACTGACGGTCAGAGAATGGTGCGCAGAAAATGGGATCAAGCCAAACACGTATTACAACTGATATAATTATTTTGGGTGTATGAAGAAAAAAACTTGCAGAATTATAAGAGGTGACACGACTGTATGATAAGGGTATTGGAAACAAAAGAAGACATTCAGCTTATCTATATTGTTCAGGCTGAAACAAACGGGAAGATTACTTCCAATAATTCTGTTAGATACTCTGTGCAAGAGGTCGATGTCAACAATAAAACATATTACTTTGTTTACGATGAGCTTATGCGTCCAATCGAGGCGTCCTTTGGCTTTTTGAATGTGTTTCTTAGGGATAAATCTACCAATACAAAATTGATGTATATGAATGCTTTGAAGCTCTTATATAGTTTCGAGACAATTATTGGAGCAAAGCTTAAGGACTTCACGCCGAGTGATGTGGAAATGTTCAAAGATTTCATGCTCGGTATATGCCGCCCTGGGGAAACAATCGTATTTGAAAGGTTGACGGAACGATCACCGGAAACAGTGAACCAATATCTTGGAGTGTATCGCAAATATCTTGAATACTTACAAGATAAGAACGAGTATTTATCCGCAAGAAGATGCGTCTCAATTAGAACAAAAAATATCGCTACCGGCGAAGTAAACTATTCTCGTGGCTACAAAATTAAAGTTAGTACTGCACTTAAAGAAGAGGTTCCGAAATACATTTCGTTAACAGATTACAGTAACATTATTAGACTCATCAGACAGGACTATACCATAAGGGAAGAATGTATCGTTAGATTGATGTACGAAACTGGTCTTCGGATAGGAGAGGTGCTTGGATTAACAAATGAGGATATTGTCCCTGAACATATAGATGGGACATTCCATAACACTGTATATATAAGGAATCGTCTCACCGATAAACGTTATCAATTAGCGAAAACCGTTCTGGAACCGAGCAGTTCAGCTTCTTACAAGAGTAAAGCGTATAACACACAAAATGCCGGGTATCAGACAGTTTATATTACAGATGAGCTGTATGAATTACTTGGGCAGTATATTGATGAATCTCATGAGGCTGCACGGAAGCAATATCAGAGCCGATATGAAAAGTCTACTGTTGCAGACTCTGTGTGCGGGAACTTTGATAACTTTTATATTTTTATAAATAATTATGGAAGTCGTTTATCCAACGTTACGTGGAATGAAACTCTACGCAAGATTTACAGAAAAATAGGATTGGAAGTCGATGAAAAAATACGCGACAATAACCTGAGCCACCGTTTTCGTCACGGATTTGCCATGTTTCAGATTCAACACATGCATCGTGATTCAATAGAACTCGCAGCGCTTATGAGACATAAATCCATTGCCTCTGTGATGAAATATTACCGACCAACCATCTCTGACAAAATAAAACTAAAGGAATCGTTCGCCGAGGAATTATACGGCTTTATTCCAGAATTAAAGGAGGTTTGATCTGTGCCCATAGCTCGAAAAGCGGACATCTTAAGCACGGGAGTTATAAGTGATGATGCTCTTGTTACTCTCATCAGGGAATGCATCGAAAATGAAATCAGCACTATAACTTATAAGAATGAAAAACTGCGCATTGCCCGTGTAAGATTATTATCGGAGGCATATGGTCTCCTTTTAGCCGGAAAAACACTGAGTTTTTTTTCTTACGATCAAGTGGATGATAAACTGAAGAGTGTATCCAATAGAGAATTGAAGTACATATGCAGTTTGATTGTTTTCGCCTTGGAAAAGGGCATATTTTCTGATAGCAAATTAAAAAGGTTGCTGACGTTTAAGCATCGTTTTACAACACAAGGTCTCAGTTATGAGGATTTTGATTATTTGATGACCGCAGAGAACTACGATGTCTTTGTGAAACGAGCTGATTCAGGGAATGTGCGTTTTTATACTGAAGTTTTTTTCTTTCGCTGTAATGATTTAAAAATAATTGATCAAGAAGCAAAAAATCTGACGGCGGAATGGCTTGACAAGATCAAACTATTAGGCGGATCTATGGGGACAAGGTATCAGGAAATGCTGGAAATCCGAAGGGTTTCGGAAGAACTTTTCAAGGATAACGGAATTGACGGACTAAAGAGAGAGTCACTGGTTTGCACAAATCAAATAAAGCTTGTATTGCAGTATCTGCAGTACATCAATTTAAAGCACGTATTGTCGTCTGAAATGCAATATATGCTTCAGTTTAAAGATTATTTTGGGAGTAATGGGGCGCAAAAATTTCGGGATATGTGCTTGAGTGAAAGTGTTTTTCAGTATATGGCGATAGACAGAGGGCTAAAAAATAAAAGGGCTATTTTTAAAACAGATATTCCTTATGGAACAACTATGTACAGCGACTTGCGAGAATATATACAGAAATCACCGTATCGTAGCGCCATGTATACCGCTTTTATTGGCGAGTTCTATAGCTCAATGGGATCATTCGCTGTTGATGATACTACAAAGCTGTCTTTTTACACCTTTGCTGAAAGTAATAGTTATTTTTATAAAAAGTACAAAGGTAAAAACTGTGCTACGTATCTGTTCTCTTTATACAACTATTTTTATAACAAATACCAAATAAACTTTTTTAATGACGAAGGTTTGGATATTGCTGTTTTATCAAAGAGAGGCTTTCTTCAACTTGTAAACAGTGGCTTCACGATAATTAAATACAATCCAAACGATCCTGTACCTGAAGAAGACAAATGGTTGCTCTGCTACAAGAGAGAGTATGAGTCTTCAACAAATCATCCAACATCGAATACAATAACTATGGATTTTTCGGATGTAAACAACGAAGCCCTTAAGGGATGGTTGAAAACGTATGTGTGGCTGAAGCGAAAATCCATTATCACAAAACGCAATGTAGCAACAAGTATCAAAGAAGCTTTGAACTATATCCATTCAATAAGAACAAAGGAAATCTTGAATCTGTACTGTAGAGATATTGCACCATTGGATAGTCCAATTACATTAAGTGAAGCAATGGCTGTTCGTCAGCTCTTTAAATCACAGACCAATACGAGCCTCGTTACGCAGAATACTAAGATTTACAATTTGCGTGCGTTCATACAATTTCTGGATGAAAATGAAGTATGTCAGATTGACAGTGGTGTATATTATCATCTCTACAATCAAAATGAACTAAACAATACTGCCACGTCAATCCCGGATGATGACCTTCGCGCCATGACCAGGGTTATGATAAACAATGCGCAGGAATCAATAAAAAACGAATTGTACTCGGTGATATTTAAAATTGCCCTGGATACGGAATTTAGGATATCGCAGATTGTTTCTCTTCAGAAAGACTGCGTTTACGAAACAGCTAAAAAAGGGGAGTTTATCATTTTTTCAAGAAGAAAGGATTCAACATCAGAAGATGAACAACAACCGATAACAATCGAGACAAAACGGCAAATTGATCGAGCAATAGCGATAACCGCTGCAATTAGGGTAAAGGCGCCAGAGTATTTGAAAAATACGTTGTTTATTGTTCCTCAAAACGGGATGGTGTCAGTACGGGCAATCACAAGAGAAAACTTCCGTAAATATTTGGCTCGATGCTGTGAACAAGCTGAGATTCCCACATATACTGCTGAAAATCTGAGAGACACCCATATGACTAAGGCAAGGGAATTCAAGATAAAACATCAGCTCTCAGAAATAGAAACATCCGCCCTTACGGGGCATAAAACTCCGGATGTTGACATGCGCCACTATGTTGATATGAACGTATATACCATGATGGAGGTGCTCCACGGTGTGATTATCGGTAACGTTGATATTAACGGTCATATTGAAAAAGTGCTGCCGGATGATATCGCAAGAAACGAAAATGAGGTTTCGGATGGATGTGGCTATTGCAAAAGCCCCGTATGTCATAACATGACCTATTTGGATTGTATAATGTGCAGAGATTTTGTAACAACGCCCTCCAGACTACCATTTTTTGAAGAGCAGATTAAACAAATGGATATCAAAATTCAGCAAGCAAATACCCCTCATGATAAAGAGGATTATGTTAACATCAAAAGACTGTTGGTCGCTTATATCAGCCGAATTAAGACTATTGAGAAGGAGATAAAGCAATGTGGTACAACGGAAGCGTAGCAATCGACAGTATCGGTGTAGACTTTCTTCCCGAACAGTATGACTTCGATCAAACAGATGTTGGGAGTTTTATCAAAAACATAAAGGAGCAAAACAAGCTTCCTTTTGATAAGCTTACAATCTTTTACAGTGATGATTTTTGGGACTTCGAAGGATTTGCGGAGACGAATATTCCCCTTGCAAGTTTT
Source organism: Hominimerdicola alba 8 (assembly GCF_000178155.2). Taxonomy (GTDB): domain Bacteria; phylum Bacillota; class Clostridia; order Oscillospirales; family Ruminococcaceae; genus Hominimerdicola; species Hominimerdicola alba_C. The sequence goes on from NZ_ADKM02000071.1 coordinate 4,594, forward strand.
AGGTTTGATTTTGAAAAGGTAGACGAATGTTTTAAGGATGAATTGAAGAATTATGTTCTTATCTCCATTATTGAGGGCAGGAGAAAGCTTAACATCATAAATAGTCAGTTTAGACAAATTTCTGATTTTTTCAATTATTGTGCAAGGCGCGGGGCAGTCACAATTACAGGCATTCAGGAGAAAGATGCAGCAATCTGGATGTCAACAGGAAAGGATTGTAGTGAAAGATATAAAAAACAGAAGGGGCAGTCCGTCAGGAGCTTTTATGAGTATTACAATGCGAATTATCGGAATGTATTCACAAAAGATTATTTTGATGCGATTGCTCATGCGGTTGATCAAAGTTTGTTAAGCGCTGAAGTTCAGAATAACAAAACATCGAACATCTCGGATGATTATTTTGATCAGGCAGTATCGGCGGCAATACAAACTATTGATGACGAAAATGCTCCATCTTATTACAGAGCTCTTTCGTGCATGTTTCTAATGGAAAGTCAAATTGGCTTGCGAACAGGTGAACTGTTTTCATTAAAAGTGGATTGCATTCATCCAATAACGATTTCTACCGGTGATACCGCCTTCTTTATTGAGTACGTTACATGGAAAAGAAATCACGGAACGGGAGTTGTAAGCAAGGAAATTACATACGTAAATGACATTTTCAAAAAAGGGTATGATGCTATTCTGAAGATTTCCACACAGAGACGGACAGCATTAAAGTCAGACTATTTGTTTGTGGAAAGCAAGGGAAATATAAAAACTAAATATCCGATCACTCCAACTGAAGCGACAAGGCTTATGGTTGAACTGTTTGAGTATTACAACAAGTATTTTACCACTGTGTATAACGAACGGCAAAATATTAATGGCTTGTCATGTTCTTTATTAAAAAGGTCGCATACTACAAAACAACGCTATATAGTACACCCGACCTTCACACAGCTTCGGGTGCATATGTGTTCCGAATTGTATGCCAAAGGATGTCCCATAGAATACATTGAGAAATTTATGTCCCATCTGTCTTCGGAGATGTCATTCTATTATGTGCGCCCCAAAAACTCAATCCAGGAGAATATGGATGCTTCATTACGTGTATTAAAAGAGATGGTTACGAAGGATGCTATTCCGATAGGGGCTGACAAAGGGCTTGTAACAAGGATTGATGAGTTCATTTCCAAAAATAAGTTCTCTGTGGAAACGAATTTGGATACCATATGCGAGAAATTGGCGAAAGAAATACCAATCCGTGTTAAAACGGGCGGGGTATGTATAAAATCATCTCGATTTAGAGAATGCAGTAAGGACTCAAGAACAGATGAGTTTTACTGTGCTTATGAGGTTTGTCCGAATATTTACACGTTCTATTATATGGCGGATATTTCATACCGACAAGTTAAAGAACTTTCTGAGGCCATTGAGCTCAACCGCCGGAAAGGGTGTATCAAGCAGGTACAGAAAAATACTAACATGATGCATACGATCTTGAACAACAAGTTGATTCCACAAATCGAGGAATTAAAACGGATTATTAGCGAAAAAGGATTGGATTTCGTACTAATGAACCATCCACATATCGAAATGGTTGTCTATAAGCTTAACGATATAGAAAAGGAGATTGAGGAATGGAAGCATCTGAGCGCATAAATATAATTCTAAAAAAACTGGATATTGATGCTACTACCTTAAAGAAAAATCTTGTAAAATATCTCGTGCAGATCGAAGAAGTTTTGGAGCAAAAACGTATCCGAAGAAGGGAGTTATTAAAAGAACTGACTGAGAGCGATTACACAGTCAAAAACATCGCACAAGAAACT
>NZ_ADKM02000070.1 GCF_000178155.2 Hominimerdicola alba 8
AAAAAAGCGTCTCTCTTCGGAGGGACGTTTTTTTGATTACAGCAGTATAGTACCATAAGCGTAGAACACATAGTCGTACATAATTATCCGTAATTTTTTTCGGATAAGATTGATTTTTCCTAGTGTATGTGATATAATACAATTGTTATATAGGGAGTCATTTAGTTAGGAGGATTTTATATGATTACTTTCTTTTCTGTAAAGAATTTTCGCCAGTTTAAGGATGAATTAGTATTTGATTTTTCCAGTATCAGAGATTATTAGTTTAATACAGAATGCGTAAAGGATCATCTAAATGAAAAATCCGACTGTAACTTCGATATGAAAATATTAAAGATGCCTCGACAGTTTGGGGCAAAGTTGGATATTCTGTTTGTGGCTATCATTTTTGCCCTGAATGTGATTATTGCCTATTGCCCTGAAAGAGAATAGGAAGGATGGTCGAAAGATATAGAGAAACTTTTGATTTTGAGGCAAAGGCAAAAATGCTATCCAATTTAACTGATCAAATAATTTTTGATGCAAACCACATTTTATCGTTGGTAATTAAACTCAAAAGTTCGATGAATTTTTCTATCGTCGTTTGATTGTTATATTCGGAGTATTGAAATCGAACCTGCAAAATTTCTACTTCGCCGGATTCTACATTTCTTTGTTCAATAACAGAAACTACTTTAACTCCCAGATACTTATTCCGGATATTATCATAAATGGAAATATATCTATCATCAACCATTAAATGTTGACTGTAGGAGCAAGGGCTTTCATGTGTATCAACAAAGATCTTGTCATCGGGATTCCCTTGTAAATGAAAATGCTTTTGTTGAGCATTATTATCATTGTTGTAAAAAGATAAAGTCCCGGCTGAATTTGCTGAGCATATCTTATAATATATGACATTAGAATCGTTGCTGTGTACAAACTGCATTTTTTTAGCTTCTTGTAAAAAATCCGGCAAACAAAAAGTTATAATACCACTATGTACGTTATCGGAATGGTCGCTGACAGAAACATCCACAAGATACTTTTGAGATAGTTCGCATTTATAATGATTAGTAAATAGCGGAAAAGAATAAGGATTTATTTCACTTGCCATGGACGAGAAAACAGAACACCCAATAGCAGGATTTTGTGCTTTTATTAGTATGGTGATGCGGTTTTCCAGTTCAGCCCATTTTCCCAGTTTGCCTGCGGGAGAAAATCTAAAATTGTACGCCATTATAATACCTTCTTTTTACATTTTTACTGAACCATGTGGAGTCTGCTTTTTTTCATCTATATAATTATACTAGATTATTTACTTTTAACGAAATACTATTGATTTTTATTTCAGTGAATTTTCTGCTATTATAATTATACGTTCAAAAAAATGAAAAAATCGAAAGGAATGGTTCATGATGAACAAACAAATCAACAAACTTTTAGCAGAAATCCTATCTCTATCAGTCATATTTTCAATGGGAGTAACAGCATCAGCTGAGAATGCGGAAGCAAAATCTCTGTATTCCGAAACGACCGGCATTTATGCTTCGACTTCTTCTGAAAAGATAGCGATCAGCGACATCTACCTTATGGACACTGAAGATATGAGTTTTAGTTCCATGTATAATCCGGCTACACTTAGAAACAATTCTCCTGAATACTGTGGACTGAGAGTGAATCTGACTAAGCAGGCGGATATAACACTTAGCATGACAGCTACCTCAAAAAAAGTAGCGCTGCTTTTTGTTGATTCAAACGGAAATATTAAAGGGAGATACGATTATACAGGAAAAACTGATGAAACAGGACAGATAAAACTCACGAATGTTTCCTCCGGAACTTATTATTGTGTAATACACAATAAAGGTGTAACATCAGATACGACTATCTCTGAGCTGAATATCAGATCCTCCGTTATTTATGACATAACAGATACTAACATGTTAAAAGCCACAGCCGACTTTTCTAAAAATCCGGCTGTTCCGGAATACATATTCAAATATAACGGAATAGAACTTAAAGAAAACATCGACTATAAGGTTATCAAAACGTCCGGCAGCAGCAAAAAATATTCAGGAGGAACAGAATACTCTTTTACTGTCGAGATACAGGGAATGGGCAACTATGTAGGAAAAACGACTCGTATATTTACGAATTCCGTAGATGATATAAATAATAAGATCGATTTTACAGAATGCGATATCAGTGAGCCAACTTTTAAAGGCGAGGACCCTGTTTTTACCGTAAAATACAAAGGAAAAACGCTGACTGAGAATAAGGACTATAAGGTAACGATAAAAACATCGGATGTAACAAAGGCGGGCATTACTTACAGAAGTTACGACTGCATGTTCATCGGTTTGGGAGATTATGCGGGGAGTTTTTCGTATAAGATCGATAATCATAAAATATCTGATACGACCAAAAAGAGTATAGCTGCATGCAGTATTACGCCTGTATTTTCGGACGGAGAGTTTGTGAAACTCATAGTCATTGATAATGGGAAAACACTGGTACAAAACACTGATTACACATATACGGTTACTAAAACCGGCGAAACAGAAAAAGATGGTGTTACTACGGTAAGCTATGAAATAACAGTGTACGGTATCGGCGCGTACATCAGTTCTTGCACAGCAACAGGCACTACACAGAAAAACAATAAAATCGTTCTGAATTTCAGTGACTATGCCGTAGGCGACAAGGAGTATACAGGAAGACAGATCACTCCGGACCCTATTTTTATAATAAAGGATAAAAACGGAAAAGAGACAACTCTAAAGAAAGATGTAGATTATACTATATCATACGGAGCCAATACAGCGATAGGTTTCCTCGCAGGTAATTTTACTGTTACAGGTATTGGAAAGTATACAGGGACCACTTATGTGAGATTCAGTATCGTGCCTGCCAAAATATCTGAAATAAAAGGCGATAATATCGAGGTTGCTTACACAGGAAAAGCAGTTACACCGTTTAATGATAAGATCCGCCTATCTGATGGACGAGCTGTTCTGTATGGGGTGGATTATACAGTAGAATATACTAATAATATAAACATAGGAACAGCAACAGCAGTGATAAATTTCAAAGGAAACTATCAAGGAAGTGTCACTAAAAAATTCAATATAGTTGACGGCAAAACGATACTGCGAGGCGACGTTAACGGCGACGGTGAAGTTAATGTAACCGATGTCGTTTTAGTGGCAGCTCATGTAAAAAACATAAAGGCACTGGACAGCACTTCACAAAAGCGAGCAGATGTAAACTATGATGGAGATATAAATGTAACGGATATTATAAAGATAGCAGCACATGTTAAGGGTTTAAAATCCCTTAATAGCTAAGCAGAACATAGAAATATTTCGTGAGACAAATAATAAATGCACCTTTGTTTATAAAACAGAGGTGCATTTTGTAATTTTATGAGTTCTGAACGTACCAATTATCAAGTCCTAATCCTTCGACTCTTTTGAATTCTCTGGTATTATTTGTAACTACGATCAAACCTTCTGATTTCGCATGAGCAGAAATCAGCATATCCATAGTCCCTATCGGTGTACCTTTTTTTCTTAAATCGGCACAAATTTTCCCATACTCAATAGCAGCACCGTCATCAAAGGGAAGCACATCAACTATCGTTAAAAACTTAGCAAGAGCGATCGTGTTCTTGTTGACATTCACACTTGCCTGTACACCATATTCCAGCTCTGCTAAAGTTATAGATGAAATGCATAATCCTTCCTGCCAGTGTTCTTTGATTGCATTTATAACATTTGTATTGTTTTTTTGAGCATATATACACATGTTAGTATCCAGCATATATCTCATAATTTTTCTCTCTCACTTTCTATTTCTTTGGGCCTTGAGTCAAGCGCTTCAAAATAATCATTTGTAAATTCACTTAAACTCTCAAGAAATGTCGAAAGAGCCTTATCTTTAGGTACTAACATTACGCTATCGCCAATTTTGTGTACATACACTTCCGAACCATCGAATCGCATTTCTTTCGGTAAACGGACTGCCTGACTGTTTCCATTTGAAAATAATCTTGCTGTCATCATTACGATCACCTCCTGATATTAGTATATACCATAGTATATATTTTGTCAAGCTGTATGAAGATTTTTTTGATATAAATTATCTTCTAATAGGTAAACGCATTTTTAATTATATATAATTTTTTTGGAATGTAATTTTCTCGTATAATTATACTACAAATAAAAAAAAGAGGGGAATTTTTTTATGAAGAAAATTTTTTTATATATTACTGCAATGATCATCATAGCTTTTACCTGCATCATCACAGTTTCAGCATCAGAAATTGAACAGCTTGAATTTAACGATGAACCTTATGTAATAGTAAATAATAACATTCCGTATTTTTCTGATGAAGAAAAGACAAATGTTTTTCCTTATGAAAAATACGGAGATCTTGATAAACTCGGAAGATGCACAATCGCTGAGGCTTGTATCGGAAAAGAACTTATGCCTACAGAAGAAAGAGGAAAAATCGGGTACATTAAACCTTCGGGATGGCATAGCGTAAAATACGATATTGTCGATGGAAAATATCTTTACAACATATGTTAAGAACACTATATGTTCAAATTATTCCTTCTTTGAAGTACAAGGAGGATGTAATCATGAAGAGAAAGATACTTTATTGTATGTTGTGGTATTGATGGTATCCATTCTCATAGGATGTAGTTCTTTAGAATCTGTCCTTGAGAAAGGTGAATACGTTCTTTGCGATGGGATTGGCAGACAATACGCCTAATATGTTGTATAATATCTGAACTCTTCGGGTAACTATCTCCGTTCTGAATAGTAACAATAAACCTGTAGCAGTATCTACCGGAATTAATTATGAATATGATAAGTAAAGCGTTTTAGCCACTTTGGTTATAACGCTTTTTCCATTGAAAATAGAGTAATATTTCGAATAGAATTAGAAATTGACTAATTGTTCTACCGCGAGGTACCAAGATATGTTTACTGATTGATATATGAGATAAAAACGCTATACATGTTTTGATATATATTACAAAAATACATTTGAATTTATCAGATGTAATCATTCATTGTTGACACTTTATTGTTTTCGTGATATACTATATTAATAAATATATAATTAAACTGGAGGTGATTCTATGGCTTATTGCAACTATTGCGGAGAATTCAATACTGATGATTCAGATTTTTGCAAACGTTGTGGTAAAATGATTAATAACACAAGATATGACTATAATAACTACTCTTCATCGAGAGACACCGTCTATGTTGGTAACATCAGGAGATGTCCGGTATGTAATGAAATAGTTCCTAACATAGCTACTGTGTGCAATTCATGCGGATTTCAATTTAATAATACTTTGATAAATCCAACACTTGAAAGGTTCTCAAGTAAAATCCAGAGCTTTGACGCGCAAATACCTACCGAAAAGAATGATATTTATTATATCAAAAAGAAATCCAAGGAAAACAAACCTAGTGGCATTACAATAATATTGTTAACAATATTCAGTTTTTTGACTCTTTTTAGTATGTTTTGGTTTATTCCTGTTGTTTTCATTTATATTATTTTATTATTTAAGCAGCCAACAAATGATAAAACTCCTCCCGTATTAACTCAATCAGAGTTAGGAAAATCCAATTTTATTGAAAACTTTGTTTATCCAAATGATTCAGAAACAATAATTGAACTTTTGCAATATATTAAAAACAAAATTAGAATAACAGCAGAATTAAAAGCCGATAAAGATAGTTTATATTGGTCAAATATATGGCTAAATAAGGCTGAACAATTATATTCTAAATCAAGAGTATCACTAGGTAATGATACTATAGTTGAGCAGCTATACCAGGATATTAAATCATTGCATTTAAACTACCTACAGAACTATAAGAAGTATTTATTTAAGCAAAGACCTTTTGTTCTTGTGAAATTTCTTTCAGGATTAGCCTTTTCGTTTAGATTGATTTTTATAATCTTTAGTTCTATTAGTTAAAATCAAAGGAGGTTATCATGGGCATATTCAATAAAAACGAAGGCGGATTGATGGACGTTATCCGCTGTGATGAGCAAGATTATCTGATATGGAAATGGAGTCCGGGCGGCAGTGCCGGGACAAGTCGTAAGGAAAACGCTATACGCAAAGGTTCAAGAATATCTGTAAAATCTGGTTCTGTAGCGGTATTTGTTTATAATCAAGGAAACGGTATTGAGCAAGAATACCTTTACGGACCTGTTGAAACAAAGCTTGATACACTTAATCTGCCTATTCTTTCAAATCTTCTTAGTCTGCTATATAATGGTTCAGCGCCCTATCGTGCTGAGGTCTACTTCATAAACCTAGCTAAGATCATACAGGTGAAGTTTGCTGTACCTTTCTTTGATATATACGACTCCCGTTATCCCGAATATGGTGTGCCTGTAGCGGTAAGGGGAGCGTTCAACTTTCATATCCCCTCAGGCGAAAATGGATATAAACACTTTATTGAACTGCACAGGCTGGATAATTTCAATATTGAAAATTTTACAGAACAAGTAAAGTATTCTGTGACAAGCAGGGTAAAAAGCGCCGTCATGAATGCACCTGCAAACTATGGTGTTTCGATGCTTCATGTAGAGGGGCTGATAGGTAAGATAAGAGACGAAGTTTTTAATGAGCTTGAGTCTCTGTTCAATGCTGAATACGGTGTCGTACTGAGTGCTTTTGAGATAAATGCCATAGAATTGGATAAGACCTCAGAGGGATATTCACAGCTTATGTATATCACCAGAAATCAGAACAATACAAGGGTGCGGGCGAAGACAGAGATAGATATACAGAATATGCGTGATACCCAGCGGATAAATGCCGAGCATTATGAAGACACTCTGCGCCGTCAGCGTGAGGAAGACCAGTATGCAAGGCACATGAACACTCAATCAAACAATTTTGCAGCACACCAGGTAAACCGTCAAGCTGATATTGCCTATGCAGCCGCTGACAGTTTTGCTAGTATGGGCAGCGCAGGTGACGGGTGCGGCAGCCCTATGGGTATGATGGCGGGCATGATGATGGGTGAAGCTATGAGTCAGAACATGGCAAACGCAATGAATAATGCTATGAATACCCAATCGATGAACGGTGCGGTACCGCCGCCTATACCAAATGCTAGATATCATATAGTTATTAATGGGCAGGACGCAGGTGAATTTGACAAACAGGCATTATCTCAAATGGCAATTGATGGAAGGATCAATAAGAATACTCTTGTTTGGAAACAAGGAATGGCTGACTGGACAGCAGCAGGATCAGTTTATGAATTGCAGGATATTTTTGTAAATAATGTTCCACCAATACCATAATGATTTTGCATTGACTTCAAAACTGGATTTTAAAAAGAAAA
>NZ_ADKM02000069.1 GCF_000178155.2 Hominimerdicola alba 8
GCTTCGAGAACGAGTCAATATAAAAATATTCTTTATAGGTAGTGCCGAGAACAGAAGCATCTGTGTCATACAGACACAGGGACAGAGCTTTTGCTCCGATCACATTTTTCATATTGTTGACACTTTCACCGCTAAACTGATAGCGGCTGTATGGGCAATGATCGTAATCATATCCGTGAGGATACAGTGAACCCATAGCATACCACTTGCCGCCGTTTGGTCTGTCGGGATAGCTCTCAAAGGGTTCTCTTCCTCCGCTGACTTCATCACGCACTCCATTGACAGCGTGAAGAAGTGTCCTGAACACGAAAAAGCTCTCCAATTTGATAGCCTGTTCTTCGGTTTGAGTGTTGTAATATGCACGCCGGCGCAGCTCATCAAGCCCCTCGTCAACAATCTCCCATATCTCGGAGCATAGCTCTTTTGCAAGACTTAATTGCAGATCAAGCGAAGCAAGTCTTTCATCCTCGGTGTGAATGATGAAATCAGTATAAACCTTATCTGATACCTTTTTCATCAGTTCACCATCCACAAGCCGTTCTACTATCGGCTCAATATATGTAGTCGAAATGCCTATCGCCTTTGAAAGCTCGGTCAGTGTGACGGGCTGCTCGTAGGCGAGTATCAGCAGATTCATAGCGATACGATCTTGACCGACCAGCTTCCACGGCTCATCATCAATACCTGTCTGACCCGTACTGGCTATCCAAAGATCATCAGGTTCATAGCTCTGCTTAGTGTAATTCTCCATAGTAAACTCCTTCCGAATATGCTTTCTGCCGGTGAACAAGCGGTTCTTGACGGTGTTCTCAGGAATACCAAGTCTTTCTGCAATCTCGGCAACGCTTTTGCCGTTCATATAGTGCTGAACCATGACTTCACGGTATATCTTTGTTAGATTAGCAAGACAACGGCGGATATTCTCCACATCTTCCGAGCTGTCATCAAAGCCGCTTTCATCGGATATCTCCCCAACAACATCGATGCAGACTGTCGGTTTGCGGTATTTCTGCCGCAGCATATCATAATACCTTCGGCTATCTCCCTGCCGTTTTCGATAGCTGTCAGCGCAACAAGTAGGGTCTCCTGCACCAAGTCCTGAGCATCTGCGAAATCATCACACTTGCGCACAGCCGCCTGCAGAAGCAGCTCGGCATATTCTGTTAATTCATTCTTGTTTATCTTATTCATGGGCGCACCTCTTTTTGAAGCTTCACTTATTAGTCGCAGAAATGGGCGGAAGGTTTGGTGGGTTTTATTATACCATAATTTATATTTTCATGCAAGGAAACGGCATACCCACACTTAGCAGGTACGCCGCGATAATCAATCTAAACTATTTATCCTCTCTTTGACTTTCGCAAATCTCTCATTACCGTTAAGAGCCGAATAGCACTCCTTGCTCAGCATATCATCAAGAATTATCTGCGCTCGAGAGCGAGAATCTGCCGTATGCCATATTGTCTGTCCCACCGAACCTCGTACAAGCGGTGTAGTGTAGGTGTACCATTCGGGCAGCTCATAGTAATTTTCGAGATAGTCGCAAGCCTTTTCACTATAGGCAAGGGCTTCATCAAGTCTGTCAAGCGAGATAAGGTCGGGTATCACAGTTTCAAAATATCTCTCTGAAACTGTTAAATTGAATAATCCATTGTCCCCCTCGTCAAACACAAGAGCCTGAATATCCTCTATCACCTTCATAAGCCTTATGCGTTCCTCAGCGGTATAAACAGGATCAATACCCGTGCCTTCTATCATCATCGCCTGAATGTAATATTGCAGACAGCCCACCGAGCTGCAAATACGTCTTCCGTAATGGTCAAGCAGCTCGTCGCCCCTCAGCGCTGACTGGATATTTTCCTCATAGCAGCTTTCTATGGGCGGCAAAGTCTCAAGTATTTTCCGCCCCTTTTCAAGATCGTTAAAGTCATTACAGTAAAGATTGGCAAGCCTTATCTTTACTCTGAGGCGCAGATCGTCATCGGTGCAGCCTGCAAGTATCTTCTCACCAAGACTGCCTATCTCCTGCTTGTGTTTTTCCCTGTTTTCTTCCCAATCGGGATTTCCCGCACTTTTTTCACCCGACTTAAATAGTGCTTCCATTAAGGCGTTCATCAGCTCATAGCTGTGGGGAAACTCCTTTAGTCCGGCACGGGCGATCTCTATGCAGTCGTTCACTCTGCCGCTTTTTATTGCCGTTTCAAAGTCGTTCATATACTGCTCGTGGAGCGCTTTGCGTTTCTCGCTGTCCACACCCAGCAGAGTTTCAATGCTCACCCCGAAATACTCCGCGATTATCGGCAAAAGCGTAATATCGGGGCTTGTCTGACCGTTTTCCCAGCGGCTTACAGCCTGCGTCGATACCGAGAATGCCTCGGCAGCCTGCTCCTGTGTAAGCTCACGCTCACGGCGGAACTTCTTAAATACTTCACTGAAACTTATGTTCATAAGTGTTACCTCCGTGTGTTTTATTCCGACGTCGTTATAATTATTATAACAGATTTTCGGCTGAGGTCAATCACTTATTTGATGATTAAAATTCAACTAAAGTGAGAATCGGCATACCCGCACAAGGCAGGTATGCCGCAAACCTCAGAATATATACTCACTCACACAATCATACCAATGCACATAAACCTCGCCGTTGACCATCAGTCTCTCATTGTCTGGAAGAGTCTCTGTCCACAGCTTGCCATAGCGGTCAAGCGCCCAGTCATTGCGGTTGAACCTGCGCCACAGTATCGTTCTGCCGTTTTTGTCAATGAACTGCTCACTGAGAATACCATCATTGTACGTCCCGACATCGATAACACATACAGTATCATAGCTTTTGCCATTTATCTCAATGGTGTATCTGCCTACTATGTCAAGCGGAGCTTTATCGACATTTACAGTAATATCGCTGCCGTTCTTGACGATTATCCCCTTGGGCGAGAGGTTGATCTCATTGCCGCAGTTGTCCTCGCCGTAGCCCCAGTTCGGCAGAAAATCCTCTCCGTCAAGGAATGTGTAGAGTTTCCTCACGCCGTTTACAACGTGGCTCTCGGCAAGATAACGGCAATGTGTGTCGGTAAGCTGCGCCACAAATCTGCGCTCGGTGCAGGGCTGTGTCTTATCAAAATTGCCCTCCTTAGAGATTATCTCGATGCCCTCTATGCCGTGTATCTCTGCTTTTCCGATGACCTCCATTTCATAGAAATAATCACCCTTTCGGGACGGCTGGTCGTATATCGCAAAGGTCAGCTTTTCACCTACCTTCGGAACAATAAACCAGCCCATAAGCTCCTCCCACCTGACCGTAAACGGCTCCTTGTCACTGGGAATGATCTTGTATTCGGGTATTATCTTCGGTAATTTAAACATAATATCTGCTCCTTTCGGCGGATATGGGTATGCGTTTTTGAAATTGCGCCTTGCGGTGTTCAGGCGGCTTTTGACTGTACCAAGCGGTATGCCGAGCCTATCCGCGATCTCATTCTGCGGCATATTCTCGAAATAGTAAAGTATGAGTATCTGTTTATCGTTATCGCTCAACCTGTCGATAGTCTCATGAACAGGCGAATACTCCACAAGTCCATAACGGCTCTGAACAAGTTCGCTCTCGGGCAGATCGTCAATGTCGATAGTTTCCTGCCTGCTGCGGAAATAGTCCTTGACCTTGTGGCGTGCTATCCCTATGACCCAATCCTTGAAGCTGCTCTTGTTTTTTAGCCTGTCAAACTGTCTGTATGCCGCCAGCCAGACCTCCTGCAAAACGTCATCGCTGTCAGCCTTAGACGGAATATTATACCGCACATACCGTTCGACAGCGCCACGATGCTCACTTACGAGCATTTCAAATTCGCTCATATCCTCACCTCCTGATTTTTATTTGAAAGCGCTTTCATTTATATAGTCGGAGAATTTGGGCGAAAGGTTCAGATTACGTAAAATTATTCCTTCTTCTTCCGATTCTTAAAACTCCCATATAGCCAGTTCTCGAACTCCTGCGGCGTGATCTCCCCGTCCTGACATCTATCCCGCATCTCACAAGCCTTGTAATTCCACTCCCTGAACTTGTCGGGCTTGATTTGATTGACCTTCGTCCTCGCATAGTATCTCTTGTAATACTTGCGGAACAGCGCAACAGCTTCGTCAGTTTTCAGCCTCTCATCATACTTCCTCTGCGCCCCGATCTGTTGACAGGTGCGAGTATTGCCTTCACGAACACGATTGCAAAAGTCGGACACATAATTTCCCTTAATGATAAAATACCGTCCGCAGATCTTGCACTTGTGCAGCCGAATGTCGTACTCCAGCATTTTTGTGAACTCCAGCTCCAGCATATCGTGAATGGTGCTGACACTGTACTCCGCCGCCATGAACCTCGGAACATGATAGAATATCTGAACCCTGCCCGCTTCAAGCCCCAACGCTTGCTCAAGCGGGCTTTTTTCGTCTGTCGGCACATGACTTGTGAGCCGCTGAACGATCTCCGCAGGGTCAATGTTTCCTCGCTTTAACTGCCGGGCGCTATAGTTACCAAGCATAGTAAATCGTTCGTCGCGGTTGAAAGAAAGCGGCGTATCGTACACATCGGCATAGAGCGAATATCGTTCACAAGGTAAGAACTTTGACAGCTCATCGGGATAGAACTCGTCATCGAAAACAAATTCAATGCGACGCATCATCTCTTTCCGTACCTCGGTGATATATCGAATAAATGCAGGAATGGTCTCTTTAGTGTATTCGTAAATATACGGCGGGAAAATGCTGCTGTACACCGACTGGTAAAGATAATCACCAAGCGTTGTGAGCGTATCTTCCATGTGTTCAAGCTCGACCTTGTAAACTTCTTCGCTGTTCCGAACTACCTCCTGCTTCTTCTTTCTGTGACTGAATAATGCTCCGAAAAGCATAATATCGTCCTGTTCCTTAGTGAAATCTGTGTAGCAAAAGTCGAGAATGCCCTCTCCGACGGGAAACGAAATGTCAAGCCCGGTGAACGGATTCAGTTTCCGTGTCGGCGCAGTATGATTCCGAGTTCTCAGAGTGAAGGCGTCACGGTAAACATAGTCGCCATTCGCATTTATGATGTCAAGTTCGTCAACGGGCTTGATAGGTTCACGTTCCTCACCCTCGGCGGGCGGCGTGTAGTCCTCCATTTCGTACCGGGTGCTGACGTGGATATGTGCTATGTGCTCGTCCTCGTCGAAATAGACCTTGTTAAGGAAACCGTCATAGGCTATGTCAGGGCGGTTCGCACGAATTGCGTGATAGACCTCCAGCGGTGTATATTCGTATGACTCTCTTTTCATTTTTGTTCCTCCCGATTTTGGACAATAATAATTTCAAAACTTAATCTACAATAATTGTAGTTCTAATAATTATTGTACAAAACCATTGCAATTTTGTCAAGGGGGTGGTATAATAAAATTGAGCTCAAACGAAGAATGTTTCGGAACATCGCAAGAAAGGAGAAAGTCAGTATGCAGACGTAGTACATCGGGTACATTATTTGATCATTATCCCTATCGTGGATATGTCTTCGGAACAGAATAACGATTATGTTCCTTTTTACCCTCGTTCAGAACCGGTTCCAACAGGTACATTTTCGCGATTTTGTACTTATCCCAACAAGGAGAGGATTCCGATGTAAAAATATCAGCCCATACGGGCTAATCAAATGGATTGATAATCGGTAAATTTTAAGCTAAGAATAGCAAGTATAGAAAGTGGTGCATACTCCTCCCACTTTCTTCCAATTATCAGCCTTTCGTCTGAAATTGGCTGTTAAGGGAACCCGTTGCCCTTAACGATGAAAATATTGCTATGCAAAAATATGAAACAAATTGGAATATTGCTATCTGAATTATTAAAAATGAAATGTATGGGATTATTCAGAGAATTGCATAAACTGCAAGGGAAGAAATCTGTCGTAATTGTACCAAAGCTAATGGTCTAATAATAACAAAATCTAAGAATAAACAAAGGGGTGATTGCCATGTTTTATTTCCTGCTGCCATGGGAAAAGATTCCGTGGCGGCGTTGTGACAAACGAGGTAAAAAAGAAAGGAAGATGCTATGCCGAAAAAGGTAACACTTGAAATGAAGATTGCTAAGCGTGAAAAGTACAAGGAAAAAATCGAGAAAAACCGTGCAGAGATACAGCCGACCATTGATGCCTACAATGCTCTTGATGCTGAGATAAAAGCCGAACTCGCACAGCTCGAACAGAAGAAAAGAAACGCTGTTTATGACCATGTCATATCGGTGTTCGGGGAATCATTATCCCCCGAGGAGGTTATCGTGAAATTCGACAGAATAATGAATGATAACCGCAACAAGGGCTTTATCGAGCAGCTCAAACGTGAGCAAGCCAAGCGTGAAAAGTCAGTAAACATAGGAAAAAATTCTCCCGAGGATTCGCCTGCCACGGGTAAAACTACTTCATAAAAAACATCATCGTCGTGTATGCTGCTGCAACGCCAAGCAGCAGGCTGCCAGAGCGGATTCGCCAACCGCTTAAGGCAGCGTCATACCTCCTTTCGATAATCGAAAGGAGAAAATATTTGAAAGACAACAAAGAGAAACAGAACAAAAGTGAAAATATCGAACTGTCCGAAGAGGACAAAATTGCCTTCGTAAAGGCGATGAAAATAGGCTACTACAAGGAGTTTCACAAGCAGGGGCTTATCACCGATCAGCAGCTTGAAATGCTGATAGCCATGCAGGACAGAACCGATATTTCACAGACAGCTTAAACGATTTTTGAACAGTCGGGCGGAGGTCTTGACTTCCGCCCTTTACTGTGCTAAACTGAAATTGTGCAGGGGAATTATTCCCGAAATAATCGGGAGAGGAGGTACAATGTATAGAGATAATAAAAACAGAAAAGTTGCCGCTTACGCAAGAGTAAGCACGGATTTGACCGACCAGCTCCATTCGCTGGCGGCACAGATAAAATATTTCACCGAGTATATTTCCGCCCACGATGGCTGGGAGCTTATCGAGGTATATTCCGACGAGGGCATCACAGGAACAACGACAAAAAAGCGTGACAATTTCAACCGAATGATAAAGGATTGTGAGGAAGGAAAGATCGACACTATCCTGACTAAAGAAGTCAGCCGCTTTGCGAGAAATACCGTTGACACTCTGAACTACACCCGAAAGCTGTCGCAGATAGGTGTGAATGTCATTTTTATGAATGACGGGATCGACACCAACGACAAGGACGGAGAGCTGCGGTTGACGATCATGGCATCTATCGCTCAGGAGGAATCACGCAAGATATCCGAGCGTGTTAAATGGGGTATCCGCAGGAAAATGGAGGACGGCTGGGTGTATGGATATTGCACCATGCTCGGTTTCAGGACTGTTGACGGCAAGCTGGAAATAGTACCCGAGGAAGCCGAGATCGTCAAGCGAATTTTCCACAGCTACGTCTATGAGGGTAAAGGCTGTCACACTATCGCAAACGAGCTTAATGCCGCAGGGCTGCTCACAGTCAGAGGAAAAATGTGGCGTGAGGACGGAGTTTGCAGGATACTCAAAAATGACAAGTATGTGGGTGATCTGACGCAGTGGAAACACTATTCCACCGATTTTTTGACCAAGAGAGTTTTGCAGAATAACGGTGACAATCCCGATACTCCGCTGATTACGATCAAGGATCATCATGAGGGTATCATTTCAAGAGAGGTCTGGGATCTGGCTCAGAAGCAGATTTACGAAAGAGGTCTGTTGTCCCGTGAAGGCAGGAAATATTCCAGGCATTATTGGTTCAGCAGCAAGGTGACCTGTGGCTGCTGCGGGTATTCGTATAATGTTTCGGGTAAAGCAACCGAAGAACGAAGAACGCTGCATTGTGTGAACAGAGCAAAATACGGCTCCATTCATCGCATTGATAAAAACGGTGCAGAGGTAGGCTGTGCAAACAAAGGCATCAATGAAAAAACGCTGGAGTTCTGCATGAAGTACATCATTGAGCAGATCAAGGATTCGGAAAGCAATATCGTTGAGCAGCTGCTTGCCGACATAAAGCTGATGCAGCAGAATGATGTCAGAGTCGATGTTCAGCCGATGAAGGAGCAGATCGAGAGCTTCAATCTGAAAAAGAGAAAAGCGATAGACCTGATGATCGACGGGCTCATCACCAAAGATGACTTGAAAAAGCAGACCGAGTATTATGATGACGAGATCATAAAGCTGACCGAGCAGATCGCAAAAAGCCAGGACATCAACACCGCCCACAAGCAGCAGCTTGACAGGATCAAGAGCTACATCACCGATGTTAAGAAAACAGCGTCGTCTGACAGTGAAAGCACTGAAGTTTACGGTGAGCTGCTGAAAAAGGTGGTAGTTCACGAGGAAGGCAGGACGGATTTTTATCTGAACTGCGTACCGTTCGGGTTCAGAATGAAATACCGCATTCACAGGTATAACAGAGGTCAGGTGATCGACGTAATGGTCGATAAATGCGAGATCATTTGATCGGTGTGTTTTCATATGGTTGAGACATCTGCACGCCAGTCTTCTCATTTATGAGGGTGTAGATGTGGTATCAGTTTCGGCTGACATGGGGCACAGCGTCGTAGGAACGACTATCCCCGTTCCAAATAGTAACACGAAACCAGTAGCAGTACCTACCGACAAGAACAATCATTATAATAACGAATAAGGGCGATACCTGACAACGCATAGGTATCGCCTTATTTTCCTTTTCAGAAGCCTATTCCCTTTTCGTCTGCAAGGTTCACTATCTTCTTGCCCTGTTTCTCTGCATAGCGTATCGTGGCATAAGCTCCTCCGCTTTTATGCTGTATACAGCATACCACAAGGTCTGCTCGGTCTATCATACTGCGGTTGCGTACTTGGATAGCGAACTTTGGGTGTGCTTCGGACGATCCGGCACACACCTCAACTTCATCATAATAGTCAAGGTATTCCTTTTCGTTGTCACGGTACTCCGATTTCATGTATGGCGGGACGAGCGTAAAATGGGTATTGCCACAAGCGTGCCATAGGCAACACCTTAACAACGATTATTTGGGTTATGTTTGGACGGTTGGTTTTACAACAATAAAACCGAAAGGACAGATACAAATGATCGATGCGATGTTGGGTTACAGACAGGGTGAAATTCACTCTGACGAGTGGGGCAAGCTCTGCATACCGTTTGAGGATTCGCTGAGCGAGGAGCAGATCGATATATTCCACAAGATACTGGACTGCGTGAGCGAGACTGCCTCCGCTGAGATGAGAGCTGCCTACAAAGTCGGTTTCAAGGACGGTGCGACTATGATGCAGGAGATTCAGGACTGATATAATCACAGCATAAGGAAATGGCTATGTCCTCCGTGACCGTGTATGGAAGGCATAGCCTTGCTTTTTCTTTTCAGATGCCTATTCAGTTTTGTCTGTAAGGATTTTTTGATGGGTTTTGACTTGACACACTCTTTTTACAGATGTATAATTAAAATACAACTCGACAGGAGGTATCGCTATGTCCCATATTCTCGTCCTGAACGGCTCTGCCAGACCAAATGCGTTTACGGCTGCAATGATAAGATCATTCTGCAAGGGAGCAGAATCGGTCGGTCACACTGTCACAGTCATTGACTTGTGTAAGCTGAATATCCATAGCTGTATCGGCTGTCTGAACGGCAGCAAGGATAAGGAACACCCCTGCGTACAGCGTGATGATATGGATACCGTCTATGTAGAGTTCCGCAAGGCAGATTTGACCGTGTTTGCGACTCCGCTGTTCTTCTGGTCGTACAGCGGTCTGCTCAAAAATGTGATCGACAGGTTGTGGGCGTTGGCAGAGTATGACCGTAGTGAACTGATCGGCAGGGGCAGAGGCGGTGCTTTGTTGGTCGCAGCAGGAGGAAGTCACCCTGAACCGCTGTATGAGCTTTTCGATTATATGATGAAACGGCTTGCGTGGAAGAATCTCGGCAAGGCGGCTCTGCTTCATACCGATGATATGGATATGCAGGATATCTCCGAATGTGAAGATGCCTATATGCTCGGTGCATCTATCGGAAAGCGTGAAGAACCATGACAGTACAGCAGTTAAAATATATCATCACGGCAGCAGAGATCGGCTCGATCACCGAAGCCGCAAGACAACTCTTTATCTCCCAGCCCAGCCTTTCGGGTGCGATCAAGGAAGTCGAAAATGAAGCTAAACTCACGATCTTCAACCGCTGTCGGGCAGGTGTCGCACTGACACCGGAGGGAATGGAGTTTGTCGGCTATGCAAGGCAGGTTGTTCAGCAAATGGAACTGCTGGAGTCACGCTTTGTCAACGGTCAACCTGAAAAACAGCGTTTCTGCGTATCCACACAGCATTATACCTTTGCAGCGAACGCCTTTGCTGACCTCATCATGCAATACGGGCAGGAACGCTATGAGTTCATCATGAACGAAACGCAGACGCATCAGATCATTGAAGATGTGCGAAACAGGTTCAGCGACTTAGGTCTGCTGTATCTCTGCGGATCCAATGAAAGCGTCCTGCAAAAGCTGTTTGAGGACTACAATCTCACTTTCTATGAGCTGTTTACGGCTTCTCCCCATATCTTCCTTGACAGAGATCACCCGCTTGCAGCGAAAAAAGCCCTTACGCTTGCAGAATTGAAGCCCTATCCGAGACTGAGTTTTGTTCAGGGAGCGTATGAGTCCTCAAACTTCGCAGAGGAACTTTTCAGCAATGAAACAGTCGATAAGAGTATCCGTGTGAGTGACCGTGCGGCGGTGGTCAATCTGATGATCGGATTGCAGGCGTACACCATTTCCAGCGGTATCTATGCGAAATATCTCCACGGTGACAGGATCATTTCCGTTCCGCTGAAAGAAAAAGAGACAATGCACATCGGCTATATTATCAACAAAGACCGCACACTTTCAGAGCTTGGTGCGCGTTTTATCGAGCTGATCGGGCAGTATCAGGAAGCATAGGCTTAACCTATGAAATAACGAAGTATAAAAGTATTACCTATCGCAAGGCGTTCCGTGGTATAATAAAACTACGGAAGGAGGCATAAGATATGCCGGCTTATGTGATAGGTAATTTTGTTTTATATTGTGTGATCAATGCGTTTACCCCCGGACCGGGCAATATCCTTGCACTGAACACGGTGACGAACTACGGCTGGAAGAAAGGCAGGCCGCTGTTTTTCGGCATCTTTACTGGATATTATGTGGTACAGCTTATCTGTGCTGTGTTTGTATTCGGCATCGCTGCATTTCTGCCGTCTGTCCTCGGTGTGATGAAGTACATCGGTGCTGCCTATATCCTGTGGCTTGCGATACATATTGCGCTCAGCAAGCCTGAAAAGGACGATGACAGCAGATCTGCATCTTACATGAAAGGCTTTCTCCTGCAATTCGTCAATGTGAAGATCTATCTGTTCGGTATGACCGCCTTGACGGGCTACATCACAGACTACTACACCTCGCTGACTGCACTTGTGATCGCTGAACTGTTTATTGCCACACTCGGCAGTTTCGCAACGCTCACATGGATCGGAATGGGTGCGCTGATACAGAAATTCTATCTGAAGCATTATCGTATCATCAATATTCTGCTGGCACTTACGCTTGTGGAGTGTATCATCGGCATATTGAAATGACGAAGGGTTTGATTGTGAGATCGTGCAGAAGGCGCTGAAAATGCTGTATTAACGCTTGATCTTTGGTATGATCTTTTCAAGGCTATTGACTTCTCTATGAAAAATGTGTATAATAAACTTAGTAATATGATAGATTTAATATGTTATTTCAGATGATGTGGTACTAAGACCGTGCTTTCAAGAATGATCTGATCCTATAAAATAAAACAAAACTGGATATATGCAGTTCCGAAAATATCTGATATAATGATAAAAAACATGAAAAGAGGTTATCATTATGAATGATATCAAGGAAAGACACCAACTCAACAAGGAGCTTGCACAAATGCTCAAGGGCGGCGTTATCATGGACGTTACAACTCCCGAACAGGCAGTCATAGCTCAGGAAGCAGGTGCGTGTGCTGTCATGGCACTTGAACGGATACCGGCGGACATAAGAGCCGCAGGCGGCGTATCAAGAATGAGCGATCCTGCTATGATACGTTCAATTCAGGAGGCTGTAACGATTCCTGTTATGGCAAAATGCCGTATCGGTCATTTTGCAGAAGCGCAGATCCTTGAAGCCATAGAGATCGACTACATTGACGAGAGTGAAGTCCTTTCTCCTGCCGATGATGTTTATCATGTTGATAAGCGGCAGTTCAAGGTACCGTTTGTCTGCGGTGCGAGAGATCTCGGAGAAGCGCTGCGCCGTATTGCCGAGGGCGCGTCCATGATACGCACAAAGGGCGAACCCGGCACGGGAGATATCGTGCAGGCTGTCAGACATATGAGAATGATGAATTCTCAGATACGCCATGCAGTATCTCTCAGTGAAGATGAACTGTATGAGGAAGCAAAGAAGCTGCAAGTGCCGTATGATCTGCTGAAACAAGTCCATGACAGCGGCAGACTTCCTGTTGTTAATTTTGCGGCAGGCGGAGTGGCTACACCTGCTGACGCAGCACTTATGATGCAGCTCGGTGCAGAGGGTGTGTTTGTAGGTTCGGGCATATTCAAATCAGGCGATCCCGTAAAACGTGCTTCGGCAATCGTTCAGGCTGTGACAAACTATACCGATGCAAAGCTGATAGCAGAACTTTCATCAGGACTTGGCGAAGCAATGGTCGGTATCAATGAACAGGAAATAAAGCTCATCATGGAAGAAAGGGGCAAATAATGCGTATAGGTGTTCTTGCCCTTCAGGGAGCATTTGCAGAGCATATATCCAAGCTGAAACAGATAAATGTTGAAGCATTTGAGATCCGTCAGCTAAAAGACATAAGCGGACATTTTGACGGACTTATCCTCCCCGGCGGTGAAAGTACAGCTATGCGAAAGCTGTTAGGTGATCTCTCTCTGTATGGACCGCTGAAAGAAATGATACAGAACGGCTTGCCTGTATTCGGGACCTGCGCCGGAATGATACTGCTTGCCAAAGAAATAGAGGACGAAGAGCCCTGCTTCGGAACCCTTGATATTACCGTAAAACGAAACGCTTACGGCAGACAGCTCGGCAGTTTTCGCTGTGTTGATGAGTTTACAGGAAAAGAAATTGAAATGCCGTTTATCCGTGCGCCCTATGCAGAACGTGTTGGAGAGGGTGTGAACGTGCTTTCCAGAATCAAAGGAAAAATAGTTGCTGTACAGCAGGATAATCAGCTTGCGACAGCCTTCCACCCTGAACTTACCAATGATACGTCTGTATACGAATATTTCATCAAAATGGTTGAAAACCGCCGGTAAAAGTAGTATAATAAAGAAAAATATACAAAGGGGTGCAGAGAATGTACATTGAGATAGATCACAGCAGCACGCTCTGTGCCTATATGCAGATTTATCAGGAATTGCGAAGTCGTATCATCTCAGGAGCATTTGTGTACGGTGCGAAGCTCCCGTCAAAACGTGTGCTTGCAAAGGAGTGTCTTGTCAGCATTATAACAGTTGAACACGCATACCAGCTTTTATGCGATGAGGGGTACTGCCGTATGAAGCCCAGAAGCGGCTGTTATGTAAAGTATTGTGCCGACAGTTTCTTTCCCGTATCTGACGGGCAAAATGATTCTGTATCACCTGTTGTTTCGGCTGTTCTTCATATTGACAATATCTCTTTCTCAGCAGTTTCGTCGTTACTGAGAAAAGTAATTCTTGATTACGGAGAGCGTATTCTCATGAGATCTCCGGCAGGCGGCTGTGCTGAACTTCGAGATGCTATATGCCGTTATCTTGCAAGATGCCGCAGCATAAACGTATCCAGCGAACAGATCATCATAGGTTCAGGTGCGGAATATTTGTACGGAGTTTGTATCCAGATGCTTGGCAGGGATAATATGATCGCTCTGGAATCTCCTTCGTATGAAAAGATAAGGGCTGTGTATACGGCAAACGGAGCAGTATGTGATATGCTTGAAATGGACAGTGAGGGAATCCGTACCACTGAGCTTGAACACACACAAGCCAAAATACTGCACGTTACGCCGTTCAACAGCTTCCCGAGCCTGATAACCGCATCGGCTGAACGCAGACGTTTTTATCTTAACTGGGCTTCTCAGAGAAATGCGGTCATCATTGAAGATGACTATGACTCGGAGTTCGCTTTGAACGGAAAAGCACCTCAGACGCTTTTTGCACAGACAGCGGACGAGAATGTTATCTATATCAACACATTTTCAAAAACGATAGCACCGTCACTAAGAGCAGGATATATGGTTCTTCCAAAGAAGATATTGAAGCAGTATAACGAAAAAGTAGGATTTTATTCCTGTACCGTTCCGATGCTTGAACAATTTTTCCTTGCGGAATGGCTTGACAGCGGAGAATTCGAGCGCACAATAAACAGGGCAAGAAACAGCATTTTGTCAAAACAGGAGTATAATCAGTGAACTGAAACAGGTGAAAAAAATGAATTTCAAAGTAGAAAAAGCAGTCCTCGACAGCGGAGTAAAAATAATCTTTGCAGTCGTCGAGGGCATAGACAACCATAGAAAAGGCGAGGAATGGCAGGCTTACCGTACAAAACGTATTGCAGAGCTGTACGAGGAATACAAGGACTTGGACATACATTCCGCCCCTGTACTTGAGGGCTTCAATATCCTGCACGACAATGTGGGAGTCAAACGAAGAAAAAATATTCCAGCCAGCGAGAATCTTATCAAGCTTCTTGTCAAGCGTCAGGAGGTATTATATATCAATCAGGCGGTTGACATCTACAACCTTATCTCGCTGGAAAGCAAGCTGGCACTGGGAGCGCATAATATCGACAAGACTGAGGGTAACGTAACTCTGCGTTTTACAGACGGCACCGAACGGTATGTTCCGCTTGGGGCAACAGAACCTACCCCGGTCGCACCTCACGAATACTGCTACTGCGATGATTCAAACGAAATTCTTTGCCGTCTGGAGATCAGGCAGGTGAATAAGACCGCCGTTGACGAAAATACAACAAACATCTTTTATATCGTTCAGGGCAACGCCGCCACATCCGACGAACTTTTGACCGAGACCGCACAGAAAATAATAGACACTACCACAAAATACTGCGGAGGCACAGGGCGAATCGTTGTGCCTGATGTGGTTTCGTAATAAGCTCAAAATATAGATATAAAAAACAGTGTCCTTAGCCCGTAGTCTATTGGAACTCCTATAATCCGTTCCGTACAAGTCCATTTAATCATTATGGCGCGCGCCAAAATGACGGCATACCCTTTTGAAACTGAATAACAGAAAAAAGCCTGAGATTTGCTCTTACAAGCACTTCTCAGGTCTTTTCTTTTCAGGCGGTTAGTTTTCCGCTCCGCAGGCTCGGACGGCTCTGAGGGGCGTTTCCGTTCGTCACAGGACATAGCAAGTGCGAGCTGCCGAAACAACTCGCACTGCTGATTATTCGTCCTCATCACTGCACTCGCCAAGCCCGTGCGTGAGCTGAATATAAACGCATTCTGCTCGGTCATGTTCCTCGCCGTCCGCAGACATCATCATTTCAAGGAAATAAGCCTTTGCCTGTTCGTAGTCCGTCCAGACCTCACGCCTGCCGTTGCATACGGTCGTGACCTTGCTTGACCTCGGCATTGCCAATTCGGGTATTGCTAACATATACTGCACCTCCAAAAAGAATTGTAAGATTATTATAGCCTATTCCATTTTCGGAGTCCAGCCCTGCACAATAATTGTAATAATTCTTGTGCAGGGCGCAGCAATATAAGCGTTTTCCTCGGTGCATTTTTCTCTTATTTTCTCACGTCCTCGTGAGCCTTATCGACTATCGCTCTGAACGTCTGCGGTGTCACAGCAAAGCGTTCCAACTTTGATTGGTACTCTGCAAGCCTTGCGGATATTTCATCAATTCCCTGACGTATTTCCTGCATATCTTCGGGATAAATATTTCCCGTCTGATTGACCTGAATTGCTATGGAATTTATGCTGTCGGCAATCTCTTTGAATCTTGCCTTGTCGGGTGCAAGCTCCTCGTCCGTCAACTCGATGATTGGTGTCGCAAGAATCGAATTGTAAATATACTGCGACATTGAGCGCAGACCGCTTTCCTCCGTGTATTGTTTCAGCTTAGCAAACTCCCTGTCATTCAGGCGTATTTTCAACACTTTTGACTTCCGTTCATCATCACTTTTTACATTCATAGACAAACCTCCAAAATCTTAGTATTCGCCCATTTTCATTATCAATTATATCACTTTTTCTTTCATTTTTCAAGCGGGGTCTTAGGGGTGCAAAACCCTCTAACAAGCTGTTGTATTCAGGGTGGTCATTTTTCAAACTGTACCCCATGAATACCGTGCTTGCTGGTAGAGTTTCGCCCCAGTGGGGCGAATGTCATTTCCGAGCCTTTCGGCTCGGTCTTTTTTCTCGATTCCGAGAATTGGAGCTGTGCGACTTTCTCTATATCGTCGCTCCCCATAATCAATATAGCGCACTTTCCCGATCACGTCAATAATAAATTTCAGATTCTTTATGTTCGTTCAAAATCGCTTCGTCAAAATGACCGGATAGCGTAAACGGCGTAATAGGTCAATAGTCCCACAGAAGTTTTTCAAAACCAACCATTTTACAGACAATACTGCGGGTTTGCATACCCCCGACATCGTGTAGGTGTCGGGGGTATTGCTTTACAAATAATTGACCTGCTCATTAAACATCTTACAGCTAGTATACCAAGATTTGCATACAGTCATATTATAATGGTATGGCTCAGATTATAATCGAAATATAAATAAGCATCGTACAAAGCCTGAATGATAGATCTGTACATGAGTATGGCTTTGCACATATAATCAGGTTCTTTTGATTTTGTATGGTGTTTTATTGCTTTATACTGTACTATTTCAGATAGCCCCTTTCCGGCATTTATGTGCGGGAAGGGGTTTATAGTGTTTTTATCAAAAAATGGTTGTGCATGATTCTCAGGTATCATAATGGTATAAAAGTTCATTCCTCATAGAAATTGTGCTAAGCATTCAAAAATATTATTATTTTTGCTAACCAAGAAAACACCAGCTCCGTGTAATTTGTGCAAAACGGAGAAAACGTGCTAATTGACCTAAAAAAATCGGCTTCTCAACCCCTAACTTATGAGAGGTGAAAATTATAAGGCTCTCTCATAAAGGTTAGAATAAGTTCATTTCGCCAATCTTAGTGGTGCAGTGAACTGATTCGTAACTTGAAAATTTCGAGATCGGTCACAGTACCGATTTCGGAAAATAAAAAATATTAAACTGGAAAACGCAGAAAAATACAGAAGCGTTTCGCAAAATCAATCATTTGGAGAAATGACAATAAGCCACATTCTCTATACTGTTATTATACACGATTTTGCACCGATTGTCAATTATGCAGATAGAATTTTGGAGGATAAAATGATAAGAGGGACAACATATAAAAGAAAGGACGGTCGCTGGGAGTGCAGGATCTCGCTTGGCAGCGAATCGGGTCATAAAAAATACCGCTCCTTTTATGGAAAGACCAAGGAAGAAGCGGAGTTGAAAATGGTCATGGCTTGTCAGAGCGAGGAGCATTGTAACGAAGAAATAACGGAAATGACCGTCAAGGAACTGGCGCTCGAATGGTTCTCCGTAAGCAAAAACAGGATTAAGGAATCCACCGCCGCCAATTACCGAATGAAGATAGAAAAACACATCATTCCGCCGTTTGGCGGCATGAACGCTGCGCTTATAAAAGCAAAAGCAGTCTATGAATTTATGGAGAAAAAGCTGCATGACGGGCTTTCTGCACGTTATATCAGTGATATTATGGTTGTACTAAAGTCGATTTTTCGCTATGCAGCCCGCGAATACCGTATCAATAACGTAATTGACGGTATAATCATGCCGAAGAAAGCCAAGCCCGAAATAACAATTATGAGCAAGGACGAGCAGAAAAGGCTCGTGACCTATATCAACGATAATCGCAGTACTTCCACGCTCGGAGTGGCTCTTTCGCTTTACACTGGCATGAGAATAGGCGAGGTTTGCGCCCTGCGTTGGGAGAACATCGACACAGAAAAACGTGTTCTGACCGTCAGGCACACGATACAGCGTATACAGTGCTTTGAGGGCGACAACAAGACGAAAGTGATTATCGCCGAGCCGAAAAGCCAATCCTCGCGCCGTGAGATACCCATTCCCGATTGCCTAATCCCCATGCTCAAAGAGCTGAAAGGCAAGAACAGTGCATTCATACTCACGGGGACAGAGAAGCCCATTGAGCCGCGCACCATGCAGTATCGCTTTAAGCGTATTCTTGAAAATGCCGGCGTCCGCGAGTACAACTATCATGTGCTCCGTCATTGCTTCGCGAGCGGTGCAATCGAACTCGGATTCGATGTAAAAACGCTTTCCGAGATTTTAGGACACAGCAGCGTCCAGATCACACTTGACCGTTACATTCATACGTCTATGGAGCATAAGCGCAATTGCATGAACCTTTTGACGATAGCTTCTTAACGTAAATGGTTCGTCAGAAAAGTAGCTTGAAAATTGAATAATAGCGCCAAAAACTCAACTTTTATCCCGAAATGATTGATTTTGCGAAATTGGGCTTACTTGTCTATTATATATCAGAGTGCAAGCATTATTCAAGAGCAGGAGGTTGGCGTGAATACATATACCGTAGCATTTTTCGGTCACAGGGAGCTTTCCGACCAATACACAATAGAGGAACGGCTAAAGCCTATTCTGCGTGACCTTATCAATAGCAAGGAGTATGTTGAGTTTCTTGTGGGGCGGGACGGTGACTTCGATCAGGCTGCCGCATCTGCTGTTCGTGAGGCTATAAAGCTGTATGGGTTCGGCAATACGTCGCTTGTTCTGGTTCTGCCTTATGAACGTGCGGAGTACCGAGACAATCGTGAGAGTTTTGAGCAGTATTACGACGAGGTGGAGATATGTGAGAAATCCTCAAAAGTACACCCGAAAGCAGCTATTTTTGAAAGAAACAAGAGCATGGTTGATCGCAGCGACCTTGTAATCTGTGCTATTGAACATAATGGCGGCGGAGCGTATAAAGCCGTTAGTTATGCTGAGAAACAGGATAAGAAAATCATAAATCTGTTCGCAGAATAAAAATGCCGAAATAGCGTTGATTCAGCTATCTCGGGGTGTCGTGAAATAGCATATTTCGAGAGAACAATCGACCCGAAAGTCTGAGAAGGTGAGGATATGTTTCTGCATAAACACAATCGTGAGACTTATGCAAACATGGTGCGCCTTTTTCAGACCGAGCAGCGAGTGGCTGCGGTACAGCCAACCGGAACCGGGAAGAGTTATCTTATCATGCAGCTTATCGAGGATAATGTTGATAAGAGGTTTGCGGTCTGCTCTCCCTCAACTTACATTTTCGAGCAGATGAAGTCGCTTGCGGAGGGAAATAACATTTCTCTTGAAAAAAACGATTTCCTCACATACACAAAGCTGACTCAGACCGAAGCGTTCTCGGAATATGACTACCTTATACTGGACGAAATGCATCGTTGCGGCGCAAGCTGTTGGAGCATTGGTGTTCAACGATTAATTGACAGCAACCCGAACGCTAAAGTGTTCGGAACGTCGGCAAGGTCGATGCTGTGTGCAATCCTGGTACTGTCATAGGCAGACATAGTAATGTTTATCCGACTTCTTGCGTTAGGGGCGTTGTGCCTGCTGATTCGATTTGGAATGACAATGGCGAGATTATTCACAAGGAAGATAGGTAAATAAGAGCACAATTCGGTGTGCTTTTTCCAAAAAGAATGGGGTAAAGTATGGCAGCAGAATTGAGCACGACACAAATTGCATTATTAGAGGCGATAAAAGCATCGTTATTTGGAACAGATCCTAATTATCCCACTGATACAGATTGGACGGAGGTCGTAAAAGAAGCAAAACCGCAGACGGTCTTAGGAATCATTAGTCCTATTATTCCTGTGAAAGATGTAAGTGTTGAAATGGGTAAGGCAACGTACATGAGGCTTCTGTTTGAGCAGGATAAACTTATAAAGCTGCTTGATGCCAATGATATTCCTTGTGTTATACTCAAAGGTTCTGCTGCTGCACAGTATTACCCGAAGCCGCATTTAAGGGCTATGGGGGATGTGGATTTTCTTGTACCTAAAGATATGTTTGAGACTGCTATAATGCTTTTAGAATCGAAAGGGTATGAATACCATCATGGCAAAACTAAAGACGGCAAGATACCCGAAGATGTTAGACATATTGGTTATGTGAAAAATGGAATCGAATTTGAATTACATCATCATTTTAGCTCATATGGATTTAATATTGACGATATTATTGAATTGGCAATTTATAAAAAGGAGTATCGTAATATCGATGGATACAATATTCCTGTGTTGCCGGATTTTGAAAATGGACTTGTACTATTAGGACATATTAACCAGCATTTAATATCTCAAAACTTAGGGTTAAGGCAGATAATAGACTGGTCAATCTATATTCATACTGAGATATACGAGTTCATCAAATCAAAAGG
Source organism: Hominimerdicola alba 8 (assembly GCF_000178155.2). Taxonomy (GTDB): domain Bacteria; phylum Bacillota; class Clostridia; order Oscillospirales; family Ruminococcaceae; genus Hominimerdicola; species Hominimerdicola alba_C. The sequence goes on from NZ_ADKM02000069.1 coordinate 20,577, forward strand.
ATATATCGGTTCTGTTGCAGCGATACGAATGTTTATGCAAAAAGAACGGGCTCACGCTAAAAGGTTAGGTCTGCATGGCGGAAAGGACTATATTCATAGGATTACGCTTTCTCAACTCGTATATCGCAATCTGGAAGATGTAAAGCTGATCACTCAGGATCAATATGAAGCGCTTCTTAAACAGTATCCGGAACTTGCTGCTTTATATGGCATCTTAAGAGATTTCCATCGTATTGTCTTCTCTAAAAAAGCAGAAGATCTTGAACACTGGATAGAACAGGCTTCCCATTTGGATGCCGTCCCTGAATTAAAGTCATTTGTTGACGGTTTGAAACATGATATATTTGCAATAAAAAATGCAATTATGTTCGATTACAACAATGGCCTTGCCGAGGGCAGCGTGACAAAAATCAAACTCATTAAGCGAATAATGTACGGTCGAAACAGCTTTGCTCTGCTTAAAGCTAAAGTCCTGATGCATGAGCTTTTATACGCAAACAGCAACTAACATTGGAAAGAGCCGATTATACGCTTAAGTTAGACGTTGCAAATCAGCAATCACAACAACTAGCAAACAGTTGGGTGTTATATACCCAGCTGTTTGCTATTATCATATCTTATATAAACATTCAGAAAATAAAAATTCCTGTTATTAGCTCAAAAGATTTTTACCTTTACCGTGTGCTGCGATTTAGTTATATCCGAAATATTGATTTTTCCGTCATTATTAACATAGGCAAATTTCTGAGCATTTTCATCAAGAAGTTTTTTACCCTTAACGTGTACAGCTACTTTAGTTATGTCGGTGATGTTTATTACAATGTCAACATTCACATACCCCATAAGAAGTGGTTTGAATTCTCTTGAATCGGTATCTTCATTTAAATAATGGTAAGGGCTTAGAGATGCCAGAGGTCTGATTGTAGGGTGGAATCAGACAATGGCTAATATAAGGAAAAGAGGTAATACATATCAGGTACGTGTCTGCTGCTGTTACGATACTATATAAAGTCTTACATTCGTAAAACTGCTCCCGGAATTAGAATTTCGGGAGCTTTGCTTTCATAAACACTTTGATTCTTAGCGCTAATTGAAACAGCCTGTTCTAATTTTATCGGCGGTAGATAAAATTAACAATGATATTTCAGCCATATTGGATATGCTTTTATTTAGATATTATTTTATGGTGTTGCTTACGTCATTCTATCGGCAAATTCTCATTCCGGATAATTCATCCAAGTTTCAAGCTATAAATTCCAAAATCGGAATTTTATATCGACAAGTAGATCTGGATATGATATATTAAGGGAAAGTGAGGTGCATAATATGGTAGAACGTACAGAATATCTTGAAAAAAATAAAGGTTTGGCGTGAAGAACAGGTCATAAAGGTCGTTACTTGTATTAGGCGATGCGGAAAGTCCACTCTGCTATAAGCAATACCGAGACTATCTTCTCAGCACAGGCGTTATGGTTTATGAGAAGCCGGCGGTCTTATTCGGGGCTGTCGTTTTTTCACTTTATTCGGATATGCCAACAAAAAATTCCACAATGAAAAAAGGCATCATCGTTCGGTATGAACGCGATGTCTTTTCTCAGTATATATCAGTTATGCAAAAACAACAGGTCACATTTTAAGTACCGATATCGCATCGGTGATGGTCTTTTCGAGGGCTTCCCTGCCATAAGCATCCACCTGGGCTTTGTTCTTCTCGCCGTGAGTAAGACAGCCTGCGCCACCTATGCAACCTCCGCTGCAAGCCATTCCCTCGATGAAATTCTCGGTAAGTACTCCGCGCTTTTTCTTCATCAGCGCTGTTTGGCACTCTTCAATGCCGTCACAGGAACATGGCTTTAGATCAAAATCCTCTATTCCCTGTTCCTTTATCGCTTCGGCGACAGCGTCTGAAAGTCCGCCGCTTCGTGCGAATATCCTGCCGAAATATGAAGCGTTGTCAAGAGCTTCTTCTTCAAGCTGAGTTATGTCAAGATCACGGCTGTCAAACAGCGCCTGAAGCTCTTCAAAAGTCAGCACAGAGTCAACATAAGCTTTGACCTCTTTCAGCTGAGCTTCAGCTTTTTTTGCAGTACATGGACCTATGAACACCACCTTGGCAGATGGTTCGATATCCTTTATGTACTTGGCGATCGCCGCCATTGGTGAGGGATTATGGGATATATGCTCGGTCAGTTCGGGGAAAGCTGACTTTACGTATGACACAAATGCAGGACAGCATGAGCTGGTAAGAAAGCCTTTTTCCACAAGCTCTTTCGACTCGGAATATGCTACCATATCCGCACCAAGCGCCGCTTCAACTACCGCGTGGAAACCCAGAGTTTTCAGTCCCGAAACCACTTGTCCCAGCTTAGCGTAGGTGAACTGGCTGGAAATCGATGGTGCCACCACCGCATACAGCTTCGATTTTTTATCGCGGCTGTTTTTCTTTATCATGTCGATAACATCCAGTATAAAGGATTTATCGGTTATAGCTCCGAAAGGACACTGGTATACGCAGGCACCACAGGATATGCACTTCTCATTATCGATGGCTGCACCGCCGTCCTCGTTTATGCTTATAGCCTTTATCTTGCAGGCATTCTGGCAGGGGCGGACACGGTTGGTTATCGCCGAATATGGGCAGACCTTTGAACATCTGCCGCACTCAACGCATTTGCTCTTATCGATATGTGCCACATGGTTGTGATCGAAGGATATAGCACCTCTGGGACATACGTCCTCACAGCGGTGCGCAAGACAGCCGCGGCATGAATCTGTGACTTCATATCCTGCCGCAGGACATTCATCACAGGCAATATCTATAACTTCGATAACATTGGGATTTTCCTTGTCACCACCCATAGCTATCTTTACGCGCTCCGCGATTATGGCTCTTTCCTTGTAAACGCAGCAGCGCATGGTGGGGGTCTTGCCTGATACTATTTTCTTCGGGATATCCAGAAGATCTTCAAGCAGCGTATCATCCCACGCTTCTCTGGCGACCTCTCGCAGGACCTTGTATTTCAGGTATTGTACCTTGGTATCAAATACTCTTTTGTTTTTCATTTATCTGTTCACACCCTTAAAAATAGCTGACCTTGATGCGCTTGCCCATCTCTCCCAGAGCCTTTGAGAGTTCCTGCACAAGGTTCATCTTGATGTTGAAATTTATTGGCAGTTCGGGGTTCTGATGTGCGGGATTTATTGCCCTGCCCACGTAGAAATTTATATCCGTGGCTTCCTCGAAAAGCATTCTGCTGATGAGGGATGCGCCGTCCCTGCCGTGGCTCCATTTCTCGTATAACAGATTTTCGCCGATATGATCTTTTGCGTATTCAAGCACGCGGTTGACGGTTATGACACCCTCAGTCACAAGGTCAACACCCTCGATAGTCGCAATGGGCGGTACGTCGCTGTGCTCAAAGCTGAGGCTTGCAACCAGCGGCTTTTTCAGCCACTGGGAAGCAATTGTCGAGGTAGTACCGCCGCAGATTATGTGCTTGCCCTCTTTAGAGAAAAACAGGCTCATCATTCTGTCGCAGTCATCTTTGTTTGATGGCGGACCGAAGAGAATATTCATCGGCACACGGCGGCGTATGCGCACAACGCAGGCAGTGGTATCATCACCGGGCTCGTGTCCGTAAAGATTGTCGCACTCATCTACAAGTATGGTAGAGAGGGTCTTTGCTGTATACCCCACAGGTGCAAGCATCTCCATAAACGCCGCGATATCCTCACGCTTCCAGCCGAAATTGTAAGCCAAGCCTATACCCGCATGGGGGCAGCCGTCACTCATGGATATGATAAGATCATTCTCTTGTAATCTTATCTCGGAGCGATATATCTTCTTTCCGCCGATGTTCATTTCTGTTTTGGGATAGTCACATACTTTTTCATTGCGGATAAGTATGCTCAGTGGATTGTCATACTGAATCAGCACAGCAGTTTCGTTATTGATGATATGGATTATGGTGAAAGTGGAATATGCAACGCCCCTCACCGAACATATGGGCAGAGTGCCTGCGATAGTTGAAACGCAGTCTTCAAGGGGAAGACCTGCTGCAAGCATGGTGGAGATAATCTTCGAGGTAAGGGTCGAGAGTATGCTCGCCTTTACGCCGCTGCCGAGACCGTCCGCAAGGACTATGACCGTGGAATCGTCGTTCTCCACGATATCGATATGGTCTCCGCACAGCTGTTCACCTGTATGATTTATGCTTTTGAATCCGATATCCGCACACAAGTTATTCATCCTGCATCGACTCCTTGAGCTTTGAAAGCGCTATCTTCGTTTCGGCAGTAGTTTCGCCGAGAAGCGACGCTATCTCCTGAACTATCCTCATCTGCTTCTCAATTACCTTATCAGCTACCTCGATGGTATTTCGGCTTATCTCTTCCTTTTTGCTGCGGGCATTTTCCTCATCGGTAACATCACGCATGATACAGATGAGCATTTTGCTCTCGCGGTCAAGGACGATAGTGCGCTCGGCATACCTCTGGTATTCGGTCAGGAATATCCTTTCATTGTACACGCCCTTGCCTGTACGCTGAACGTCTATAAATATCTTCGGGTCGAGTATCCTTACTACCTGATCTCCCAGCACATCTGAAGCGTAGCGAATATTCATCATCTCCATAGCCGCGGAGTTTATCTGCTGTACTTCCAGCGAATCATTCAGCACGATGATGCCATTGGGAGTATTTTTTACAATAGTATCGGAGAAGCTTTCCGCCTTGTCTTTCAGGAAAGGCAAGCACATGGATATATCCGCCTTGCCCTGATATATGGCTATGGCTTTCTCGCGACAGGTGTTGTATCCGCACGAACCGCAGTTCAATTCATCGGAAGTATCGAACTTGCCCATTTGCGCCAGTATCTGATGTATCTCCGGCTCGGTGGGCTGTGCATGACCAAGGTCAATCAGTGTGAACTGCTTTTTCATATACAGCTTGTCGGGCTGTTCAACGTCATAATCCTTCGAGCCTGCATATCTCGCAATCAGCATCTGATCTTCAACGGGAGTATAGCGGGCATTTTCCATAACAGGACCGCCTATACAGCTTCCCTTACAGGCTGACATTTCGATGAAGCATTTGTGTATGCTCCCCTTTTCAAGCTCCCGCAGAACGGATATGCACTTTTCGATACCGTCTATTGCTATGTATGTGTAGTCTGGCAGGTCGCAGTCCATGGTTTTAAGTATGCCACCAGCCGTAGGGAAAAATCTTGCTCGGCTATTTTCATCAGCAGAAAATCCCCGCTCTATCTCGATATTCTCTTCTTTCAGCCAGACTGAAAGTTCCTCAAAGGTGAGCACAGCATCAACTGTATCGCCGTAATGCTGTGCTTCATCCTTTTTGGAAACACACGGACCTATGAAGACTGTCTTGGCATCGTGGATACGCCTTTTGATATCTGCACAGTGTGCCTGCATGGGGGAAATAACATCTGCAAGCATGGGCAGAAGATCGGGGAAGTACTTCTGTATCAGCAGATTTACGGAATGACAGCAGGATGATATTACAACATCCCTGTTTTCTTCTTTTAGTATCCGCTCATATTCACGCTTTACATGGGTCGCACCTACAGCTGTTTCTTCAACATCATAAAAGCCAAGCTTTTTTAGCGCGTCACGCATCTGCTCAATGCCCGCTCCGTCATAATTGGCGATAAATGACGGTGCAAGACTAACAACAACAGGCGAACCGCTCTGGAGAAGCACCCTGACTTTCTCCGATTCATCGACGATCTGCTTTGCATCCTGTGGACAGACTACCACGCACTGTCCGCACAATATGCACTCCTGTTCGATGATGTGCGCCTGATTGCCCGAAAATCTTATGGACTTTACAGGGCAGTATCTTATGCATTTATAGCAGTTTTTGCAGTTTGATTTTTTTAATGTTAAGCAACTCCTCATAGATGATTAACTCACTTTCCTATACGGCTCAATACAGCGTTCTGAAAAAACTCGGCGAAGCCCTCCGGGGTAACGCCTGTGTATACTTCGTCATCAACAGTGACAGTAACACCCACACGATTACACCTGCCAGCACAGAAACTGCCGGCAAGTGTAACTTCGTTTTCAAGATCATGGGTCGATATCGCCTGTTTCAGCAACTCTATCATATCCTCTGAACCTTTCAGGTGGCATGATGAGCCGACACATATCTGAATGATCATGTTTTATTTTACCTTCTGCTTTATCTCTTTCTCGAAGAACTCTCCCACTGTTTCAGGAGATACCGAGTAGAATTCATCATCAACAGTAACGCATACGCCCTGCTGACATTTGCCCATGCAGAATGTTCCGCCGAGCTTGACCTTGTCTCCGAGATCCTCTTTTGCGATAAGATACTGAAGCTGCTCGACTACCTGACGTGAGCCTTTCAGATGGCAGGAAGAACCAATACATACAGTTACCTTCATATTAAGCACCTCACATATTACATATAGTCTACAACGTCTACCCAGGAGAGCAGGAATTCACGCTCTTTTTCGTTGCCTTTTACCGATTGCGAAGCCGCAACGATGGGCATCCACTTCTGAACATACTGCTTTGCGGTATTACTCTTTTCGCAGAATATATCAAGATACATATCTGCGCCCTCAATATCGCCGTCAAGCCAGAAGCAAAGGTATGTTCTTGCTGCGTCTGCGGAAGCGTTGCCCTGTGTAGCGTGTGCCCAGTCGATGATATAGGGAGTACCGTCCTCGGTGATTATAACATTTGAGGGGTTGAAATCGCCGTGGCAGAGCCTGTAGTGCTTGGGCATACCCTCAAGACGGGTATGCAGATCATATCTTGTTGTAGCATTCAGGTCTGTCTGACTTATCTTGCTGTTCATCTTGTCTTTCAGCTTTCTCAGCATGGGACAGACTTTAGAGTGTATATCCAGATGGATATCAACCAGCTGTTCGATATACTCTTTCTTCTTTTCGGGCTGCTCCTCCATCATCTGTGCAAGAGTCTTGCCGTTTATATATTCCGATACGATAGACCATTTACCGTCGATCATCAGCACTTCTTTAAGGCGGGGCATATTGATGCCTGTTTCCTCAACCATGGACTGATTCAGTGCTTCGTTCAGCACTTCCGACTTCTTGTATGTATCATTAAATACCTTTATGCACTTGTCACCGTCACGATACACCGTCTTGGTATTTCTGACAGCTATTACACGATCCAGATTCATATTCCGTCCCTCCGTTTATACTCTTTTTTTGCCGCTGCTTACTGCGCGGTTGAAAGCCTGCTTGAAATCCTTGCTGCTGTCAGCACTGTCTATCTGACCTGCATCGGGCTTCTCGGTCTCAACGAAAGTTCTGCCGTAGTATACGTTCATGTATATCTGCTTCAGCTCGCTGATGAGAGGATATCTGGGGTTAGCACCTGTACACTGATCGTCAAAGGCATCTCTTGACATCTTATCCAGTGTTGCGAGGAAGTCTTCCTCGGAGATACCGTATTCAGCGATGGTCTTCTTGCAGCCCACAGCTTCCTTGAGTTCTTCGATCTTATCGATAAGACCGTCTACAAGTTCAGCGTCACTGTTGCCCTGTACGCCTAGGTATCTTGCGATCCTTGCATACTTAGCGGCAGCCTGAGGATATTCGTACTGAGGGAAAGTACCCATCTTAACAGGAACATCAGAAGCGTTGAATCTGATGACTTCGCTTATCACCAGTGCGCAGCAGATGCCGTGGGGCAGGTGGTGATATGCACCCAGCTTGTGTGCCAGTGAGTGACCAATACCCAGGAAAGCATTAGCAAAAGCCATACCTGCCATAGTTGCGGCATGAGCCATATTCTCTCTTGCCCTTACAGCTGTCTGACCGGTTTCTACACATTCGGGCAGATTATCAAAAGTCATTTTCAGGGATTCGAGAGCGATACCATCGGTAAAGGGCGTTGCCATTACTGATACCAGAGCTTCAAGGTCATGCACCATGCAGTCAAGACCGGAAGCGGCAGTCAGACCCTTGGGTGCGCTCATCATCATATCGGTATCAACGATAGCCATATTAGGCATAAGCTCGTAATCTGCAAGAGGATACTTGTGGCCTGTCTTGTCATCGGTGATAACTGCAAAAGGTGTAACCTCGGAACCTGTACCCGAGGAAGTAGGAACACATATGAAATATGCCTTTTCACCCATCTTCGGGAAGGTGTATATCCTCTTTCTGATATCGACGAAACGCATCGCCATATCCATGAAATCAGCCTCGGGGTGTTCGTACATAACCCACATGATCTTTGCAGCGTCCATTGCAGAACCGCCGCCGATTGCGATTATAACATCAGGCTCAAAGCTTCTGATAGCCTTTACGCCCTCCATAGCACAGGCAAGTGTGGGGTCGGGAGCAACATCGGAGAATGTCTCGTGAGTGATGCCCAGTTCATCCAGCTTGTCTGTAACAGGCTTGGTGAAGCCGTTCTTGAACAGGAAGCTGTCGGTTACGATGAATGCCTTCTTCTTGCCCATGACCCTATCCAGTTCATCAAGAGCAACGGGCAGACAGCCCTTTTTGAAATACACCTTTTCGGGAGCTCTGAACCAAAGCATATTCTCTCTCCTTTCGGCAACGGTCTTTATATTCAGCAGATGCTTTACTCCTACGTTCTCGCTAACCGAGTTTCCGCCCCATGAACCGCAGCCCAGTGTGAGGGATGGTGCCAGCCTGAAATTGTAAAGGTCGCCGATACCGCCCTGAGAAGAGGGAGTATTCACCAGTATACGACAGGTCTTCATTCTCTCGCCGAACTCGGAGAGCTTTTCCTGCTCGCGTACAGCATCGAGGTAGATAGAAGCTGTATGACCGTAGCCGCCGTCAGCGATGAGATGTTCTGCCTTGCCGAATGCGTCCTGAATATCGGAAGCCCTGTACATTGCAAGTACGGGAGAAAGTTTCTCGTGAGCGAATTCCTCGGAGATATCAACGCTTTCAACTTCACCGATGAGTATCTTTGCACCCTCGGGAACTGTCACGCCTGCAAGCTCAGCTATCTTAGCGGCAGACTGTCCAACTATCTTAGCATTGAGAGCCCCGTTGATAATAATGGTCTTTCTCACCTTATTTATCTCATCGGGTTTAAGGAAGTAACATCCCCTTGCAGCGAACTCTGTCTTAACTGCGTCATATATGCTGTCAAGAACGATAACGCTCTGCTCGGATGCGCAGATCATGCCGTTATCGAATGTCTTGGAATGGATTATTGAGTTTACAGCAAGCAGGATGTCTGCGCTGTCATCGATTATAGCAGGGGTATTGCCCGCACCTACACCCAGTGCAGGCTTACCGCTGGAGTATGCAGCGTGTACCATTCCGGGACCGCCTGTTGCCAGTATGATATCAGCCTCTTTCATCAGCATATTTGTCATTTCAAGGCTGGGTATATCTATCCATGCGATTATATCTTCGGGAGCACCTGCTTCAACTGCGGCTTCAAGAACTACCTTAGCAGCTGCGATGGTGCTCTCCTTTGCACGAGGGTGAGGGCTGATGATGATACCGTTCCTTGTCTTCAGGGCGATAAGAGATTTGAATATCGCGGTGGAAGTAGGATTGGTGGTGGGTATTACCGCACCGATCACACCGATAGGCTCAGCAATCTTCTTTATTCCTGCCGATCTGTCCTCTTCAACAACGCCGCAGGTCTTGGTATCACGGTACTTGTTGTATATGTATTCGCTGGCATAGTGGTTCTTGATGACCTTATCCTCAACGATACCCATTCCGGTCTCTGCAACAGCCTGTTCTGCAAGATCTATCCTTGCGCGGTTTGCTGCAGTGGCAGCAGCAAGGAATATGCTGTCTACCTGTTCCTGAGTGAAGGACGCCATCTTTCTCTGTGCTGCCCTTACTCTTTCAAGGGCGGCTTCAAGCTTTTCAACGCCGTCAACGATCTCGTACTCTTTCTTTGCCATTGAACTTTCCTCCGTATCATTTCCTAAGTTTCATGGTAAGATGTGCCAGTGAAAGTGCCAGATTTTCCTGACATACCGTTATATTTTCTGGGACATTAAGAACAGTGGGCGCAAAATTCCATATCGCCGTTATACCGCTCTTTATCATAATGTCGCAGACTTCTTCCGCACAGGCAGCAGGCACCGTGATTATTCCCGCGTGGATATCATAAAGCCGACAGTAGTTGGTAAAGTTATCCATGGGGAGTATCCTGTCGCAGAGCAGACGTTTGTCCACATCAAATGCGGCAGATATCTTGATACCGTATTCATCGAAACCATCAAAATCCAGCAATGCTTTGCCCAGCTTTCCTGCGCCGACTATAACAATGGGGGTAGCCGCCTTTCTGCCAAGGACAGATTCAAGTGCCGCAATAAGCTCAGTGGTCTTGTAGCCTATCTTCGGTTTGCCTGTACCGCTGACCGAATTAAGGTCTTTTCTCACCTGAACATCGCCCAGCCCCAGAGCCCTTGAAATCTCAGCGGCGGAGATATATTCTCCATGGTCGCCTGTTCTCAGGTAATCCAGATATATGGGCAGTCTGCCAAGGGTTGCCTTTGAAAATACCGGTTCTTTCACTTTCTCACCTCCGATGTTTTAATTATATCACCCTTTTTACGAGAACGGAATTACCAAAAAAGTATATCGATATTACCTTTACCGATATACCCCTTACCAATAAAAAAACACAGCTCTCCTTTTTACGGAAAACTGTGTTAAAGTTCGTATTTACGTCACTATATCATTCTTTCGGAAAATAAGCCCTCTTCGATTCGATAAGCGCAGTGATAAATTTGCGGTCAAGCTCGGTGAGGTTATATCCTTTCCGATATATCAGAACATCTTTGTACTGTCGCTTGTTGTCGATGCACTTTTTCTGTACAAGACCATATATATCCAGCACCCTGTCTGGCAGTGGCGAAACCCACATATATGTCTCGGGATTGAGGGACAGCAGGTCGAACTGACTTCCCCTCTCAAAAATGAATACCCTTCTGCCGATGCTGTCCAGAAGTTCTTCCTTTTTAACGTTTGAAAGGGGCAGTGACGGCACATAAGGGTCAGCATGAGCTATCTCGATCATATTCGTGAGATCACCAAAATGAACTTTATCAAGCGATGCTAAACTACTCTCCTTACTTGCCACCAGCATATATGAAAACTCGGCTATGAGCTCATACTCCAGTCCTTTTTCTTCCAGCGAGCGTTTGAAATACTTATCGTATACGGACGCATACCTGATTATGCCAAGGCTGTAATTGGAATCAAAGATATTATCTATGGCACGGTGAGCATTGGTTTCGTAGTAGAAAAGCTCTGCCGAATCACCTGTGATAGTCCGCGAAAACTCCGCAAAGGCTTCCGAGATATAGCTGGCTCTTGGTACAGAGATAGAAAACTTTTGTTTTTTTGGCACGCCCTGACGGTATATACGCTCAACATCGTCTATCTGGTCAAGTATCTTGCGGGCGTAACCGATAAATTCTTCGCCCTCGGGAGTAAGGTTCATGCCCTTGGAAGTTCGCGAAAATATAGTTATGCCAAGATCGGCTTCAAGCTCCTTTATGCTTCGGCTGAGGTTCGGCTGTGCTATCAGCAGTTCCTCTGCCGCTTTGTTTATCGAGCCTATCCTCGCCACCTCGACAGCATATTTCATATGTATGATATTCATAAGTTCACCCCCGTCAATTTTGTTTATTATATCATCATTCCGTGGAGATGTCAATATCATCATATACGCCATACACGCCAAACGCACGATCGATTATTCTTAAATGACTTTCCATTCTCTGTTATGCACAACAGAATGTCAAGAAATGCTGCCTAACTCATAACTAAAGTAGCTGCATACGTTAAGGGAAAAAACTTCTTGATGGTAAGCGTATAATCGGCTCTTTCCAATGTTAGTTGCTGTTTGCGTATAAAAGCTCATGCATCAGGACTTTAGCTTTAAGCAGAGCAAAGCTGTTTCGACCGTACATTATTCGCTTAATGAGTTTGATTTTTGTCACGCTGCCCTCGGCAAGGCCATTGTTGTAATCGAACATAATTGCATTTTTTATTGCAAATATATCATGTTTCAAACCGTCAACAAATGACTTTAATTCAGGGACGGCATCCAAATGGGAAGCCTGTTCTATCCAGTGTTCAAGATCTTCTGCTTTTTTAGAGAAGACAATACGATGGAGATCTCTTAAGATGCCATATAAAGCAGCAAGTTCCGGATACTGTTTAAGAAGCGCTTCATATTGATCCTGAGTGATCAGCTTTACATCTTCCAGATTGCGATATACGAGTTGAGAAAGCGTAATCCTATGAATATAGTCCTTTCCGCCATGCAGACCTAACCTTTTAGCGTGAGCCCGTTCTTTTTGCATAAACATTCGTATCGCTGCAACAGAACCGATATATCCTTTTGATTTGATGAACTCGTATATCTCAGTATAAGTTTGACCGTTGCTGCGCATAGATATGATATCCTGTTCATATGGTGTCAATTTTCCACGCCGTTTTAAGTCATAATGGCCGTTGTGAGGCGAGAAGTCTGGATTCAGATAATTCCTTATGGTTTTGGACGAATGATGTGTGGCACATGCTATTTCTGTGACGGTCATCCCTTCATCAAATAATTGTCGGACATGCTTTATTTCGTTCTCTTTTCGTTTAATTGTTTCATTGTACTGCCTTTCACGGACAGTATCCTTGTCCTTTGGGATTTGATCTTCCGGAATCGAAAGATAATTTTCAACTGTTCTGACTCCGGCGTGAAGAAGATAGGCTATTTCCTGTACAGTAAGCCCTTCTTTCCGTTTCGAATGAGCATATCTGATTCTTTGTGTGCGATTTGCAGTATCATAAAGCGCTTGCATCTGTTTAGAGTATTCTGTATGAGATTCAATTCCAACTCGAGATGGAAATTTATTTTTGATGTATCTATCAACAACTTCGGCCAGATTTTTTAATAGATGAAAACGATCAGTTACTTGAACAGCATCCGGATGTGCTTTGGCTCCTGCTGAAGCGTATTCGGACGCGCCATCTCGTGAAATCATTAATATGTTTGGATATGTACTGAGCCATACACTTACTTCAGTACTCTCTCTTGAAGGAATCATATCAATGATTCTGTGAGTATCCCAATCAACCATAACAGTGCCGTATGAATACCGCTTCTTTAATGCAAAGTCATCAATACAAACTCTATACACCTTTGATTTATCTACGATCAGAGGTGTTTTTTTTTAGCAGCGTACAAATAGAGCTCTTTCCAATGATGATGTTTTCGTTTTTTAATAACCTACTGGAACAAACAGAACTCATCTCAGAAGATGTTTTTAGTATTCTTTCGATCAGACGATTTGTCTTTTGTGCATTTGGATTTACAAACGGATGTCGTTCTGCAAAAGTACTATGTCTGCACTCAGGATTTATGCATTTCATTTTACGTGTGGTCACTATAAGGATTGTCTTCCGGTCAGAGATAGGTAGATCCTGTATTTCTCGCGTATGATAAGAATGCACTCTACCGGTCATCGTTTCACAGTATGGGCAGCATAATTTTTCCAGAGTTGAAGTTATATATAAAATGATTTCTGAATCGGTAATACGTGTATCACACAGTCTGTAGTTTCTATCCAATGAACTGATTACAGCATTCATTTCGCATCCCTCCGATAGTATTTGTCATCTATATTATATAACTTTAATGATTTAATGTCAACTAACATTGGAAAGAGCCGAACTGTCAGCTACAAAAATCACAAGGTTATCAAAAATGACGAAGAAGATATGATCGTTGTGAAAAATACGCACGAGCCTATCGTTTCTCAGGAGCTTTGGGACAGGGTGCGTGAGATGGAGCAATCGGTGTCGCAGGGCAAGCGTAATAGCAGCGGGTATGTAGCAAATCTCAGCGGTTTGATCTACTGTCAGGACTGCGGAAACAAAGTCCGCCTTGCGTGGAACAACACCACAAACGGCAGTAAGAAGAAGCCGAGAAAATATCTTCGTCACAATTACAACTGCACTTCCTACATGAAGTTTGGAAAGCGTTACTGTCCGAGCCATTACATCAAAATGCAGGATATGGACGCTATTGTGCTTGAAGATATTCGCAGCCTTGCACAGCTTGTTGTAGAGGACGAGGAGAAAGCAAAGGAGCGTTTTCTTGAACGCAAGGCAAAGCACCACGAGGAGCAGTATTCCGTTGACACCAAGAAGCTCACAGAGGGCAAATTTCGCTTGCAGGAGCTTGACACACTGATCCAGAACATCTACGAGGACAAAGTCCTCAGCAAGGTTTCGGAGGATGTAGCGATGAAGCTCATAGCAAAGTACGAGACCGAGCAGAAAGAGCTGTCCGCCGAAGTCGCAGACCTCGAAGAAAAGTTCTCCACGATCAGGCAGGACGAAGAAGATGTAGCCATGTTTATGGAGCGTCTGAAAAAGTACACGGATGTGCAGGAGCTTAGCCGTGAGATGTGCCTTGAACTGATTGAGTATATCACCCTTGATGCCTATATCGAAGGGCAACCCCGTGAGATCTACATCTACTACAAACTGCTCGATGAACCGCTCAAGGACAAGAGAAGCCTGTTTTAAGACGAATTTACGTTGTTTACCCACCATACGAAAGTGTGTTACTATTTGGCAAGAGGACTACTCTGAACACCTATACCCATATCAGATACGAGGACGCAGAGCATGAGATGAGACGCATCTGCGGTGATAAAACGGCTTGAATTTATCATTATTTTAACATTTTTGAAGGCAAAAACCTAAGAAAATATAAGAATATTCGCAAAAATATTATCATTTCAGCATTTTTGATAAAATGCTGAAAACGGCGTAATTATGCGCTTTTATGCAATTTCGAGAGGGATTTTTATATGACAAAATTATGTTTCGTCTGCCACGGCAATATATGCCGTTCACCGATGGCAGAATTTGTAATGAAAGATCTTGTGAAAAAAGCGGGGCTTGAGGACGAATTTGTCATAGCGTCTTCGGCAGTCAGCGCAGAAGAACTTGGTAACCACGTTTATCTGCCTGCCAAAAAAGTTCTGAAAGAACATGGCATATCTGTGGGTGACAAGCATGCAGAACTGCTCACAAGGCGGGATTATGACCTCTACGACCTGCTGATAGCTATGGATACGAGCAATCTGCGAAATATCGACCGAATAATAAGGTCTGACCCCGAAGGCAAAGTGCATCTGCTGATGTCTTATGCGGGCAAATCTGCAAGTGTGGCTGACCCCTGGTATACGGGGGATTTTGAAACGGCTTACAATGATATCCGTGAGGGCTGTGAGGGTCTGCTGAGATCGCTGACACAGGGCAGAAAATGACGAGCACATAGCCGAACAGATCTCCCCTGCCGCGTGAGAAACGCGGCTTTTTTGCTATTGACAGAATGGTGCTATCATGATATAATTAATATGTTAATCGAGTGAATTATTGTCAAAAATATAACAAATCTATAATAAGCAGGTGATATGATGTATGATGTAATTATTATCGGCGGCGGAGTGACGGGCTGTGCGGCGGCGGCTGAACTGGCAAAGTACCAGCTTGATGTCTGTCTTGTGGAAAAAGAGAGCGATGTCTGCGAGGGGACAAGCAAGGCGAACAGCGCCATCGTCCATGCGGGATTCGATGCCGAACCCGATACGCTGAAAGCAAAGCTGAACGTTCGCGGAAATGCGATGATAGCAGAGTTATCCAATAAACTGGACTTTGCATTCAAAAACAACGGCGCTATGGTGCTGTGCTTTGAGAAAGACAGGCTGACTGACCTGAAAAAACTCCGCGAAAAAGGCGAAAAGAACGGCGTTGCGGGTCTGGAGATACTTTCAGGGGACGAGGCACGCGCGCGTGAACCAAGACTATCCAAAGAGGTGAAATATGCGCTGTATGCGCCGACTTCGGGCATAGTCTGTCCTTTTGAGATGACACTGGCGTTTGCCGAGAACGCTTACGCAAACGGTGTTGAGTTCCGCCTTTCCACTGAGGTAACTGCCATCGAGAAAATTTCTAAGGGGTGGAAAGTCACCACCGACAAGGGTGAAATTTTGGGCAGATATATTTTCAACTGCGCGGGCGTTTATGCTGACAAGATAGCTGAAATGGCGAATGCAGGCGGTTTCAGGATCACCCCCCGCAAGGGCGAATACATGCTGATGGATAAAGACGCAGGCGAAACAGTCAGCCACACCATATTCCAGCTTCCGACTAAGATGGGCAAGGGTGTGCTGGTAACACCCACCGTTCACGGCAACCTGCTGGTGGGTCCTACGGCTGAGGATATAGATGACAAGGAGAATACCTCAACGACTGCGGGCGGACTTGCCGAAATACGCGCAAAGAGCGCACTTTCGGTAGAGGGGCTTCCGTTTGGCAAAGTCATAACAGGCTTTACGGGGCTTCGCGCTGTGGGCGACACCAACGATTTCATCATAAACGAGGGCGCAGAGGGCTTCTTCAATGCGGCAGGCATCGAGTCGCCGGGACTGACAAGTGCGCCTGCCATAGCTGAGATGCTGAGAGAGATGCTGTCCAAAAAGACAGACCTTACACCTAAGACCGACCACATAGATACCCGTAAGGGCGTGGTTCATTTTGCGGAACTGTCGAGAGAAGAGCAGAACGCGCTTATCGCAAAAGACCCGACTTACGGCAATATAGTCTGCCGCTGTGAAACTATCACTGAGGGCGAGATACGCGATGCCATCAACAGACCGCTGGGCGCTGTGACCCTTGACGGTGTAAAGCGCCGCACAAGAGCGGGAATGGGTCGATGTCAGGCGGGCTTCTGTTCGCCTAAGACCATACTTCTGCTGGCTGAAAAGCTGGGCTGCGGCATCGGCGGCGTGAGAAAAACAGGTCGTGAGGAGGTGCAGAAAGATGCGTGAATTTGACCTTGTCATCGTAGGCGGAGGTCCTGCGGGTATGGCGGCGGCTATATCAGCGCGGGAGAACGGTCTGGAGAATATTGTTATACTGGAACGTGACAGCGAGTTGGGCGGCATACTCAACCAGTGCATACACAACGGCTTCGGTCTGCACACTTTCAAGGAGGAACTGACAGGTCCGGAATACGCCGAGAGGTATGCCGAAAAGGTCATAGCGATGGGCATACCTTACGAAACCGACACGATGGTGCTGAACATCTCAAAAGACCGCGTGGTGACACTTCTCAGCAAGGGACGCGGAGTTGAAGATATACGCGCAAAGTCGGTCATTCTGGCGATGGGCTGCCGTGAAAGACCGAGAGGTGCGCTGAACATTCCCGGTTACAGACCTCAGGGCGTTTATACTGCGGGCACAGCACAAAAACTGGTCAACTGCGAGGGCTATCTTCCGGGCAAAGAAGTCGTGATACTGGGTTCGGGCGACATCGGACTTATCATGGCAAGGCGCATGACGCTGGAGGGCGCACACGTTGCCGCAGTTGCCGAACTTATGCCATATTCGAGCGGTCTTAAGCGGAATATCGTGCAGTGCCTTGACGACTACGGCATACCCCTGCTTCTGAGCCACACTGTCGCTGACATAAAGGGCAAGGAAAAGCTGGAGGGCGTTGTCATCGCACAGGTAGACGAGAAAAACGCTCCGATCGCGGGCACAGAACAGTTCTACCCATGTGACACGCTTCTGCTGAGTTGTGGGCTGATCCCCGAAAACGAACTATCCAAAAATTGCGGTGTCGATATCGACCCGCGCACTAACGGTCCGCTGGTGGACGAGGGGCTTGAAACCAGTATCGACGGCGTTTTCGCCTGCGGAAATGTCCTGCACGTACACGACTTGGTGGACTTTGTTTCGGAAGAGTCTGCAAGAGCGGGTGCGAGCGCAGCAGATTTCGTGAAGCGCGGCGGTACTGCCGACAGCACCGAACCTGTCAAGGTCATACCACAGAACGGCGTGCGCTACACTGTGCCGTCAAAGATACACACCGCCGAACTGACAGGCGATGTACACATAAGGTTCAGGGTGACAGGCGTTTTCAAGGACTGCTCGATCGTTGTAAAAGCGGGCGAAAATGAACTTCTGCGCCGCAAGAGCCGCATTCTTGTACCCAGTGAGATGCAGGATATCATCATCAGGCAGGACAAGCTGGCTGATGTCAGCGAGGATATCTGCGTTGAGATAGAGGAGGTGTGAGTCATGACAAGAGAACTGACTTGTATAAACTGCCCGATGGGCTGTGAACTGACAGTCGAGGTCGAGGGTGACCAAGTGATCTCGGTGAGCGGCAACACCTGCAAACGCGGTGAGATATACGCGCACAGCGAGATCTCCGCTCCCACAAGGACTGTTACCACAACTGTTATTTCATCAGAGGGCAGACCTGTGCCCGTCAAGACCGCACAGCCTATACCGAAAAACATGATATTCGAGTGTACAGCGGCTATCAAGTCTGCCGAAGTGCATCTGCCCGTAAAGGTGGGACAGATCATTGTAGAAGATCTGCTTGGCACAGGCGCACAGGTCACTGCGACAAAAACTGTTAAATAAGGCATTAATTTTCGCAATAGAAAGGAGGGCGGACTGATGGACAACGGACTTGAACGCCGCATGTCGAACTATGAACCGCTGTGGAACGAGTGGTACATAGACAGTTTTGCAGGCGAGAACCCAACGGGCGTTATGTACCGCCTGAAAGATAAGAACGGCAGGAAGAGCGCTGTACGTGTGCTGACGGTTGACAGCCGTGTCAGCAAGCGCCCGCTTTCTGAACTGACTTCTGCCGCCATCGGACGGATAAATGACAAGATGCGTCTTGCGGGAGAAGCATTCATAGTAAGCGCCAGAAATTTCACAGTGAAGAACCACGAAAACATCGGTTCTGCACCTGTGGCGGCTGACATACTGGTACAGACTGACGAGTATGAACCGCTTTCTGCCATTACTGCAAAAGGTCAGCTGCCATACATGACTGCCCGCAAACTGGCTGACAACATATGTCGCGGGCTTAGGACTGCCCACAAAGCGGGCTTCACTTTCGGTGACATCTGCCCTGAGAACATCTGGGTGGACAGTGAGGGACACTTCTGTCTGGACGCACCATGCACCTTCGACCCGAAACGTGCTGACCCCACTTATGCCGCTCCCGAAACGCAGACTGAGGGCTTCGACCCGTACAAGGCAGATATCTACTCCTACGGACTGGTGCTGTACCGCATTTTCAACGGCGGACTTCTGCCGCTTCAACAGCCAGACGGTGACCCCGCAGAGGCAGTCCGCGCACGAATGAACGGTGCTGCATTTGACCCGCCGCGCGGTGCACCTCCCGAATTGCAGAGGTTCATCATGCAGTGCTGCATGGCGCACCCCGAAACGCGCTACGAGTCGATGGACGAAGTCTACCGTGTACTGCGTCAGCTGACTGTTGACCATGTGCCGACAGAATATGAAGAGTGCAACTTCTGCGACATATGCACGCCGACACCTCGTCCAAAAAAGCAGACAGTTCATCCCGTATCTCAGCCGAAGGAAGTTCAGCCAAACCAGCCGCAGACTGAGGAACAGCCCCGCGAAATAAGGGAAAGCAAAGGTATGAAGCTGTATGTCATGGTACTGCTGTACATACTGCTCTTCGCAGGTGTTGGATTTTTATTGTTCTCGATATTCTTTTTGAAATAATAAATAAGGGATATGTCTTCTGTCAGCGGAAGACATATCCCTTTTTTGCGTATTATCGAAGTTTATGCGTTTTCGACTTCCATAGTGGCATCAGCCAGTTCACAGTAAGTGAAAACACCCTCTTTATAAGTCCTGAAAGTTCCTGTGACCACTATAGGCTCACCTATCTCAGGATAATCTGCGGGATAGCTGAACTCGCCCTCGCGGCGGAATTCAAGTCCCTGTGAGCAGCAGGCTGCCGCATCAGCAATGAACACTGCGAAATATTCGCCGCCTGTATTCGGGTCGGCGGTATAGGCAAAAGTGCCGTTGGCGCGTACTGTCTTGCCCTCGTACTTTTCAGGGTCAGAGGTCATCTCGTAGACCTGCGCATAGAGCATATTGGCATTCAACCCTGTCAGGTCGATATCGATATCGCCGTTTTTCAGTTCGGCTTCATCTATCTTCGTGGTCTGCGGAACAGGGGAAGTTTCCTTGTTCGCCCAGTAGTCCTCAGCGGTATCCTCAGCCAGTTTAGCGATAGCTTCATCTGTCTTGTTCAGTGTGACCGTCTGTGCAGTGCTGCTGTTTATCAGTTCATCGACCTTGGATGTATCACCGCAGCCTGCCAGCAGAAGTGCGGCAGACAGCGCGAAAGGTATCAGCTTTTTCATGTCAGTTCCTCCTTGTTATCGCAGAAACAGCGGAAAATCCAAAGAAAACGATAATGTCCGCCGAAACGATGGTCGAACCTGCAGGTGTTGAGAATAGTATGCTAACTATGATACCCACGCCCGCGCATATCACCGAGATAACTGCCGAGCAGATGATAACGCTGAGAAAACTCTTGAAAAGGCGCATTGCTGACAGCGCAGGGAAAATTATCAGCGCCGATATCAGCAGCGAACCGACCAGATTCATCGCAAGCACGATGATGAGCGCAGTGATTATGGCGATAAGCAGGTTGTAGCCGTTCGCCTTGACACCGCTTGCCTTAGCAAAACTTTCATCAAAAGTCACAGAAAAGATGCGGTTATAGAATATCACGAAGACCGCCAGCACAACCACAGCCAGCGCTGCACACAGCCAAACTTCACCCTCTGTAAGGGTAAGTATCGAGGTCGAGCCGAACAGCGTGCTGCAAACATCGCCCGCAACATTCGCAGATGCCGAGTACACATTTATCAGCATATATCCGACTGCCAGAGAGCCGACAGATATCATCGCGATGGCTGCATCTCCCTTTATTTTGGTGTTCTGACCCGTTCGCAGCAGCAGTACCGCCGCGATAAGCGTGACAGGCAGTATTATCACCATTCCGTTAGTGTCTTCGAGAAATTTCGCGAAAAGGCTCTCGCCGTGACTTGCCCGCTTCAGCGAAACAGAAAGCACTGTAGATACCGCCATCGCGCCGAATGCAACGTGCGAAAGACCATCACCGATGAACGAAAATCTTTTGAGCACCAGCGTGACCCCCAGCAGTGATGAGCAAAGCGCTATCAGCAGTCCGACTATCATCGCATACTTAACAAAAGGGTAGGAAAAATAGTGCTGCAAGATCTCAAGCTGTTCACTCATTCTCTTCGCCCCCTTCCGTAAGAATAAAACTCTGTCCCAGACGGCTGTTGACATACTTCTCTTTTGTACCGAAAAACAGCTGTTTTTTACTGCCTATGTGCAGAACATGGCTGGCATATCTCACTGCCGCATGTATATCGTGGGACACCATTATAATAGTTATGCCGCCCTTGTTAAGACTTGCGATCAGTTCATAAAGGTCGTTCTGCGCTTTCGGGTCAAGACCTGTAACAGGTTCGTCCAGCAGTAGTATCTTACCGGCTGCGCACAGCGCCCTTGCCAGCAGCACACGCTGCTGCTGACCGCCCGAAAGTTCTCTGTAACAGCGCTTTTCCAAGTCTTTTATGCCAAGCTGAGTCATCGTCTTGTCGGCAAGTTCCTTGTCTTCCTTACGGTAGAAAGGGTGAAACCCGCCCTTGCCCAGACAGCCCGACATCACGATCTCACGTACAGATGCAGGGAAATCCCGCTGTACAAGTGTCTGCTGAGGAAGATAGCCTATCTCCCCCTGCTTTGACTCTGCCCACTCTATCTCACCGCTCATTACGGGTTTCAGCCCGAGAAGCGCCTTTATGAGCGTACTTTTACCCGAACCGTTCTCGCCCAGTATACACAGATAATCACCGCTGCTGACGGTAAAATTTATCCCCTCAGTGACAGCAACGCCCTCATAGCCCAGAGTACAGTTTTTACATTCGATCTGCTTTCCCATTTTACTCTCCTGACTCAAATCATCGATCAAGCGCGTTTTTCAGCGTTTCGCAGTTTTCCTCCATCAGCGAGATATAAGTCACGCCGCTGTCAGCCTGCGCCTTGTCAACAGACTGGAGCGAATTCAGCACAGCTATCTCGCCCGACTTGTCTTTTCTTCCGTTTATTATCGCCTGCGCTACGCGCCCGTCGCTGTTCTCTATGGTGAATATCGTTTCAGCACCTATCTCGTCAGCCTTTTCTGCCAGAAAAGCGATAGTTTCAAAGCTGGCTTCCGTTTCAGCCGAACAGCCAACAAACGCCGCATAGTAATCTATGCCGTAATCATCACATAAATACCTGAACGGGAACCTGTCACCGAAAATAATAGTTTTCGACTTTGCATTTGCCGCCATATCAGCAAACTGTCCGTCCAGCGCAGACAGCTTTTCTGTATACGCCTGACGATTCTGCTCGTAGACCGACGCATTTTCGGGGTCAGCCTCGCCTATTGCCTTTTCTATCTCACCGCACATTATCTCAGCGTTCTTCACCGAGAGCCACACATGCTCATCATACTCAGGCTCTTCCTCAGCTTCGCCCTCTTCTTCTTCCTCAGCCTGCATACCCTCTTTGACCTCTTCTTCCTTAGCGTCAAAACCATCGGTATCAAGCAGACGGACTACTTTCATATTTTTATTTGAAGCCTCTTTCAGCGCGTCCTCAGCCCACGTTTCGCTCTCGCCGCCAACATAGACAAAAACATCACAGCCCGATATCTTCACGATATCTGCCGCTGTGGGCTGATAGCTGTGCAGGTCGGCACCTTTGTCCAATAAATAGGTCAGTTCGACTTCATCTGCCTTGTCACCGATTATCTCACGCGACCAGTCATAGCACGAAAAAGTCGTACACACCACGCTGACCTTGCCGCTTTTCTTTGATACGCTCTCAGCAAGTCCCGCACCGTCACCGCAGGCAGAAAGCCCAATCACAGCCGCACACATTAAAATACTTGCAATTCTTTTTAGTTTCATATATTCCTCCGAAAAGTCAGTTATCCCCTTTACCGCCGCGACAGCCGCCGCATTTACCCGGCAGTACAGCACTGCTGTCTATCTCAAAGCTGTCCTCCTGCAATATCCGCTCGACCAGTTCACGGCTCGCCTCATCGTCCATATGATATAGTTTGCCGCAGGTCACACACTTCATGTGCAGGTGATGGTGACAGCTTTCACCATCAGTCAGCTGATAAACGAAAGTACGGCTGTTGCCGCGAACAGTGCGTTTTACTTCACCCGACTCGACCAGCTGTTTTATAAGCCGATAAACAGTGCTTTCACCGGGCGGTTTTGGTATGGCGCTGTCAGCTTTCATCAGGTCTGCGATCTCTTTAACGGTATAGGCAGAAGTTCTGTGTCTGCCCAGAAAATCCAGTAATTCGCCCTTTTGGATCGTATTGTACTGCGCCACTTTCTGACCTCCTTTTAAAACTGAGAGTAAATTTCAATTTTGTATTATAGCACACCTCGTCCCCGCTGTCAACAGCTTTTGCAGACTTTTACACATTATTTACAATTGAGAGTTTCTCTCAAAATCAAGCAGACAAAACAACGGCGCCGCAAGGAGAAAAACTCCGTAACGACGCCGATGTTTCGTGGTAATTTGAATAGGATCAGGCTAATTTAAATTTGGCTGAAGGGAGGTACATCCATATATTTGTAAAATCAACTGCAAAATCGATTAATTTTACAGTTGATTACCCAACTCTTCCACTAATAGTTAGTATATCACAACATATTAATTTTTGCAATATGCTATTCATTGAAAATATTGAAATTTTATATGTTTTATTTATAATTTATATTTAATTGTTGCAATATTATAATCAAATCTCGTTGATCTGAAAATTTTACCGATTTTAGCAGCATAATGCTTGAAAGTAGAACTGAAATGTGCTATAATAATATGGTATTATATTTGCTTTGCTGATTTCTCTGCCGCTATGCACTTTTTTGTGCATCTGACAGTCAAAATTTCAAGGCACACATTTCAATGAAAGAGGTCATTTTAAAATGGAGTACAGATTTTCTGAAAAAGTATCGCATATCAAGGCTTCCGCCATCAGAGAGATCCTTAAGTTCACTTCTGAACCCGGTGTCATCTCTTTTGCCGCAGGCAACCCTGCACCTGAGGCTTTCCCTGTTGACGAGATAAAGCGCATCTCGGCTGAGATCTTTGCCGAAGACCCCATCTTAGCGCTCCAGTACAGCATATCTGAGGGCTACACTCCCCTGCGCGATCTGCTGAAAAAAGAACTTGAAAAGAAGGGCGAATTTGTGCCCGGCCGCGATGATCTGATAATCGTCAGCGGCGCACAGCAGGCAAACGCTATGATGGCTAAGGTCCTCTGCGATCCGGGCGATATCCTCTGCTGTGAAGCCCCCAGCTTCATCGGTTCGCTGAATGCGTTCAAATCCTATAATGTGGACTTAAGAGGCATCACCCTCAAAGATGACGGCATCGACCTCGATGAACTGGAAGAAGTCCTGAAAACAGGCAAAGTCAAGCTGATCTACCTGATCTGCAATTTCCAGAACCCAACAGGTCTTACCACTTCGCTTGAAAAACGCAAGGGCGCTTACGAACTGGCTAAGAAATACGGCGCGATAATCCTTGAGGACAACCCTTACGGCGACCTGCGTTTCACAGGCGAGCATGTTCCCTCCATCAAGAGCATGGACAAGGACGGCATCGTAGCTTATTCGAGAACATTCTCAAAGGTGCTGGCACCCGGCATAAGAGTCGGCTATATAAGCGCACCTAAGGAGATAATCAATAAAATGACCATCTGCAAGCAGGTCGATGATGTTCACACCAACATCTGGGCACAGGTACTTGCTTACAAGTTCATGACCCAGTGCGATATGCCCGCACACCTTGAGCGTCTGCGTGCTATCTACAGACACAAGTGCGGTCTGATGATCGAGCAGATCGAGAAAAATTTCTCTTCAAAGATCAAATTCACCAAGCCTGAGGGCGGTCTGTTCATCTGGTGCACACTTCCCGCTGACTGCGATATGACCGCGTTCTGCACTCGCGCTGTCAAGGAGTTCAAGGTAGCTGTCGTTCCCGGCAACGCATTCATGATAAATGAGAGCGACAAGACAACATCGTTCAGACTGAACTTCTCGACACCTACAGACGAACAGCTTGTTGCAGGCTGTGAGATGCTGGGCAAACTTTCAAAGGAAATGTTTGGCGAATGATCGATCACAACGATAACGTTTGAAATAAGGAGTAGTAAAATGGCTGAGTTAAATTTTTCAAAAGACAAAAAGCTGATACTGAGCATGATACAGCCCACAGGCACCTTTACACTGGGCAACTATCTGGGTGCAGTCAAGAACTGGGGTCCTTTGCAGGAGGAATTCAACTGCGTTTACGCGGTAGCCGACCTGCATTCGATAACAGTCACACAGGAACCTGCAAAGCTGAGACAGAACTCGCTTCAGGCATACGCACTGCTTATCGCATGCGGAATGGATCCGAAGAAATCTGTGCTGTTTTTCCAGAGCCACAACTGCAATCACCCCGAACTCAGCTGGGTATTGGGCTGTTCAACACAGTTCGGTGAACTCCAGCGAATGACTCAGTTTAAGGACAAATCGGCTAAACATGCCGACAACATCAATGCAGGTCTGTTCACATACCCTGTGCTGATGGCGGCTGACATTCTGGCGTACAATGCAGATCTTGTCCCGATCGGCGCTGACCAGAAACAGCACCTCGAACTGGCAAGAAACATCGCACAGCGCTTCAACCAGCGCTACGGCGACTTCTTCAAACTGCCTGAGCCTTATATCCCGAAAATGGGAGCGAAAGTCATGAGCCTCCAGGATCCCACAAAGAAGATGTCAAAATCTGACGAAAACCCGAATGCCTGCATACTGATACTGGACGATAAGGACACGATCATCCGCAAATTCAAGCGTGCTGTGACCGATTCCGACACAGAAGTCAGATATGCAGAGGGCAAGGATGGCATCAACAATCTGATGACCATCTACAGCGTTGTGACAGGAAAAACTTTCGAGGATATCGAAAAGGATTTCGCAGGCAAGGGCTACGGCGACTTCAAAATGGCTGTAGGTGAAGCAGTCGCTGACCACCTCGAACCTGTACGCACCGAATTTGCGCGTCTTATGAACGATAAGGCATACCTCAAAGAATGCTATACGGCAGGCGCGGAAAAGGCAAGGATCATCACTCAGCGCACCGTTTCTAAGGTCTATCACAAGGTCGGCTTTGTTGATCCCAAGTAATTCACGAAAATTTTCGTTCGGCGTTAATATCGCTGAACCAATATCGGGACTGAATGCGGACTTTTTATCAGTAAAGTCCGCATTACAGCCTTTTTATCATCGGAGGTTTCGATTTGAAAACTGCTTTTCTTAAAGATACCATACGAGAAATACGTGGAAATTTCGGTCGATTTCTTTCCATTTTGCTGATAGTTTCGCTGGGCTGCGGCTTCTTTTCGGGGGTCAAAGCCACTCAGCCCGATATGGTGGAAACAGCTGCCGATTATTTTCAAAAGTACAAATTGATGGACTTGATGTTCACCTCAGAGATCGGTGTGAGATCAGCAGATGTTGAGGCAGTAAAGACAGCAGATCACATAAAAGGGGCACATGCGGCGTATTCTAAGGAAGTTTTCTACCGATACGACAACAAAAATATCGTGCTGAAGTGTATCTCATTCAACTCAGCTTTACCTGATGACAGTCCAAATCTGATGAACAAGTTAAACGTTATCGAAGGTCGTCTGCCCGAAAAGGACGGCGAGTGCGCTGTAGAAGTCAAGCTGTCATCACCAAGCACATTTAAACTGGGTGAAAAATTGACCTTTTCGGAAACTGATGATACGAAAGATCTCCTTGATACGCTGGAAAATGACACTTTTGAGATAGTCGGCATCGTGACATCACCGATGTACATCGGCTATGAACGCGACCCCACCACAGAGGGTGACGGCACGATAGTTTCAAACGTTTTCCTTCGTGAAGAAGAATTTATCACGCCGTATTACACAGAACTGTTCGTGGATATCGATGGCGTTGACGAGCTTGACCCGTTTTCTGATGAGTACAAAAATAAAGTCAACAAGTTTGGAGAAGAGGCATATTCTGCCTTTGAAAACAGCGTAAACAAACGATATTCCGACCTAAAGAAACAGGCTGAAGAGAGGATCGCTTCTGCAAAGACAACTGCTGACACTTTAAATCAGTACGTTGATATGGACTATTCCATACTCTCGGAAGAACTTCCGAAAATTCAGAAAACTGCTGCGAAAACGCGAAAAATTTACGAAGCTGAGGTCGCACAAGGAAAGAGAGCTTATCTTGAAAAAGCTGCAATGCTCAAAGCTGAAAAAGCGCTGATGATCGTGCAGGAACTAATGAGCGATAACGGCGATAATTCGGGCGTTGCACACAAAAAATATCTGTCGCAGCTTGACTCTGCCTACAAGGAGATAAGCGATGCAGAAGCACAGCTTGCTGAGGTCAGCGAGCCTGCGATCTACCGTTTTGACCGATTTACTGCCTCAAACGATTACGCTCAGTTCAAAGGTGACAGCAATAAGATCGACTTGATCTCGCGGGTCTTCCCCGTGTTTTTCGTACTGGTCGCGTCGCTTGTCTGCCTGACGAACATGTCACGCCTGATCGAAGAACAGCGCGGAAACATGGGAATTTACAAAGCGCTCGGATATTCCCGTAAAACAATACTGGGTAAATATCTGGTCTATTCGGGACTTGCTGCGATCATCGGCGGAGTGTTTGGCTCAGCGCTCGGACTTCTGTTGCTGCCGAACAGCATTTACGATGGGTACAAATTATTGTACAACATTCAAAAACTCAACACACCGCTCAGACCTGAATTCCTGCTGGGTTCGGTAGGCGTTTCGGTGATTTGCATCTGCGGTGTGACAGCATTTACATGTCTGCGCGAACTACAGGCAGTTCCCGGAAGCCTTATGCGACCCAGACCACCAAAAGAGGGCAGGCGCGTTCTTATCGAAAACAACCCGAAGATCTGGGGAAAATTCAGTTTTATGAGCAAAGTCACCACCCGAAATATGCTTCGCTACAAGCGGCGTTTTTTCATGACGCTGGCGGGCGTTGCAGGGTGTACTGCGCTGATAATCACAGGTTTCGGACTGAAACATTCCATCGGTTCGGTGGTCGATAAGCAGTTCAGAGATGTATTCGTTTATGACGGCATCGCCGTGATGAACAACCGATATAATTACGATGAAAACAAACGTGAACTAGAAAATGTCGGAGAAATAAGCGTTCATATGCAGGCTATGCTCACCGAATTTGAGGCTTTTCACAGCGGACAGGTCTATACCGCAAATGTCTGCGTTCCCGATTTGCCCGCGCAGCTGGAAAATTTCATCAAGTTAAGGTCAGCAGATGACCTGTCAGAAATTGCGCTTGATGACAGTGGAGCTGTGATCACCGAAAAGCTGGCAAAGCTGCTTGATATAAATGTCGGCGACTCTATCACGCTGAAAAATTCAGAGGGTCAAAGTGCTGATATCTCAGTGAGCGGTATTTGCAGAAACTATGCTTTCCACTATATTTTCGTTGCACCTGAATTATACCAAAACTCTTTTGATAAAGAAGTGCTTCACAACATCGCATTCGTAGATTTAAAGCCGGGTACGGACTTTGATGCTTTCAGATATACGTTTCTTCGATCTGATCATTTCTATGGTCTGACTTATAAAGAAGATCAGAGTGAGGGTTATCTCAATTCTGCTGACAGCTTGAACACTGTGGTAGCTGTGCTGATATTCAGCGCAGGTCTGCTGGCTGTTGTTGTGCTCTACAATCTGGCTGAGATCAATATCAACGAGCGAAAGCGTGAGATCGCAACTGTCAAAGTATTGGGGTTTTTTGACCGTGAAACAGATGACTATATTTTGCGCGAAAACATTATTTCGGCGCTGCTGGGAGTTATCATCGGCATGCCGCTGGGACGGCTGCTTCACTACTTTGTGACCGTCACTGCGGAGGTCGATCTGCTTATGTTCAACCGTGAACTTGCACCGAGCGCATTACTTTACGGCGGCGTGATCACGCTGATATTTGCACTTGCCGTCAACGTAGCACTTCACTTTGTACTTACAAAGGTCGATATGGTCGGCTCACTGAAAGCGGTCGAGTAGATCAATTTTTCTGAAGATTTTACTTAGCAATAAATGCACAGCAAAAATCGTTTAATGTCTGTTCAGCAATTTTTGACTGAACACTATTGTACATTTTAGCAGACAGCTATTCAATATCTATAATGGTCTGTCTGCTTACGGATAAAAGTTTAAATAATAAAAAACAGGAGGTTTTACCATGAAAGACACACTGAAGACCATCTACTCCAATGAGATCGGAACACCGGCTGTAGGCTACTTCTGGAAAGGTTTTGCGCTTTTCCTGCTGGGCGTTTGCGTTGGATTCTTATTCGCACCCATCAAGAAGGGCATTCAGATCGCAAGCTGCAACGAGATAAGCAATGCAGAGGACAAGGAATGCTGCGCTATCGAAGATGCTGACTATGAAAATATGTAGTCAATAATTGCGGTGAACTCGCATAATAATTTCCAAAGGAGAGTAAATAAATGAAATTAGGTATGGTAGGACTGCCAAATGTTGGCAAATCTACACTTTTCAATGCGCTGACAAATGCAGGCGCAGAGTCAGCAAACTACCCTTTCTGCACCATCGAGCCGAATGTCGGCATCGTTTCGGTGCCTGATAAGCGCCTTGATGCGCTGGCTGAGATGTATCACCCTGTAAAATTCACCCCCGCAACACTGGAATTTGTTGACATTGCAGGTCTGGTCAAGGGTGCTTCAAAGGGTGAGGGTCTTGGCAATAAGTTCCTCGCAAATATCCGTGAGGTGGACGCTATCGTTCATGTTGTGCGCTGCTTTGAGGATGACAACATAATCCATGTTGACGGTTCCATTGATCCCGCACGAGATATCGAAACCATCGACCTTGAACTTATCTTCTCTGATGTCGAACTGCTGGAACGCCGCATCGACCGCACCAAAAAGGCAATGAAAGGTGACAAAAGCCTTGGCAGCGTGGTCGAATTTCTGGAGAAGCTGAAAGCACATCTGGAAGATGGTCACTCAGCACGCAGCTTTGACATGACCGAAGATGAAGCCGAACTGCTGAAAGAAACTCCCCTGCTGTCGCTTAAACCCGTTATTTACGCCGCAAATCTCAGCGAGGACGACTTCCGCAACAACATTGAAAACAACGCAAACTACAAGAAAGTCTGCGAGATAGCGGCTGCTGAAAAGGCTGCTGTGCTGCCCATCTGTGCGCAGATCGAGGCTGAGATATCAGATATGGACGCTGAGGACAAAGCTATGTTCCTCGCTGATCTGGGTCTTGAAACCAGCGGACTTGACCGCATCATCAAAGAGGGTTATTCACTGCTGGGTCTGATATCTTTCCTTACCGCAGGCGAACCCGAAGTGCGCGCATGGACTATCACAAAGGGTACCAAAGCACCGCAGGCTGCGGGCAAGATACATTCTGACTTTGAACGCGGATTTATACGCGCTGAGGTCGTCAGCTTTGATGACCTGATGCAGTACGGCTCTATGGCAGCTGTCCGCGAAAAGGGACTGGCTCGTCAGGAAGGCAAGGAGTACGTAATGCAGGACGGAGATATCGTTTTGTTCAAATTCAATGTCTAAAACAATCATTTGCATGTCGTGCAGAGTAATTCTGCACGACATTTTGTTTAATATAACGAAATTTGTATTGTTCTATTTATCAGACTTGACGTGTGTTATATTAAATGTTATAATTATTTTAACTGTGTAGATAAAGATTTTTAACACAGTAATTCCAAATATTTTAAAGGAGGCAAAAAAATGGCAGTAAAGAAAAAAGCTATCATTATACCTTTGGTAGCACTGCTTGTCGTTGGCGGAGGCGCTTACGGCATCTCGAACATGGCTAAATCCGCGAACGAAGCCATGAAAGCAAACATGAGGTACACTGTTGTACCCGCAGGTCAGAACGACCTTTCGGAAACTATCTCGACCACAGGTTCGGTCATCGGCAACGGAACAGTCGATGTTACCACAAAACTGAGTGCGACGGTCAGTGAGGTAAAGGTGAGTCTGGGCGATGTTGTCAAAGAGGGCGACCTGCTCTGCGTTTTTGACAGCACCGAACTTAAGGAGGAGTACGACGACCTCAAGAAACAGCTGGATAACAGCGACAAGAAAACTCAGTCGGGACATGACAAGAACGCCCGCGACCTTGAGTCTGCCAAAAACAAAAAGCAGACAGCCCTTGACCGCGCACAGCGTGCGATCGACAAGGCTATAAAGGAAAGGGACGATGCTTACGAAAAGTACAATAAGCTGGTCGGTGAGTTTAACGCGGCAATAGATGCGGGTGACGAGTTATACGATTATGACACCGTAAATGCCACACTTGAACAGATGAAACCAACTCTTACAACTCTTGATGATGCTGTGACAGCCGCTCAGGAAGCGTACAATGACACCTCAGCCCAGTATGATGACACGATACAGGGCATACAGGATATCATCGATGCTGAGGCGTATGACAGCACCGATAGTATACAGAAGCAGATGGATAAGATACAGGAACAGATAGACCAGTGCGAAGTTTATGCCCCACAGAGCGGCATCATCACTGTGCTGAATGTCAATGAGGGAAGTCTGCCGAGCGCGCCCACACTCATGACAATCGTAAATACCGACCAGACTGTTATCGAACTGACCGTCAGGGAAACGGATATAACCAAAATAAGCGAGGGCATGCGCGCTATAGTCACTTCAAAGGTACTGCCCGATGAAGAATTCCCTGCTAAGATAACCCGTATCGTCAACGTGGTTTCCACAGATACGACTGCCGCAGAACCTACCAGCGGCTATAAGGTCGAAGTAACTCTCGACCAGCCAAATGACAAACTGCTGATAGGCATGAGCGCCACTGTAGATGTGGTCATCAAGGATATCGGTGAAAAACTTAGTATCCCCTATACAGGCATCATCGAAGAAGAAGACGGCAGCAAATATGTGTTCGTTGCCACCGAAGCTGACGATGAAAAGGGCGGCTATGAAGTCAGCAAGAAGAAGGTAGTTACAGGCGAAGAAGCAGACTTTTACGTGGAAGTGACAGGCGGCGAAGTGAAAAGCGGCGATCTTATCGTTGAACAGCCGAGCGAAGATGGTCTTGACCCCGTAGAAGAGGGAGCGAGGATACAGGTAAATGAAGAGAAGAAGTGATCCTGTTATCCATATGGACGCCATCACCAAGAAGTATTATGTCGGTGAACCTAACGAACTACAGATACTTTTCGATATCGGACTGGATATCTACGAGGGAGAGTTCGTTTCGATCGTCGGCGCATCGGGTTCGGGCAAAAGTACGCTTATGAACATCATAGGTCTGCTCGACCGCCAGACTGAGGGCGAATATCTTCTCAATGGCAAGTCCACAAAGGTTTTTGACGATAAACAGCTTTCCCGCATAAGGAACAAGGAGATCGGGTTCGTTTTCCAGAACTTCAACCTGATACCCAAAATAACAGCGCTGAAAAATGTGGAGATGCCGATGATGTACGCGGGCATTCCTCAGAAAAAACGCACCGAACGTGCGTTGGAACTGATAGATCTTGTCGGCATGAGCGACCGTTACACCCATGACCCATCAAGGCTTTCAGGCGGACAAAAACAGCGTGTAGCTATCGCAAGGGCAATGGCGAATGATCCGTCTATCATACTGGCAGACGAGCCGACAGGTGCGCTGGACACCAAAACAGGCAGAATGGTCATGGATCTTTTCCATGAACTGCATGAAAAGCAGGGCAAGACCATCGTGCTGATAACCCACAGCCCTGAACTCGCCAGTGAAACAGAGCGCATGCTGACCATCAGCGATGGTCGGATAGTTGCCGACCAGACAAGGGAGGTGGGCAGCGAATGAACTTTACAGAGAGCATAAAAATGGCGTTCTCCTCGCTGGCTATCAACAAAATGAGGTCTTTCCTGACAATGCTGGGTATCATAATCGGTATCAGCGCGGTCATCACCATTACAACCATCGGTAATTCGATCTCCAACACGCTGACCAATACTTTCAACCAGCTGGGACCAAGCAAACTGATAATCTACCCGGAGGTCAGAGAAGAGTATGAAGGCGAGTGGGAAGATCTGCCTGAGAATGAGCAGATGACACTTGAACAGATACAGGAACTTATAAACCTGCACCCCAATGAATTGACATACAGCTGCAACGACATGTATGGCGCTGTTGAAACGGTCAACCTTAACGGCGACCCTGTACAAGCAGGGATGCTGGGCGTTTCAGATGACTATTTCGACCAGTTCAAAAAACAGATAGTACAAGGCAGAGCGATCAGCAAGGAAGACATGATGAAACAGAAAAACACCTGTCTGGTATCTGAGTTCTTCTGCGAACAGTACTTCGGCACAACGGAAAATGTCATCGGCAAGACCATCAAGTACAACACTCTTTCAGGAAGCAATGCAGGCAGAAACCTAAAACTGACCATAGTCGGCGTAATGGAATACACCGATCTTGAGAAAAACGAGCTGGGTATAAATCGTGCAAGAAATGAGCAGGATAAACTGAGCATCAAAACATACATATTTATGCCTTACAACACCATGCTGAAAGAAAAGAGCCTGACCGCTAAGGAAACGATACTTAATTCTGCTGAGATAGGCTGGACAAATGAATGCAGCAAAGAACAGGCTAAGGCTTATATAAAAGACTACTTTGACCCTATTTACGAGAAAAACGAGCAGTGGGGAATTGAAATTTATGACAGTGAAGATGATCTGAAAATGATAAACACGGTGCTGAATGTGGTCACCATCGCAATATCAATAATTGCTGCGATCTCGCTGATAGTCGGCGGTGTCGGCGTAATGAACATCATGCTGGTAAGCATACTTGAACGTACCCGTGAGATCGGTGTGCGCAAGGCGTTGGGCGCACTGAACACGGATATACGCAGTCAGTTCGTCATCGAAGCAATAATAATCTGTCTGACAGGCGGTACGATAGGCGTTATCATCGGCATAGTAAACGGCGTGCTGATAAGCAAGATAGCATCTATGGCACTGCAAACATTTGCGGCAGAGTATGCCGAGTACATAATCCTGACGGTTCAGCCGTCAATACCAGCGATAATAATTTCGCTGGCATTCTCGATGCTGACAGGACTTATCTTTGGTTACTACCCCGCAAAACGCGCAGGCAACATGAACCCGATAGACGCACTGAGATACGAATAAAAAACAATTGCAGTCTGAGGAATATCTCCACAGGCTGCAATTTTTGTTGTATATAAAACAGTCAATAATCGCGCTTGAAATTTTGGCAAATAAAAAAGCCCCCAGTATTCCGGGGACTAATTTGCAAAATTTGTAAAATCAGATGATCTGTCTTTTGACAGCAAAAGCAATCTTTACGACATCAATGACATTGACTTTGCCATCACCGCTGACATCAGCAGCAGAGGGATCATCAAGGGACTTGATGCCTTTTACATGTGCGCAAACAAGAGAAAGATCAGTAACATTAAACTTATCATCACCATTAACATCAGCCCAGACAGGAGCGCTTATCTGCTTATCAGCATCATCAGGTATCTCAGGCTGAGGTTCTTCACTGGTCACACACTCGGTAACAGCGTCATCATCAAGCACAGGCGCTAAGGGTTCAGCAAAAGCAGAAAAGGAAAAAACTGCAAAGACCGGCAAAAACAACTGCAAAAGCGGATAATTTCTTGAAATTCTCGTTGATCTTCATTCTGCATCCCCCCATAAATTTTTGTTAAAATAAAATCTTATTTACTATATTCATAATAACACAGAGCAAGTCAAATGTCAACAGTTTAGTTTACACTTTGTATCAATTTACATAAACCGAAGTAAATTGTTTTGACCAATTGACAAACTGAACAATTTCATTTCTTGTTAAGACAAGTCAACCGCCAAAGCCCTTGAAAAGACCGAAATAATATGATATACTATCATCATAGAGAAAAAACAAAATGAAAATAATTTAAGAAAGAAGATAAAATGAAAACAGAAAATTACCCGAAAGAGTTGCTTTTGCTGATAAAAGGTCAGGATTTTTGTATAAACAGCACAGGCATGTCAGGCAGTCAAGTGCTGGAAAGCAACAATGCGGTGCTGAAAATACAGCCATCGGCAGAATGTTTCAGCGAGGAAGTCAAAATGCTGAAATGGCTGGACGGTCGTATGCCTGTACCAAAAGTGCTGTATCACGGCGTTTCAGCGAACAAAAGCTATCTGCTGATGACCAAGATCAAGGGCAGAATGGCTTGCGACCCGATCTATCTGACAGCCCCCGAACTTCTCATACCACTTTTGGCTGATGCACTTAAACGTTTATGGTCGGCAGACATAACAACCTGTCCCAGAAAACGCACACTTGATGTTGAACTATCAGAGATAGAACCAAGACTTGATATCCTTGAAACAACGCAGTTTATGCGAAAAGAAGGCTTTTCAAGCCCACACGAACTATTCAGATGGCTGATAGAAAATCGTCCGCAGGAAGAGTATGTACTGAGTCACGGCGACTTCTGTCTGCCAAATATTTTTCTTTCGGGCGAAAGTTTTTCGGGCTATATTGATCTGGGCGATGCAGGAATTGCTGACAAGTGGCGTGATATATCACTCTGCTACAGGAGCCTGAAACACAATGTTGACGGCACTTACGGCAGATATGAAGGCGTTGATCCCGACAGATTATTTATTGAATTGGGTATAAAAAAGGACGAGAAAAAGCTCAGATACTATCTTCTGCTTGATGAGCTTTTCTAAAAATTTTCGTAAGGAATGTAAAATGAATAAGATAATGTTTTTTGATATCGATGGGACGCTTATCCCCGAAAAAAAGGGCGCTAAAGTCCCGGAAAGCACAATAACAGCCCTTGAAAAGGCTAAAAAAGCGGGTAATCTGCTTTTTGTTAACACAGGGCGACCTGACGTAAATGTAAACGAAGATATAACTTCGCTGGGATTTAACGGATTCGTTTATGGATGCGGAACTATGGTGGTATGTGACGGCAAGGA
>NZ_ADKM02000068.1 GCF_000178155.2 Hominimerdicola alba 8
TGATCAGGAAATGGCTTTTAAACTTCAGAAGGCTGAAGGATTCTCAGCGGGAAAAGCTGAAGGAAAAGCAGAAGGAAGAGCTGAAGGAAGAGTTGAAGGAAAAGCAGAGGGAAAAGCCGAAGAACGTGAAAACGGAATAAAGATTCTTATCACAACACTTCAGGCGGCAAATTTTACAAAAGGCATGACCAAAAATGTAGTCATAGAAAAGTATCAGCTTACAGAAGATGAGGCTGATAAGTATATGCAGCTTTGCTGGAACGAATAATTGAATTGATCTGATAAGAAAGGCTTTGCTTTATGCAGGGCCTTTTTTTGTTTGCTTCAATTATCTTGTATAATAAAAGCGTAGATATTTATTGATAACATGGAGCCGATAAACTCAGGTTATTGATAAATACAACGAATATGCAGAAAAGCTATTAGAAGAAAACCGGGAGGAATCGAAATGAAGAACTTAACGGAATCAGAAAAACTCAAAAGGAAAACAAGTGACCTATACTTCAGTAACGGCAAACCGAAAAGAAAGTACATGATGTGCCGTGACCCTTCCTATATAAGGGAAGTCGTTCGCATTAACGGAAGGTACAATTTAAACTGGTGCTGTGCCGGGCTTAGTTGTCCTTTCTATTATATGGGCTGCGATGATAAAGGCAGAGAATGGGAGAAATAATTATGGATATATTAAAGATATTTAACACAACAGAAGATGAACTGAAACTGGCTAAGGCTCTTTCTAAAGTTAATCAGTACCTTGCAAATGAAACAGAACAGGGAACAAAGGTCGGATTCGAGTATAACGGTCAGTTTATCAGCAATATCTTTCTTGATGAAACGGAACATACGGAGCTTACCTTTGAAGAGGCTGTTTCAAAGTACGGAACGGAAAATGTCAGAAAGTTTTATCACGATGTTCTGAATGATTATGATGTATGGCTGGAAGCTGAGAGGCAGGAAAAAGAAGAACTTATCAGAAAGTATACAGGATTAACTGACAGCAACGGTAAAAGGATCTTTGAGGGAGATACAGTCTCATTCTGCGGCATGGAAGGCAAAGTTGTATTCTGCGCCGGAGCGTTCGGGATAGCTACAAAAGAAAACATCGACTATGACCATCTCTGCCGTGAGATAGCTGAATGGTGCGGAGCAGATAACACTGAACATTTTTCGTACTGTGACAATTTCATATCATTCTGGGAATTGATATGGAATTTCGGTCATGATGATAATTCCTGTCCTTCGGTGACTGTGATAGGAAATATAGTAAACTAAGGATATCTATAAGAGTTTGAAAGTGACTATATTGAAAGGAGAGCGTGTAATGTATAGTGTTTTCAATGTTGCGTCGTATATCTGTAATAGGTATGAGAAAGAGAATGGCAAACGCATTGATGAAATGAAGTTGCACAAATTATTATACTTCGCGCAGAGAGAATCAATTATCCAAACTGGTAAACCGTTATTCGTAGAAGAGTTTGAAGCTTGGAAGTATGGTCCGGCTTTAAGAGAAATCAGAAATCATTACAAGAGTAATGATTTTGACAAGAGATATAATGACGAATCCTTAGATCCTATAATGGATAAGGTGTTTTCGGAGTATTCGCATATTTTTTCATGGAGTTTAAGTATGATTTCTCATGGCGAAGAATCATGGAAGCGTGCGAGAGTTGGGATTCCGGAAGGAGAAAATGGGAGTGCGAGGATTTCAACAAGTGATATTTATATTGATGCACAAAAGGTAAAAGAGTATCGTTCTGGAAATTGATATGGAATTTCGGTCATGAAGGAAATTCCTGCCCTTCGGTGACTGTGGTAGGAAATATAGTAAAAATTGAAAACTGATAATAACCTGTTATTCAAACATCTCTCTTCGGGGGGATGTTTTTTTATTGCAATAAATATTCTCGTATAATTTTATCAGTAATAATTATTGATAACTCGGAGAACAAGACAGGTTACATAGGAGGAATTACCATGGAAATTATTAAAGAAAAACTGATCGGCACATATGTATTTTCTATTGATGAAGCAACCGTAAAAGGGGATCATCGGGGAGCAATATGGTTTTCATCAACACCCGATGTTAATATCGGAGATGAAACCATGTCTCTTCATTTCGATAGATCTAAAACAGAAATACTCTGTGAATATGATTTTAGCAAACCGGCATTTGCCAATGAATACGGAGAGTATATTTTTAGATCTCCGATCAAAATTGGCGACATAATTACCGGAGAAGACAGAAAGATTCCTTATATTCAGTTTCTGGACGACAAAGGAAATGTCATTTTCAAAACAGTATTTGTGTTTTCTTTTACTAATGGAAACACTTATTGTATTAACTTTGACCTTTATCTCAGCAAGGAACTGCGAGATCAAAGATACGCCGTTATTTCGGATGTACTAACCAATGAACCGCATAGAGAACTGAAGTACATACGTTGTAAAGAATGTGGAAAGTTATTCGCTCTCAGTAAAAATGAGATCGAATGGTTTAATAAAAAGAAATTTTCGTTACCCAAAAGATGTGAGGATTGCAGAAACAAACGGAAAATCAGATCTGACCTGTCTTAAATCAATGTCTCGCTTCGGCGGGACATTTTTTGTTTGTGTCACACGTGACACAAATTAACGACGCTTAAACAAAAATGATTTTGTTACTTTCAATTTTCTACTATAATAACAACATAGATGTTTATTGATGACCGGAGTAGATAAGTTATCGAAAACACTAAATAATACTATACGGAGGAATTTCAAATGATTTTTTATGACAGAGTAGAATTGAAGTACTATGAGTAAACGTTTTGAACAGGCGAAAGCCTACACGAAAAAATACAAGGACAAATTGAGTCCTTGCCGCTTCTGTGGCAACACGGATATTCGCATAGCATCAGACCGTGAAAGCGTAATTGTAGGCTCTGACAGAAAAGCCTATGGCGCAGTAAGAGTACGATACCGGAATGTATGGGCTGTTGTGTGTTCTACGGACCGCTGCGATTGTACTCGCAATTTCACCAGTGTTCGCAAGGCGATCGACCACTGGAACGAACAGCAAAAACAAGACCAAAACAAATAATACTATACGGAGGAATTCAAAATGAACGAATTTAAAAATGGAACATCGAAAATAAATATGAGTAATACTGCTATTTCAGATATCAGTGTAACTATATTTTCAAAGAAAACGGAAGATGAACAGTTAAATCAGAAACTGCTAAAAAAGAGAATAGAGATACTTGAAGAACTCGGAATTCACAGCGAGCTGCCTTCAGGAGCAAGTAACTACCGGCTTTTCTATGAAGACTATATTTTCCCAAAGGAAGAACATGACAGGATAAAGGCTGTAATGGATAAATACGCAGCACACTACTATTCTAACGAACGTGTGAATATAGAAATGAACTGTCTTTACGATTACAATGAAACAGGAACCATCACTCTGGATACAAGAGCAAGAATATCCGATCCGTGTTATTACATGGAGAGCCGGTGTGCAAGAAGTCTTGATGTTCTTCCGGGAACATATAAATGTTTTTGTCAAAGAACAGGAGATGGAAGAGTTGCTGCGATAAAAGTAGTACATGAGGAATACGACCCTGAAGTAGAATATGAACCTAATGGACTTCAGAATATTGACATAGAAGTAAATTCCGGTAAATGCGGAATTTATGACGAAGATTATTTCGCAAAAAACTGTAAAAATATAGAATGGTTTAAATCTACATTCGTACAGAGGGATGTAATGCTTTTAGATGATAAAGCGTTTATAAGCAGTCCCGGCGATGGTTCTTATGAATGCTCTGTTGTAAGAAACTCTGAAGATAAAATAGTTGCAATAAAAATTACTTTTCTTTATGTTGGAACAATAAATTTTTGGCTTGAATACCTGCAGAAGCACTCCCTAAAAATTTAATGAACGAATTTAAGAATGCAAATAATGAAACATCGGAGGAAAACGATATGAACAACACTATTATTTCAGACATCTTTGTAACTGTATTTACAAAGAAAACGGAAGATGATCAGTTAAATCAGAATCTGCTGAAAAAGAGATTTGAGATACTTAAAGAACTCGGAATCCACAGCGAGCCTTCAGGAGCAGATAACTTCTGGCTTTTCTATGAAAGTTATACCTTTCCAAAGGAAGAACACGACAGGATAAAGGCTATAACAGATAAGTATTCAACTGAACCGGTTCATGTGGAAATGAACTGCCTGTACGATTACGTCAAAAGAGGAACTATCACTCTGGATACAAGAGTAAGAGTATCCGACCCCTGTTATGACATGGAGACCTGGTGTGCAGGAAGTCTTGAGAATGTTCTTCCCGGAACATATAACTGCTTTTGTCAGAATACAGGAGAGGGGAGAGTCGCTGCTATCAAGGTAGTACACGAGAAGTACGACCCTGAAGAGCATGAACCTGACGAACTTCAGGACATTGACGTAGGAGTGGATTCAGGTGAATGCGGAATTTATGACGAAGATTATTTTGCAAAAAAATGCAAGGATAAAGAATGGTACGAATCCACATTCGTGCAGAGAGATGCAATGCCTTTAGATGATAAAGCATTCATCAGCAGTTCAGGCTACGGCGATGGTAGTTACGAATGCTTTGCTGCAAGAAATCCCGAAGGAAAGATCGTAGCTATAAAGATATTATTTATCAGCTTTGAGGATGATGAGGAGGAAGAATGATGATCTATAAGGAAGAAATAAGAGATCTGTTTGAAGTTCCCGATGATTACGTCCTAGTCCATTGCATAAGTTCTGACTTTGCTTTGGGTGCAGGAATCGCAAAGAAATTCGCTCAGATGGGCGTGAAAGAAAAACTTGTGAAAAACTATCCGAAGAACTGGGAAGGTCATGGATATATGATACCTGTCGGTCTTAAGGATAAAATGGTAGCAAATCTCATCACTAAAGAAAAGTATTGGATGAAACCCACCTATGATACACTCAGGGAAAGTCTTGAGAATTTAAAGAATTGGGTGATTGCTGAAAATTATTTGCCTGGGGGAGATATACGGCCTATAGGAATTCAATGGAAGTTGGCTATGCCACTAATCGGCTGCGGATTGGATAAACTAAAATGGG
Organism: Hominimerdicola alba 8; assembly: GCF_000178155.2. GTDB lineage: Bacteria > Bacillota > Clostridia > Oscillospirales > Ruminococcaceae > Hominimerdicola > Hominimerdicola alba_C. Next base: position 5,101 of record NZ_ADKM02000068.1, read on the forward strand.
ATAATGTCAGACAGATCATAAAAGAAGTATTTGAGAACACTGATATAGAGATCCTTGTTTGTCTGTACAAATAGTCACTTGAATTCCCTTAAGAACAAACAATAAATATGCTATAGAAATTTACGGAGAAGTTCATTATGAAAGAATTTAATGTAACAATTATCGAAACGCTTAAAAGGACTGTAACAGTTGAAGCTGAAACTGCAGAAGATGCAAAGGATATGGTCGATGCAGCATGGCATAACAGCGAATACATTCTTGAAGCTGAAGATTTTGATGGAGTCGAGTTCACAGTTCAGAACGAAAAAGACGGAGTGGAGATAGAAGAGATCAATGTTGAAGATAATAGTATAGATACATCGAAAGATCGTCCGTATGATAGTTTGTATGATATGTATTACGATGAATTTGATGATTACGAAAAATAAGATAAACCGATAACTTACATCAAACACTCTTCTTCGGAAGGGTGTTTTTTATTGGGAAAAATATTCAGGTATAATATAAGCAGGATCGGTTTTGGATAATTGGAGTCAAAAAACTGAATCACTATATAATAAACGGAGGAATAAAAATGACATTGATACAGAAAGTGATCAGACTGCTGAGCGTAAATCATAACGGTCTGACGACAAAAGAATTATACGAAAAATTACCTGAATATTCTCCTACCGGTATAAGAGGAGTTATTTCCAGATATTTGAGAACAACAGAAACTCCTGCTTTTGAAAGAAAAGAAGCAGGGGTCTTTGTTTTAATTGAAGTAATAAAGGCAGAAAAGACCGAAGAAGGTGTAAGCCTCAGTTACAGAGCATCTTACGAAATCTCGGAAAACGGAAGCGTTGACTTCTTCTATAAAGATGTATTTGTAGAAAACGAAATGATGGAAGAAGGCGTATATGAGAAGAAAAGAACGTTTACAGATGAACAGGACTTCCTGAATGCTAAGAAAAACCTGCAGGCAGTGCTGGCTCATGCTGATGCTAAGACTATACTGAACAAACTTAAAACAGAGTCTTTTGATATGATACTTACCGATCCGCCTTACAGGGTAATATCCGGAGGAACAGGCGGAAAGAACGCACCAAGAGGAATGCTGAGCAAAAACGACGGAAAGATATTCGATAACAACGATATACAGTTTGATGAATATATTCCCGAATGTTACAGAGTACTCAAACCTGACAGACAGGCGTATTTCTTCACGAATTTCCTTAATCTTCAGCCGCTTATGGAAGCAGTTCAGAGAGCAGGCTTTAAGATCCATAACCTTTTGGTCTGGCTGAAAAATAATGCCACTCCCAACAGATGGTACATGAAAAACTGTGAGTATGTACTGTTCTGCTATAAAGGAAAAGCAAAAGCTATCTCAAATTGCGGCAGCAAAACCGTACATCAGTTCGATAACATAAAGGGTCAGAAACTCCATGAGACCGAAAAGCCAGTTGAACTGCTTAAAATGTATATAGAAAACTCAACCGAAGAAGGTGATTGGATCCTTGACCCGTTTGCAGGCTCAGGTTCGACAATGGCAGCATCGCTTCTTCTGAACAGGAAAGTCTTTACGTGTGAGATAGATAAAAAGTATCTCACTGTAATAAAAAACAGAGCAATATCTATCATAAAAAATGGAACAGACGAAAGAACGCTATCTGTTTAGTGATTCAGTTTCAGCAGTTCTGCTCACGGCAGAGCTGCTTTTTTATTGGTATGAATATTCAAGTATAATACAAGCAGGATCGGTTTTTGATAATTGGAGTCATTAAAAACTGAATCACTATAATAATTAAGGAGGATAAAAAATGAAAAAACGAATGAACTACATTTCATGGGACGATTATTTTCTCGGTATAGCCGAACTATCTGCTGCAAGAAGCAAAGACCCGAACACTCAGGTAGGAGCTTGTATCGTTTCTGAGGAAAACAAGATACTTTCAGTGGGATACAACGGAATGCCTGCCGGATGTAATGATGATGAGATGCCCTGGGGTAGAGAAGGGGACTTCCTTGATACTAAGTACCCTTTTGTCTGCCACGCAGAACTTAATGCTATTTTGAACAGCAACCACGACCTTAAAGGGTCAAGGATCTATGTATCACTTTTCCCATGCAACGAATGCGCCAAAGCAATAATCCAGAGCGGTATAAAGGAAGTTATTTATACATGCGACAAATACGCAGATACAGACGGAACAAAGGCTTCAAAGATGATGTTTAAGATGGCGGGTGTAAAAACTCGTCAGATAAAACAGGAGCACTTTGTAAAGATACTGCCGATGTGATCAAAAAAATAAAAGGAGTTTTCAATTATGGAAAAAATATTCACACTCAAAACAGAATTCGGAGCAGAAAAGGTCAAATTCGCGATCAGCGAATATCTCGAATCATTTATTCCCGGCGGTGGACTTTATCTGGGTCTGATAAGCTGGGATGAAGATCTCGGATGCTGGACCTCGTACTGCGATGTATCTACTAATCTTCCGGAAACAAGTTTTCTTCACGTTCCACCTGAGAATGCCATCTATATAAGAGATGACAAGTACTGGTATCCTGCTTTGAAAGAGATACTTACAGATGAAAAGCTGGCGGTCCCGACAAACAGAAAGCTAAGTTCCGGATATTGCACTTATGACGAATGGATCCTCAGCGATAAACTCAAAGAGATCGCGGAGGAGATCGAATAAAAAGGAGAAAAATTATGTTTACTAATCAAAATAAAATAACAGAAATGCTTGAAAGCCTGGACAAAGAAATAATCAAAAGATCATTTATCGAAACTTTCTTCGGCAAACAGGATCCTTCAAAAGGTTATCAGCTGAGATCAATAACCATTCTGGAAAAAGGCGCTTTAGCTGAAGTATACCCAATTCATAATACCATGATGCAGAAATCACACACCTACGTCTGAACCATGAGTCTTTCCACAAGGACTTCTGATCGGCAGTCTCGACACGGCAATTAATAAGGGGCTTTGTGGTTACTTCATTTGCAAAGCCCCAAATCATCGGAAATACAGAGACATTTCCTTGCTTATTCGGCGCAAGTACGGCAGCCATATCTGTTGGACGTATATTACCTGACATCGCTTTTGACTTTGACATCGCCATCATTATGCTGTCAGAAAGAGGTAGTTTTTGTGCCATGGTTGACAAGGGTTTATACTTATTGTCTGCATAGAACCAAGTACACATAATAATTACTCTCCAAGTATATCAAGAACTATACTTCTTTTACAAGTGCAATTATCCCATCATATGAATATACACTATATTTGCCATTGTCCAATACTTTGTCAATTTTGTTATCTTTTCCCTTATCTTGGCGGTAAATATTAAGCTTTGTTCCCTCGAATGTTGATATATAGTCCATTAGGTTGTAAGCATAAAAATCCTTTTTTTCAAGTACCTTATAATGTGTAAATGTACGTTGACTTAAAGTTGGAAAATACATAATAGTGTTTTTGTTTCCTATCTTTATTGAAGCAGCATCCGATATTGTAGTTCTGGATCTTCTTGCTATCATTTTATAACAGTAGTCTCTAGCCCTGTTTTTATCATAAATATTAAGCATTATCTGATAACATTTAGACTTGTAATAATTATATTTTAATGCTGCTGCTTCATTAAGGTAACACGTTACAAAATCATCCGTGTCAGACGCATTTTTGATAAGGGTTCTGACAAAATTGTTGTATTCGTCTGCATTTTCTTCGGTTTTGTCTTTAAATAGACACGGAGTTATAGCCGAATACGCTAACTCGGTTTCATCAATGAAATGTAAATCTGATATTCTCATTTTTTACCTCCTCCTTATTTACTCTAAATAATAAAGTGATGGATAATTATCCGGTAATTGTTTAAATCCTACTCGACTAATCATCTTTTGGTCAAGTAAACTAGCAAATCCACCACGCAAATCATCTATGACCAGATATTTGTATCCGTGCTCATTTTTGTATTTTTTTAACTCAGCAACAACTGATGCAAAAATATCTTCATCTTTAAACTGGTATTTCGGGTTGTAACTACCCATGCTATTCCACAATATATTTTCAAATGCGGCTGTTATGTTACCAACACAAGCATCATTTGCATAAACAGACAGAAAATTATTTGTGAATTGGTCGTCTTGCACAACTTTTAAATTAACACGATTTAAGTAAAGATCGGTATTTATGCTTGTTTCATTATCATTGTTTTTTTCAGTTTTTGTCTCCCAATCTACCGAAAGTTCATTAACTATATCGAAAAGTTCAATGCGTTGGGTTGTACTTTCCTTAAACGTGCATATTGCAGCGAGATCACTTAATGCTCTGTAAGTAATTGACCAGTCATCCAACATAGCAAAAAAATCAGCAATTATCTCAAAAATGTCATACGGAGTTGTCTTTCCCGGGTTTTCTTTGAGCGTTGCAATCAGTTCAGTTGCACTTTTGGCTTTTTCAATTAAAAATGACCTTTCTTCAATGTTGATTATACCATTTACAGTATTATTTATCCTTTGTATTATTAAATTTAGTTGTTCTACAAGATGATGAAATTCTTGTTCCTTTCCAGTAAATTTATCCGGACCTTTAAAATATTTAAGACTAAACATCACAATTGGGTAAAAATTACTATGTATTGATTTCCAGTCGATTCCCGCAGCATTATTTTGGAATGCGGCATCAAGCGTATTTTTTATGTAATTTAAGTCATCATTATAAAGACAAAAAGTAGTTAATTCTTTTGCATATTTGTTTTTGGGGAATAGCCCTTCCTTTAGTTTTTCTTCGATTATATATGAGGTTGACTGATTATTTATCAACGCTAAATCAGCACAACGCTTTTCAATTATGTTTTTTGTTTTTTGATCACTAAAGTAAAAGCTTTTTTGGATTTTAGATTGTTTCATTTGTTTGCTACCTCCTAAGTGTTTAACTGTGTTTTTCTTGCTAGCATTTTGCTGTCATAAATTATATATCATTTTTCACTTTTTGTCAAGCACTTTTTAATAAAAAAATGAAATTATCTGATTACATAAGTACGATTATTTGGTATGGACGGTGACTCCGTTGTATCCCCACACCGGCAACGCCCACAGTGTACGTGCCATCAATCCGTCAGGTGAGTTGAGCTGCAGCATTACGGCGTACAGTTTAGGTGTCGTTCCCGTTTGTCTATTTGATCTTGACGAACTCAATTTAACTAATAAATAAACTGTAAGAAGAGATATAGAGAAAATTTTCCTCTGATATAGTGATCAGACAAAGAGCTTGCTTTTATGCAGGCTCTTTTTTTATCTGAATTGATTTTCTTATATAATTACAACATAAGTGATTAA
>NZ_ADKM02000067.1 GCF_000178155.2 Hominimerdicola alba 8
AGCATTATGGACTATGAGATCGAAGATGAACAGCTTCAGAAAGATGTTGAGGCTGCTGTAAAAATTAACGTATAATGGAGGAATTTATTATGGCAATAGAAAAAATAATAACAGAAATGATCAACGGTAAGTTTAACGACTGGTCTCAGTCAGTACTCGACAATATCAAGAGTCAGCATCACGATGACTCAGCACTTAACAAAGCGTTCAATGATGCCATGCAGGAAAATGTTAGCAGAGCGCTGAAAAATACGAAGAATAAAACTGAAGCGCCTTACTTGCTCAGAGATGAGATCCTTAAAGATATTTTCAATTACGAAAAAATATGGAACAAGATGTGGGTACAGCTGGATCCAATTCTTGAATACTGCGAACATAATAGCAGTATCGATCGTGGAGCGAAAAATATTGAAGTGTGTATTGATCATTTGGCGGTAACAATAAGTGCGCATGTACATAATGAATGTGAAGGACTTATTAATATATGTTCCCCATGGATCATAGCTATCCTGAACAAGGGTAATTTTATCAAACAGTACATGCTTTACCCGACGGAGATAGAACATCTGCTCGACAACTGGGACAAGTTCTATGAGATGATTGTCTCAAAGATGGATGAACAGCAGGAAAAACAATGACCGATAACTAATTTCCGGTTTCAAAGCGTTCCTCTTCGGAGAAGCGCTTTTTTGTTGCAGCAGGGGAGTATCAAACTGAAAAAAACATCTTAGCAGGCTTTTTATCATC
>NZ_ADKM02000066.1 GCF_000178155.2 Hominimerdicola alba 8
AGAAAGGCACACAGATGGTAAGAAATGTATTAAAGAGGACTGCGGCTCTGGTGACTGCGGCAGTCATGACGGCGGGGCTGTGCGGCTGTCATGAGAGGACTTTGACCGATGATGACGAGCGCACAGAGATAAGTTTCTCGTGGTGGGGCAATGATGACCGCAACGAGCGGACGCTGAACGGTCTGAAAGGCTTCACGGAGGAAACGGGCGTTACTGTAAGACCGAAGTATGCCGAGTTCAGCGGTTTCAAGTCAAAGATGGATACTGAGATATATTCGGGTACTGAAGCTGATGTGGTACAGCTGAACTACGACTGGCTTTATCAGTACACGCAGAACGGGGAAGAGTTCTACGACCTCAGCACGCTGGAGGAGATAGACCTTTCGACCTACCCTGAGATGTCACTTGCCTGCGGCTGGGCAAACGGCAAATTGCAGGCGATACCATACGGCTTCAACGCGCTGACATTTGTGTATAACAAGACACTGCTGGACAGCTATGGCCTGAGTATACCCGAAACTTGGGACGAACTGTTCGAGGCGGCGGCGGTACTGCGGCGTGACGGTGTGTATGTGCTTTCGCTGACGGATAAGTTTTTCTGGCTGACTGCCTGCGCATATCTGGAACAGTCCACAGGTCACAAGGTATTTGATGAGGACGGCAAACTGGCGCTGAGCAGTGATGATGTGCGCATAATGCTGGCATTCAGCAAAAAGATGCTTGACGAAAAGGTGACTGAACTGGGCAGTGAGTATGACAGGCGTGATTTCTCGATGCTGAGAATGGCGGGCACTGTGTCATGGACTTCCGATCCCGGATATTTTGAAACAACGGCGGCAGAACTTAAGATGGAACTGGCGGTGGGTCCTTACCTGACCACTAAGGAGTTCGACAGCTTCGGGTGGTACGAGAAGCCGACAGGTCTTTACGCCATAAGGCAGGACACCGAAGAACCGCAGGCGGCAGGCGAACTGGTCGATTATCTTATAAACAGCGCTGACATGGCGGCAAGTCTGGGCATGACTAAGGGCGTGCCTGTCAGCAGGGCGGCGGAGGAAGCCCTTGAAGCGCATGGCATGCTGGAGGGCGTTGAGTACGAAGCCAACCGCATGATGATGAATGAACCGCGCCTGATGACCATGAGTCCATTGATGGAGAACAGCGAACTGATAGATATTTACGCAGATGCCCTCAACGGTGTGTACTACAACAAGCACATAACCGTTCCCACAGCCGCAGACAGGGCGTGGGACAAGATGATCGGCGTGAAATTATGATATAAGGTGAAGTGCGTCCGCGGAGATATGCGGGCGCATTTTTTGCCGACAAACCGTACCGAACAGCCTTTCAGCAGGCATTAACAATGGTTCGCGATTTCTTTCGCTAAAACGGCATTCACGCGCCCATGCCCCGATAATTCGGCGGTGTAACACGGTATAGTAATGTAACACGCATGGCGATAATCAAACGGCGAGAGTAACGCCGACACAGTCGCGAACGCCCCCGTCCTACACTATTGACAGGCTTATCCTTTGGAGAGATGACCGACCGCCGAAGACGCTGTCGCTGTTCGGCTGGACGTCGCGGGCAATTCGTCGCACGCACATGGTTTCTGCGGGTCGAGAATTTTGAGCACGCTCTTTTCTATGAGAATTGCCCGCTTTTGCCTTGCTTTGGTCGAATGCTTTGACCTCTTACCGTTGTTGCTTTGTTCGCCCAACTAATTTTGTTTGTCGCTTGTGGACTTCTTCCCCGATTGAGGGCGCTGCCCTCAAACTCCCGCAAGCCTGCTGGCGCGAGGCTTGACCGCGCGCTTTGGTTCGCGCATAGCTTTGTGTTCTTACTCGGCTTTGTTGGGCGGCTTAGTTTGCGCTTTCTTCGCTGAAACAACATTCTTTCGTCCCTGCCAATAATTATGAATTATGAATTATGAATTATGAATTACAATCCCCCGTTGACTTTTGCGGCGGGGAGTGGTATAATCTAAGGTATAGGTCTTACGGCAAAAATTTTTATTCTTGAAAAGAGGTCAATCACAATGCTTACACTGGATAAGGTGTTCGACGCATCAAATGTACTCAAAGAGGTCATCAGGTCTACCGACTGTATAGCCGCACCCAATGTGAACCCCGACTGCAACGTTTTTCTCAAGACCGAGAATTTGCAGATAACAGGTTCGTTTAAGGTGAGAGGCGCTTATTACAGGATATCCCAGCTTTCCGATGAGGAAAAGGCACACGGCGTTATCGCATGTTCTGCGGGCAACCATGCACAGGGCGTGGCGCTGGCGGCGGCTAAGAACGGCATAAGATCCATAATCTGCCTGCCCGATGGTGCGCCTATCTCAAAGGTAGAGGCTACAAGAAGCTACGGCGCTGAGATATGCCTTGTACCCGGCGTTTATGATGACGCTTACGCTGAGGCTATACGTCAGCGTGATGAGTACGGATATACTTTCATTCACCCGTTTGATGATGAAAATGTCATCGCAGGTCAGGGTACTATCGGTCTGGAGATACTCAATCAGGTGGCTAATGCAAATGTGATCGTCGTGCCTGTGGGCGGCGGCGGACTTATTTCGGGCGTGGCTTTTGCGGTAAAACAGCTGAACCCCCGCGTGAAAGTCTACGGCGTGCAGGCTGAGGGTGCGCCTTCTATGGTGAAGTCCATATCTGAGGACAAGATAGTATGCCTTGACAGCGTACACACCATCGCAGACGGCATTCAGGTAAAAGAACCTGGCGAGAATACATTTGAGTACTGCAAGCAGTATGTTGACGGCATAGTGACTGTCACCGATGACGAGGTAAGTTCAGCTATACTGCACCTTATCGAAAAGCAGAAGTTAATAGCTGAGGGCGCTGGCGCTGTTTCGGTGGCGGCTGTTATGTTCAACAAGATACCTGACCTTAAGGGCAAGAACGTTGTTTGTCTGGTGTCGGGCGGCAATATCGATGTTACCATACTTTCGAGGGTCATCAAGAGAGGTCTGCTGAAGTCGGGCAGGTCTGATACGCTGACCATTCAGCTGGACGACAAGCCGGGTCAGCTGAAAGATGTTTCGGCAATTATCGCAGATCTGGGCGCGAATGTGGTATCTATCCACCACGAGAGGGCGAGCGAGGACAGCGACATCACCGAATGTCTGCTCCGTCTGGTGCTGGAAACCAGAGATTACAGCCATATCCGTGAGATACGCGCGGCGCTGACTGCTAAGGGCTTCAAGATAGTCAATAAGTGATGACAAGGCTGACAGATCACAGCGGGGGATATCTCTGTGCGGGCGCGAAACTGCGCTTTGTCGGGGAATATCCCTTTGATGCCGAACCTGTTGACTTTATGATATGCGATTATCCTGCGGCGGGCGCGGGACGGTGTAACTTTGCGCTGTACTGCGTGTCGGGCTACCATGCGGGCAGTCTTGAATATGTTTTCCCGCAGGAAGCGCAGGCAGAGGAAGCGCGGGCGATAAGTACAAAATGGCTCGCTGAGAACTGGCAGAAAAAGGTATATAACGGGTGCAGTGCAGAGAACGTTACCGTACTGCTCTGAACCTGTTGAATAAATGAAACTGCTGTATATTGCTTACCAAGCCGAAAGCTGAGGAAGCGGTACAGATCGGGATCGGCAGACAAGTGATATGACAGGCGGGCGTTTCATCAAGGAGAAAACATGAAAAGGACAACAAAACGAAGGTTGGTATATTCGGCGCTTTTTGCCGTTATGCTTATAACTGAGATACTGATAGGGAAGTACGCTCACGGCTTTGTACGCGAATACTTCGGTGATGTCCTTGTCATGCCCGCCATGTATTTTCTGGTGCGCATATTCACTGACAGTTTTCCGCGCACACTTCCGCTGATACTGTTTATCTTTGCATGTGCGGTGGAAGTTTCACAGTATTTCGGGCTTTACAAGGTACTCGGCTTCGCACGCGGAAGTCTGCCTGCCATAATCATCGGTACGGGCTTTGCGTGGGGCGACCTTGCGGCATACGCGGCGGGCAGTGTGCTGAACGTTATTGCCGCTGTCGCGGGCAGGGGCTCTTCCCAGAACACAACTGACGGGAAAATATAATTACAGTATAAAAACGCGGCAGAAACCGTGTTTTATAGCAATCCGCCTTAAAATTCAGACAAAATCCAGTCACAAAATCCATAGATCCGAGCTTTTGCGACTGGATTTTGTGAATTTAAATAGTTGGATTGCTATAGATAGCCAATAATATTATTTAAAGGAGTAGATCAAAATGGCAGAAACAATTTACACAAAGAACGCACCTGATGCGATAGGTCCTTATTCGCAGGCTAAGAAAGTAGGCGGACTGATATTCACATCGGGTCAGATAGCTATTGATCCCGCAACAGGCAATGTTGAGGCAGCTACCATCGAGGAGCAGACACATCAGGTATGCAAAAATCTGAAAGCTGTTCTGGAAGAGGCGGGAAGCGGTCTGGACAAGGCTGTGAAGACTGTATGCTTCCTTAAGAATATGAGCGATTTCGGCGCTTTTAACGGCGTTTACGGCGAGTATTTCTCTTCAAAGCCCGCAAGAAGCTGTGTGGCTGTAAAGGAACTTCCCAAGGACGTTCTGGTAGAGGTAGAAGTAATAGCTGAGGTATGATGCGGCATAAGACCTCTTTAATTAACAAAATCGTTGCAGAACGTTGACACATAGCCGTACATGTTCTGATATAATGAAAATGCAGAGTTCTCCCTCGCCTTTGGGCGGGGGAGTGCTTTTGCGTAAAAATAAAACGTGGTTATCCCGCTGACACACCACAAAAACGGCGGTTTTACAGCATTTTCAGCCGTTGTGCCAAAGGGATAGTCATAAAATAAGGGGAAGTAAAAATGAAAGCATATGAGATACTTATGGATATCGCGCTGATACTGATAAGTGCGAAGCTCATGGGTCTGGCGGCGCGCAAGGTAAAAGCGCCGATGGTAGTGGGCGAGATAATCGCTGGCATACTGATAGGACCGTGTTTTTATTCGGGACTGGTACAGCCCTCAGAGTACATAAACGTGTTTGCCGAGATAGGCGTTATACTGATAATGTTCTCGGCGGGGCTTGAAACGAATTTGCAGGAACTCAAGAAGTCGGGCGGCATAGCGCTGGTGATAGCCTGCGTGGGCGTGTTCGTGCCGCTTATCTGCGGTGCGGCGCTGTACGGGGCGTTCTACGGATTTGACGGCTTTGGCACCGAGAAATTCTTCCACGGGCTGTTCATCGGCTGTATAATGACGGCGACATCGGTGGGCATAACGGTCGAGGCGCTGAAAGAGATGGGCTATCTCAAAGGCAGGGTCGGTCAGACGATACTTTCGGCGGCGATAATAGATGACATCATCGGCATAGTGGTGCTGACATTTGTGCTCAGCATGAAAGACCCTTCCAACAGCATCGGCAAGGTATCGCTGAAAGTTGTGGGATTTCTGGCGGCATCGTTCATACTGGGATATCTGATATACAAGGTATTCAAGGTAGTGGACGAGAAATATCCTCACACGAGGAGGATACCGATAATCGCGCTGAGCCTGTGCTTCATACTGGCTTATGTGGCAGAGGAATATTTCGGCATAGCGGACATCACGGGCGCATACATCGCGGGCATAATCCTGTGCAACGTGCGTGATGCTGACTACATCGACCGCAAGGTGAACGTGAACGGCTACATGTTTTTCGCCCCGATATTCTTTGTCGGCATCGGATTAAAGACGAGTTTCAAGGGCATGGGCGGTGAAACTGTCCTGTTTGCGCTGGCATTCGTGGCGGTAGCAATGTTATCGAAGCTGATAGGCTGTGGTCTTGCAGCGAAATGCTTCAAGTTTGACACACACGACTGTGTGAAGATAGGTGCGGGCATGATGACAAGGGGCGAAGTTGCGCTGATAATCACCAACAAGGGTCTTAGCATGGGCGTACTTGAACCGAACGCATCTACAGCAGTCATACTGCTTATAATCGTCAGCAGTATAGTCACGCCGATATTCCTGAAATATCTGTACACTAAGCACCCCGAAAAATCAGAAGAAACGGCATAGCTATAGCAATCCAACTATTTAAATTCACAAAATCCAGTCGCAAAAGCTCGGATCTATGGATTTTGTGACCGGATTTTGTCTGAATTTTAAGGCGGATTGCTATAGGGACAGTCCCCGCATGAGCGGGGGCTGTTTTTTTTGCTGTTATCACGCGGAGATATGCGCACCGATGCAAGCTGATGCCGTTCTTATCCTTTGAAGTGATGACTGAGCGGAGGGGCTGGGGTGCTGTTTTTGTCGTTTCTTACAAACTTTCCGATATATCAGTGACAGATAACTCAAATGATGGTATAATAAAGGCAGTGTTTTACCGCGAAAGGAGTATATTGATGATGAAAATGAAATTCTTTGTACCTGTCTTAGCGGCTGTTATGCTCACTGCTTCCTGCGGCGTTTCGGTTGAGAGCGATCCTGCGGCTGAAAAACAGTCTGCCAAAACCACCGCTGACAATAGGGAAGTATCTGACAACGAAAGCATACCCGACGGACAGTCCCCCGAAGATACAGACTCTCAGTCCCCCGAAACCGAAAAACCGCAGGAAACACGTACAGGCAAAACTGTGGTGAGGTTTGCCTGTGCAGGCGATAACCTGATACATGATAATATCTATTTAGAAGCGCAGAACGATGACGGCAGTTATGATTTCAGCAAGTGCTACGCCCCCTGCAAAAAGCTGATAGAAGATACCGATGTGGCGGTACTCAATCAGGAAACGCTGGTGAACGATATGTTCGAGCCATCGACTTTTCCGCTGTTCTCTACCCCGACAGAGGACGGCGATGCAGTGGTGGACTTCGGGTTCAATGTCATTTCGATGTCAAACAACCATGTGCTTGACAAAGGCTCTGACGGGCTTATAGCTTCTCTCGACTACTGGGATACCAAAGATGTGGTACACTACGGCGCTTACCGTGATGAAGCCGATGCCGAAAACATCAGGACGATGGAGGTAAACGGCATAACTTTCGCGTTTCTGGGCTATATGGAACACACCAACGGCTTTTTCCTCAGCGATGACGAACCGGGAGAAGTGGTATATATCGAAGAGCGCGAGCGCATAGAGCGTCAGGTGAGGGCGGCTGACGAAATGGCTGATGTGGTGGTAGTTTCCTGTCATTTCGGCACAGAGGTGCAGAATGACCTTAACGCTATGCAGATGGAATTTGCACCTCAGCTGGTAGAATGGGGCGCTGACCTCATCATCGGCACACAGGCGCATGCGCTTTCGACCTGTGGATTTATCGACAAGCCCGACGGCGGCAGAGCGTTCGTCTACTACGGGCTGGGAAATTTCCTGAATACCATGTACGATGCCGACAACCCCGATGGCTGGTACGGCAGGGCGATACTGGGAATATTCGGCAAGCTGGACATAGTGAAGGACTTCGACAACGGCGGCGCGGTGACTTTTGAGAATGTCAAGGCGATACCCGTTATCTCCCATTATGAGGGCGTAAGCTGGGACAGCATGTGGTACAACTGTGCGGTCTACCCATACGGCGACTACACCGATGAAATGTTATCGCGGCACATGATGTATCAGCAGGTCGGTGTCAACAGGGATACCCTTGCCCACTATCTGTCATACATTCCCGAAGAATTTCTGGCATACGAGTGATATTTCGGCATAAAAATGTGGTTATCCCGCTGACACACCACAAAAACAACGGCTATACAGAACTTAAGGTTCCTGGCGTATATTTTTCCCCCGCCGCAGGCGGGGGGAAAATATACAATGCTCAATTATCCTTTTGTTTACCGCATTTTTATAGCAATCCGCCTTAAAATTCAGACAAAATCCAGTCACAAAACCCATAAATCCCAGCTTTTGCGACCGGATTTTGTGAATTTAAAAAGTTGGATTGCTATAGTTGGTGTGCTAAAGGGATAGTCATATCAAAAAATGCGCGGGCGAACTTTCGCCTGCGCATTTTCTTTTATTGTGATACATGTATCTGTTCAGCTTGCAGCGCTGTCTTCAACGGCTTTGTTCTCTTTGTTTTTTACCGAGATATCCCAGCAAAGACCTGCCGCTATGAAGAACATGTAGGTCGCACTGAACCATGTGGTGTTGAACCATGACTGTGCCACGTAGGTCAGCACAGCGGCGAGTGCGGCGGCTGATACCCAGTCGCCCTTGCCCTTGACGAACTTGTTCAGCAGTTTGAAGCCCTTTACCGCCGTTACTATCAGGAACGCCGCGTATATCACCAGCGTGATGATGCCTTTCTGTGCGCCTGTGTCGGTAAATTCGTTGTAGGTGCGGTCAAGGGTCAGTGTGAATTCAGGATAGTGGTATGGAACGTTGTCGGGACCCACGCCGAATGCAGGGTACTTCATCATGATGTTCTCGCCGTCACCGAACAGATAGTCGTATATGCTTCTGTCATCGGTGGCAGGGTCGGTAACTTGGTTGATGTAGTCTCTCCTGCGCTCATAGCCTATCATGCGGTTTACATAGCTGTCGGTGAAGATTATCTGCTCATCTGCGAACTTCACCGCGCCCGTACCGAAGAGCGCACCCGCGATAATGCCCGAACATGCAACGGGTATCAGTACAGCCAGTGCCGACTTTTCGCCTTTTGCCGCCTTGATGACCGCGAATATCGTCACGAAGAACGCCGCCGCCGCTATGCAGACAGCGCCCGACCATACCTTTGTGAGACATGCCGCCGCCGCCATTATCGGTGCGGCTATACAGTACAGCACTCTGCGCGTTTTGTTTTTGTCAAATGCGATGCCTGCCAGTGCTATCGGGAAAGCGACAGCCAGTATGACAGCCAGCGCGTGGGGCGAGGTCAGAAAACCGCTCGCCGCTTTAGTGTCGCTGTATATGCCCCATGATGTAGGGCTTTCTTCGGGCGAAACGAACAGTTCGCCCAGCGAAGAGTCAGCGTCCTCAGCCAGACCCGGACGCTGATACAGCCTGTCAAAGAAATTGCACATAGCCCCCGATGTTGCGGGTATTACTTCAAGTATGCCCGCAGCCGACTGCAAAACGCCTGCACCCACGATGAAGTCGGCAAGCTGTTTTTTGCGGTCTTTGTCATTCAGCGCCGCCGCCACAGCAAAAAGTCCGAAACAGCCGAATGTCATCAAAAAGCCGTCATGCCTGCCCATGAAGCCCAGCATCGAGTCATGCAGGCTTGCGGCTGTCAGCGAAGATATCAGCGTGGTAAGCATGCAGATGACAGGCAGTGTCAGCAGTTTGTTGCCTTTCAGGTCAACCAGACCCTTTTGCCTTGCCACATTGAACACCAGATAACCCACGCCGCCCGTAAGCATGACCATAGATGCGGCGTAGAATATGAAGTTGTCGCTGAGGTAGTGGGGCATATCATCCTCCACATACATCAGGGTATTCTGTGTGTAATATGCGGGTATAAGTATCAGCGTGACTATAGCTATAGCCAGCATACAGAAGCGGCTGCACATCTTCTGTGCGCCGTTAAAGTCCATATTCAGTATAAAATCCGATTTTTCGGTCGAACCGAACAGGTGTCTGTGACCCTGATTGGGCACATCGACCCTTTTTTCTTTTTTAGCCATATCTAGCCTCCGAATAGATTCCCTTTCTGCCGCCGCGATGCGCAAAGTCGGTCTTTGCCGAATTTTTCCGACTGCCGCGCGGGGTATTTGTTTTCATAATTCCTTATAATTCTTATATTATCCATGATATAAAAAAGGCGGACAGGTCTGCCCTGTCCGCCGTCATTGTTGAGCCTTACTTGGCATACTCCACTACTCGGCTCTCTCTGATAAGGTTTACCTTGATCTGACCGGGATAGTCCATCTCTGTTTCTATCCTCTTTGCGATCTCCCTTGCGACAAGCACCATCTTTTCATCGTTGATCTTGTCGGGCTGTATCATTATCCTTACCTCTCTGCCCGCCTGTATAGCGTAGGATTTCTCTACGCCGTCATAGGAAGTGCAGATCTCTTCGAGTTTTTGCAGCCTCTTGATGTAGTTTTCGTAGTTTTCGCTTCTTGCACCGGGTCTTGCCGCAGAAATTGCATCTGCCGCCTGTACCAGTGCCGCAACGACTGTCCTTGTTTCAACATCGCCGTGATGTGCCTCGATCGCGTGGATAACGTCGGGGCTTTCCTTGTACTTCTTACATACATCTACACCTATCTGTACATGCGAACCCTCGATCTCGTAACTCAGCGCCTTGCCTATATCGTGGAGCAGACCCGCTCTTCTTGCGAGATTAGCGTCAACGCCCAGTTCCGAAGCCATCATGCCTGCAAGATGTGCGACCTCGATAGAGTGGTTGAGCACGTTCTGGCGGTAGCTTGTTCTGAACCTCAGTCTGCCCAGCAGTTTGATAAGTTCGTGGTTAAGACCGTGAACGTTGGTTTCAAGCACAGCCCTTTCGCCTTCCTGCTTGATCTTCAGCTCTACTTCGCGCTTTGCCTTTTCTACCATCTCTTCGATACGGGTGGGGTGTATACGGCCGTCCTGTATCAGCTTTTCCAGTGCGATCCTTGCGACCTCGCGCCTTACCTGATCGAAACATGAGATAGTGATAGCCTCAGGTGTGTCATCAATGATAAGGTCAACGCCTGTGAGCGTTTCGATGGTGCGGATATTTCGACCTTCACGACCGATTATCCTGCCCTTCATCTCATCGTTCGGCAGTGCCACAACGGATACAGCCGTTTCAGACACCTGATCTGCCGCACATCTGGCGATAGCCAGTGAGATGTACTGCCTTGCCTTAGCGTCGCACTCGTCCTTGATCTGCGCCTCGTAATTCGCGATCTTCACTGCCTTTTCGTGGACAAGATCACCCTCCAGCTGGCTCAGCAGGTATTCCTTAGCCTGGTCAACTGTCAGCCCTGAGATCTTCTCCAGCATATCAAGCTGTGAATGCTTGATGCGCTCTGCCTCAGCCACCTTCTCGTCGGCGGACTTCAGCTTCTTCTGAAGTGTTTCCTCCTTCTTCTCCAGATTGTCCAGCTTCTTGTCGATGCTCTCTTCCTTCTGCTGGATACGTCTTTCCTGTCTGGATACTTCACTTCTTCTCTCTTTCAGCTCTTTTTCGGTTTCCTGGCGGGACTTATGTATTTCGTCCTTTGCCTCCACCAACGCGGATTTCTTAAGAGTTTCGGCGTTTTTCTTCGCTTCCTCGACTATCTTTTCCGCCTCTGCCTCTGCTGAACCGATGGCTGCTTCGGCAGTTTCCTTGCGGTAGTCGATACCCTTCTTAAAACAGATGTAGCCGCTGATGGCTGCGCCAAGAACAAGAGCCGCTACACAAAGTGCTATTACCAATCCGACACTCATTGTATAGCATTCCTCCTTCTTGAAAGTACAGAGTTTTTCCCTTTCATGCGCCTGCGCATCGATCGGGAAACCCTCTGCCCGATATTAAATTGTAAAGATACATATAGCAAAATTTATTTTATGACAAGCCGCCGTAAGCACCCCTCGCTTCGGCAGACCGATAAAAAATAAAATGCACAATATTATTGTATAACAAAACACGTAAAATGTCAAGTTGTTTTTTAGTTATTCTACCAAAAAAACAAAAATTTTATATTTGGCGCGAAAGTTTACACTTGACAAAAGCACCCGATAGTGGTATCATGTAAACAAGGCACCGCAAAAGTGCCTGTTATAAAGCAAATCTATGACGGGGAAGCCGTTTGGCAAAAATGCTGATACAGAGAGTGCCGCGCAAGCTGAAAGCGGCATGGAAGCGTAGCCTTATCGGACACCACCCCTGAGTGCGTCCAATCCACGCCGCAAGCCTGCGTTAAAGGCATCAACGAGTTACAGGGCGGCAGCTTTTGGCTGGTGCGGCATCGCGAGTGAGCGGTCGGCGCATGTGAGTGCGAGTCGGTTCGCGGTGAACGGTCGGCGGTCTGCGTGAGTGCGGGTGTTCCGCATTGGCGTTTGTGAGTTTGCGGGGTGCTTATATGGGCAGTTCGCGGCGGCATGCTTCTCTGTATAAATACGGGTGGAACCACGTTTTTAACGTCCCATGTGAGATTATTCTCGCATGGGGCTTTTTATTTGTGTTATAGCAATCCAACTATTTAAATTTATGACTATCCCTTTAGCACACCAACTAAAAATGCGGTGAACAAAAGGATAATTGAGCGTTGTATATCTTTCCCCCGCCTGCGGCGGGGGAAAGATATACGCCAAGAACCTTAAGTTCTGTATAGCCGCTGTTTTGGTGGTGTGTCAGCGGGATAACCACGTTTAAATTTACAAAATCCGGTCGCAAAAGCTCGGATCTATGGATTTTGTGACTGGATTTTGTCTGAATTTTAAGGCGGATTGCTATAGGGCGGCTATCTCCGCCTGATAAGAACAATGGGAGGTGTTCATACTATGAGAGCAAGAAAGACTCTTGCGATCATTTGCTATACCGTCAGCGCCGCCGCATGTCTGGCGGCAGGGGCAGTGTCGCTTATGGCGATGAGGGAGAAGATAAGCTGTGCCTACGGTTTCTGGCTGTTCGTGCCGATATGGATAGGCGCGTTCTGGTTTTTGACCTTTTTCAATGCTTTGAGCCGTGAGAAGCGGGGCAAAAAGGTGAAGTACATTGTAAAAAAGAGCGTTACGAAGACGCTGAGCGCTCTGGTGAATGTGCTGAGCATACTGCTTTTATGTTTCTGGGTGTACCTTTACATCTTCAAGGTCATGCCTGCGGCGGCGGATAAGAACAGTGACCCGCTGAAAAACACGGCGGCTTCAATAAGTATAACTGAGAACATATGAACGGAGGGACATCATGGCGAATGAAGAACTGAACACAAGCGGCTGGGATGCGATAACCGCTGAATTTGAGAGAGTTTATCCCGGTCAGACGAAGCCTTTGCACTACGGCACCATACTTTCATGGGAACTGGGCGGCAACGACCCGCTGAGGGGCATAAGCATCTATGACGGCGGGGATTTCTGGCACTTTGTAAGCTACGGTCTTACCGAGCTTTACGAGAAAGAAAACAATGACAAAGAGTGGAGCGGTTTTGGGTTTGAACTGACATTCAAGCTGAAGAAAGACTGTTTCGACCCTGACGATCTGGAGGACGAACTTGCCTGCGTTTGCGGGATAATGCAGTCGATAGCCAGGATAACCTTTAAAAACGGCGACATTTTCCAAAACAATGAATACATTTACACTGGTCAGACTACGGGCATAGATGCGAAGCAGAAGTCGGCACTGACAGGCTTTATCTGCATCAACGACCCGACAGTGAACACCTTAGAAACGCCGAACGGCAGGGTAAAATTCATTGAACTCATCGGCATGACAGATGCGGAACTCAAGACGCTGGGTTCACACGACAGTGTAGCTGAGATATATGCACGTTTAGGCAGTGACATAACCGACTACAAGAGAAAACCGCTTTTTTAATTCATAATTCATAATTCATAATTCATAATTATTGGCATGGGCGAAAGAATGCCATGCCGCCCAACAAAGTAAAGCAAGAACACAAAGCTATGTGCGAACCAAAGCGCGCGGTCAAGCCTCGCGCCAGCAGGCTTGCGGGAGTTTGAGGGCAGAGCCCTCAATCTGGGAAGCAGAAAGCAAAGCGACAAACAAAATTAGTTGGGCGAACAAAGTGACCGTCCACAAGCGGCGGTAAACAACGGCGTGGCGGTAAACACGGCGGGAGCAAGCCCCCGCCCTACACGTAGGGAGTGCAGACCAAAAAGCGGGCAATTCGCAAGAAATCAGCGGGGCGCACAAACCTCCGACAAACGCAGTCCTTTCGTGGCAAGACGAATTGCCCGCGTCCACCAGCCGAACAGCGACAGCGTCTTCGGCGGTCGTGGCGCAGTCCCCCGCGATAAAACGGCAAACCCTCGCGGCGGTCGGTCATAGCTCCAAAGGATAAGCCTGTCAATAGTTCAAGGCACAAAACCCGGTGGGCGGGTGGGCGGGCGCACTCCAAAGAAAAGCATGTCAAGGTTCAACGCGCACACCCGCGATAATTCGGCAAAACCTCACGGCGGTGCAACACGGCGGGGGTCACGCCGACACACTGCACAAACAGCGCGGTCTTCACGGAAAGCCGCACACAACACAACGATAAAAGCCGATGGCTCACCGCGAAAACGGTCTGCCAGTGGCGGTATACAATAGAAAATTTTTACGAAAGGCGGAAATATTATGATAAAGCTCACATTAAAAGACGGCTCTGTTAAAGAGATAGAGCAGGCAATGCCCGCGAGCGAGATAATCAAGGGCATCGGCATGGGCCTGTATAAGGCGGCATGCGTGGTAAAGATAAACGGTGAGGTCAAAGACCTCAGAACTGTCATAGACAGCGACTGCGAGTTCGAGGTGCTGACTTTTGACTCCAAACAGGGCAAGGAAACTTTCTGGCATACCGCTTCGCACCTGATGGCGCAGGCTGTAAAGAACCTCTACCCCGATGCTAAACTCGGCAGAGGTCCTGCTACCGAGAACGGCTTCTACTACGATTTCCAGGTGGAAAAGCCTTTCGCTCCCGCTGACCTCGAAAAGATACAGGCTGAAATGAAGCGTCTCGCTAAAGAGGGCTATGAACTCGAAAGATTTGAACTCTCCCATGATGAAGCTGTAAAGCTGATGCAGGAAAAGAACGAGGATTTCAAGCTGGAACTTATCGAGAAGCACGACAGCAAGGGCGAAAAACTCAGCTTCTACAGGCAGGGCGATTTCGTTGACCTCTGCGCAGGTCCCCACATAATGAGTGTCGCTCCCATCAAGGCGGTAAAGCTGACACAGTGTACAGGCGCTTACTGGGGCAAGGTTGAGGACGGCATACAGATGTCGCGTATCTACGGCACCGCTTACCCTAAGGCTTCCATGCTGGAAGAACACCTCAAGCAGATGGAAGAAGCTAAACTGCGCGACCACAACAAGCTGGGACGTGAACTTGACTACTTCACAACTGTTGACTATATCGGTCAGGGTCTTCCGATACTGCTTCCTAAGGGCGCTAAGGTCATACAGACTCTCCAGCGCTGGATAGAGGACGAAGAGTACAGACGCGGCTACCAGCTGACAAAGACTCCTTTCATGTCAAAGAGAGAACTGTATAAGATAAGCGGTCACTGGGATCACTACCGTGACGGAATGTTCATACTGGGCGACCCCGATGACGAAACTAAAGAATGCTTCGCTCTGCGCCCGATGACTTGTCCTTTCCAGTATCAGGTCTTCCTGAACAGAAAGCGCTCCTACCGTGACCTGCCGATGCGTCTGGGCGAAACTTCCACACTGTTCCGCAAAGAGGACAGCGGTGAGATGCACGGTCTTATCAGAGTAAGACAGTTCACTATATCCGAAGGTCACCTTATCATCAGACCCGAACAGCTGGAAGATGAGTTCAAGGGCTGTCTGGCACTGGCTAAGTACTGCCTTGAGACTATCGGTCTGGCAGAAGATGTAAGCTACCGCTTCAGCCAGTGGGATCCCGCTAACCCCAACAACAAGTACGAGGGTACTGCCGAACAGTGGGAAGAAGCACAGGGCGCTATGAAGAAGATACTGGACGATATCGGTCTTGATTACGAGATAGGTATCGATGAAGCCGCTTTCTACGGTCCTAAGCTGGATATCCAGATAAAGAACGTGTTCGGCAAGGAAGATACACTTATCACCATACAGATAGATATGCAGATCGCCAAGAAGTTCGGCATGGAGTATGTTGACAAGGACGGCAAGATGAAGATGCCTTACATCATACACAGAACTTCTGTCGGCTGCTACGAGAGAACTCTCGCTCTGCTGATAGAGAAGTATGCAGGCGTACTCCCGCTGTGGCTCGCCCCCGAACAGGTGCGCATACTGCCCATCAAGCCCGAACATAACGACTATGCTTATGAACTGGCAGAGGAAATGCGCGATCTGGGCATGAGAGTCGAAGTTGACGGCGAGGACGACAACATCGGTCCTAAGATAAAGCAGGCACGCTTTGACAGAGTGCCTTACATGTTCATCATCGGTGACAATGAGGTGAAGGACAGGACTGTTACCGTTCGTTCGAGAAAAGAGGGCGAACTGCCCGCTATGCCTGTGGCTGATGCTATCGCTAAGCTGAAAGAGGAGATAGACACTAAGGCTAAGTAATTTATCACGTTCGGCACATGTCGGAGTTTTGTGCGCCCGCGGGAAGTTTCCTGCGGGCGCATTTTTTATGCCCTGATGCAGTCTGTGACGGCACGATTGTGCAGAATGACGGAAAATGAGCCGCCGTTAAAGCGGCTGATGGCTGAAATGTTCTGTGAGGTCGGGCGGAGGTCGAGGCAGTGCGAAAATTTTGTCGGGAGAAGGCAGTGTCGGTCTTTGTAATAATTAATGTATTTAACGAAAGAATTTGTAACCTTTTGCGGAAACTCAGCAAAGTGTGGCACGAATGTCCTGCCCGATAAAGTGAAAGGTTTGTGAAATGTCTGCATATAGTATTATTTTTCAGCGAAAGCTATTGACGGGCACCAAGTATTGTGGTACAATGTATCTGTAAAGAAGTTCTGCGGGGCAAGATCGACATTCGGGGACGGTGACTGTCCTGATTTTTTGTCGGTCTGTGACAACTAGATATCTGAAAATTTTTGGTGACAGAAGACCAGATGTTGTATGTGGCTGTCGTTCACGAAAAATTTACAAATTACGGAAAAGTTACAGATGACCCCCTAAAAGTTACAAACAGCGCCGTTCACGCGCCAAAAACGGGTTGGCAGGTACAATAATATTCCCTGTTTCGCTGATATTTCGGGAAAAATAACAATTGCAATTTTTTTCATTATACTGTATAATAGATGTAGTGGTAAAAAGTGCGATTTGGTGTCAATTTTCGACTGAGTTGTGTAAAAGGTGTCAGTGAGAGGGGTGAGCGCTTGGATTTTCTGATGGGTACATGCAACCAGAGCATGGACGTTAAGGGGCGAATGAGCTTCCCTGTGAAATTCCGTGAGATAATGGGCGAGCGCGTCATCGTCACAAAAGGCATCGACCACTGTCTGCTGGTGTTCTCACCCGATGCTTTCGGCAGGCTGAATGATAAGTTCCGCGAGATGCCGCTGGCGCAGGGGCGCGATATCATAAGGTTCTTCACGGGCAGTGCCGTTGAAGCTGAGGCGGACAAGCAGGGCAGGATACTTATCCCGCAGACCCTGAGGGACTGGGCAGGGCTTGAAAAGGAAGTTTCTGTCATGGGGCTTGGCGACCGCTGTGAGATATGGGACAGGGCAAAGCTGGAAGAACGTGACAAACAGCTGGACGAAGAGGCACTTCTGACGGCTATCGAGGGAGTTGGTATCTGATGGAGTTTCGGCATGTGCCTGTGCTTCTTGAAGAGTGCATCGAGGGGCTGGATATAAAGCCCGACGGCATCTACTGCGATGGTACTGCGGGCGGTGCGGGGCATTCTAAAGAGATAGCGAAGCGGCTGACTACAGGTCGGCTGATATCGGTAGACCGCGACCCCGAAGCGGTGGCTGTTGCCACAGAACGGCTGGCGGGTCTTCCCGCAACAGTGGTGCGCGGCAATTATTCTGAACTGGACGAGATATTTGAACGGCTGGGTCTTTCGGGGGCTGACGGCATACTGATGGACCTGGGCGTGTCATCGTATCAGCTGGATAATGCGGAAAGGGGCTTTTCTTACCACGCAGATGCTCCGCTGGATATGCGCATGAGCAGCGAGGGACTGTCGGCAAGAGATGTGGTCAACGGCTACGATGAAAAGACGCTGGCGCGGATAATATTCGAGTACGGCGAAGAAAAATACTCGCGCAGTATAGCGCGCAGGATAGTCGAGGCGCGTCAGGTCAGACCCATAGAGACCACGCTGGAACTGGCAGAGATAATAAAGACAGGCGTTCCGCAGAAGGTAAGGCGTGAGAAAAATCCATGCAAGAAGACATTTCAGGCGATACGCATAGAAGTCAATGCCGAACTGGAACACCTCAGCGTGGCGCTGGACAAGGCATTTGACCTGCTGAATGTGGGCGGCAGGCTTTGCATAATAACTTTCCATTCGCTGGAGGACAGGCTGGTGAAACAGCGCTTTCGGGGCTTCTGTCAGGGGTGTGTATGCCCGCCTGATTTCCCTGTGTGCGTGTGCGGAAGGACTCCGCGCGGCAGACTGGTCACCAGAAAACCCATCGAACCCACCGAGAGAGAGAATACAGAGAACAAGCGTGCGCACAGCGCAAAGCTGAGGATAATAGAGAAGATAAAAGAAGAAAAAGACCCGAACGTCACGGCGGACGGGATATAGCCGAAAGGCACTGTCACGCGGCAGATAACGGACTGCGCGGCGGACGAGAGAAAAAAGTTTGTGTAAAAATTTTCCCGATCTACAGAGGTGTGTATATATGGTGAAGTATAACGATAACGGCAATCTTGCCCATGAACTGGAGATGCCGTATGAGGAAACGGCACAGGAGAGAAACGAAAAAGAAAACGAAACAGTACGCGCAGAGGAAGAGAAGAAAGCAAAGAAGAAGTCTGCGCCTGCGATGAGCATACCCGCTAAGGTGGCTTGGGGCGTGCTGCTGATAGTGGCGGTGACGCTGATGGGAAGCCTTATCTACGGCAGAGTCGAGATATCAAGGCTCTACAATGAAAGGGCAGAACTGGACACCGAACTGACCCGCCTGCAAAATGAGAATCTGAGCATGCAGTCTGAGATAGCCGAGCGCATGAACATGACAAAAGTCGAACAGTATGCGCAGTCGGAACTTGGTCTGCAAAAGCTGGACAGATCACAGATAGAATACATAGAGGTCGAAACACCGTCGGTGGCTGAGGTGAAGGCTGACGGCGGCGAAGATGCTTTCGCCCGCGTGAAGAGATGGTTCAATTCGCTGGCGGAATATCTGGGACTTTAAAACATAAACTATAGAAGAAAGTTAAGTGCGGGGGACTCGTCCGCGCGGATAAACAGCAGTCGGGGCGGAGCGCTCTGAGGGCTGTTCTGCGGGAGTTTTCGGGCGTGCCCGAAGCGCTTGGCTTTCTTGTTCTATGCTTTAGCCGCGATCGTCACGCCTGCGGACGGCACGGAAAATCCGGATAACGCAGTCGGCACGTCGGCAGACCCGATATTTCGGGGAGGTCGGCGGCGTGCTGTGTTGTAAATAAGGAAAGTTTTTATCGGACGGAGGAATGCTTTTAATGACCGATAAGCCGAGTCTTAAAATGAAAACAAGGCTGACCATATGGCTGTGCCTGCCTGTGCTGGCGATACTCGTATACATGATATGGGGCATATGGAAAGTTTCAATAAAAGAGGGCGAAAAGTGGCGGGAACTGGCAAGCTCGCAGCAGCTCAAATCCACAGTGGTGACGGCTTCGCGCGGAAATATGTACGATGCGAAAGGCAATGTGCTGGCGCAGAGCGCAACAGTATACAAGATATACGTTGACCCCGTGATGCTCGAACAGCAGTGCAAGCTGAGAGATAAGCGCATCGATGACCTGAAAGCGGCGATAGCCAAAGAGAAAGACCCCGATACGCTGGCAAAGTATCAGGAGGAACTGCTGAATGCCAAGACAAGTACCCAGACCTTTGACGAACTGGCTGACTTCATCGCACAGAAACTCAATATGGATATCGCAGATGTACGCGCCAAGCTGGGCAATACCGCGAGCCAGTATATCGTTTTGCAGGAGGAGATAGAGAAGACCCTCCGTGATGAGATAGAAGCCAAACTGACCGAACTGCATGTAGACGGCATAAGGGGCGAGCCCCAGACAAAGAGGGTCTACCCGCAGGAGTCGCTGGCGGCGCATATACTGGGCTACATCAATGCCGAAAATGACGGCGTTTACGGTCTTGAAGCCTATTATGACGACTACCTCAAGGGCGTTGACGGCAGAGTCATAACCGCTAAGGACAAGGACGGCAAGGACATTCCCTACCGCTATAAGCAAAGCTATGATGTGCAGAACGGCAACGACCTCAACCTGAACATCGACATAAACATACAGTACATGCTCGAAAAAGGTCTTCAGGAGGCGTATGAGAAAAACCTGCCCACCGACAGGGTGTGCGGCATTATCATGGATCCGAAGACAGGGCGCATATACGCTGAGGCTACTGCCTACAGCTATGACCCCAATGACCCTTCGGTGATATCGGATCAGCAGGTGGCTGCTGATCTGGCGGCACTTAAAAATACCGACAAGTATGAAACTGCAAGGCAGGACGCATGGAGCGTCCAGTGGAAGGACAAGTGCGTATCGGAACTGTATTTTCCCGGTTCGGTATTCAAGATAATCACAGGTTCGGCGGCGCTGGAAGAAAAAGCTATCACTATGGAGGATACTTTCACCTGCAACAGCCATATAACCGTTGAGGACAGAGATATCTCCTGCTGGACTACAGGCGATCACGGTTCGCAGAATCTGGCGGAAGCTATGGCGAACTCCTGCAACCCCGCGTTCGTGCAGATAGGTCTTAAGCTGGGGGCTGACAAGTTCGTAAAGTACTTTGACGGCTTCGGCTACAACGAACTGACAGGCATCGACCTGCCCGGCGAAGTCAATTCTTACAACATACATGTACTCAACTGGCTGGGTCCTGTCGAACTGGCGACATCGGCATTCGGTCAGACCAACAAGGTAACACCGATACAGATGATAACCGCTGTGGCGGCATCGATAAACGGCGGCTACGTGCTCACGCCCCGCGTGGTGGACACTGTCACCGACCAGAACGGCAATATCGTCAAGAAAAATGAGAAAGAAGTAAAAAGGCAGATAATCTCTGAGGAAACTTCGGCACAGATGCGCGAGATACTCAAAGGCGTCGTTGAAACGAACAAGAGTTCAAACTGCTATATACCCGGCTACAGCATCGGCGGAAAATCGGGTACTTCGCAGAAGCTGGACGAAAACGTAAAGGGCGATACATATGTGGGTTCCTACTGCGCTTTCGCACCTGCTGAAGACCCGCAGGTCATCATGCTGGTAATGGTAGACCACCCCACAGGTGAAGAGTTCTACGGAAGCCAGGTGGCGGCACCTATCTGTCAGGAAGTGCTGGCGGAAGTACTGCCTTACATGGGTCTGTTCCCCAACTACACAGAAGAAGAATTGCAGACTGTTTCGATAAATGTGCCGAACGTTCAGTACTACACTGTCGAAGAGGCGCAGAAGACCCTTGAAGAACTTGGCTTCGTGGTCAAGATAAAGGGCGAGGGCGAAACGGTGCTGAGGCAGATGCCTGCGGCAGTCAAGATAGAACACGGCGGCTCGGTGGTGCTGTATACCGACCAGAGAGCTGAGGTAGAAAAGGTAACAGTGCCCAGCATACAGGGGCTTACAAGACAGCAGGCTAAGGCAACGCTTGACATGTATGGTCTTAACCTCATCGCTGAGGGCACAGCGGCTTCGGAAGAAGGCAGTTATGCGGCGGGCGACCAGAGTTACGAGGCGGGTACCAGCGTACCGCTCGGCACAGCGGTCACGGTGACATTCTCACCGAACGGCATAGCTTCGCAGTAAGCGGCTCCGGCGTGATGACATGGAAAAGTAAAATGTGTAACATCGGCTGACGGCGGGGGCTGTCGGCGTGAGAAAATGATAGGGAATGGTTTTATGAAACTTTATGAGTTGATAAAGGGCGTGGCTGAAACTTCACTGCCCGATATGGAGATAAGCGGCATAACTTCCGACACAAGGGCGGAAGTCAAGGCGGGCGGAATGTTCGTCTGCATAAAGGGCAAGACCTTTGACGGGCATGATGCGGCACAGCAGATGCTCGACAAGGGCTGTGCTGTGGTAGTCTGTGAGAGGGACTTAGGTCTTGAAAGACAGATAGTGGTGAGCGATACAAGGGCGGCTTTCCCGATGCTGTGCGCGGCATGGTTCGGTCACCCCGAAAGGGAACTGGAACTGATAGGCGTTACAGGCACAAACGGCAAGACCACCATCACCACCGTCATAAAGAAGGTGCTGAGCGGCTTCGGGTGCAAGGTGGGACTTATAGGCACCTGCCAGAACGAGATAGGCGAGGAGATAATACCCACCGCGAGGACGACTCCCGAACCCTATGACCTGTTTGAACTGTTCCGCAGAATGGCTGACGCGGGCTGTAAGTACACGGTGATGGAAGTTTCCTCACAGGGGCTTGAACAGAAGAGAGTGCAGGGCTGTCATTTCAAGGTGGGCGTGTTCACCAACCTGACACAGGATCACCTCGATGTTCACGGCACGATGGAGAACTACTATCAGGCGAAGAAAATGCTGTTCGATATATCCGACAGCGCTATAATCAATATAGATGACGAGTACGGCAGGCGCTATGCTAAGGAGATACCCTGTCCGTATAAGAGTTATTCGGTGAACGGCAGTGCAGACTTCATGGCGCAGGACGTTATGCTGGGCACTGCGGGGGTAAAGTATGTCTTCGATGACGGCAGGGTGAAGAAGAATGTCAGCTTCAACATGCCGGGACTGTTCAATGTGTCAAACTCGCTGGCGGTCATCGCCTGCATGGAGGTGCTGGGCTATACGCCATGTCAGACCATCAGGGAGTTCGAGAAGATACAGGGCGTTCGCGGCAGGGCTGAGATAGTTCCCACAGGTCGTGATTTCACGGTGATATGCGACTACGCACATACTCCCGATGCGCTGATAAACGTGCTCTCAGCCATAAAGGAGGGCGCGAAGGGCAAGGTGAAATGCCTCTTCGGGTGCGGCGGCAACCGCGACCGCACAAAGCGTGCGCCGATGGCGGCTGCGGCAGCTGAACACGCGGACTTCCTGATAGTTACATCGGATAACCCGCGCAATGAAGACCCCGATGAGATAATCAACGATGTGATGGAGGGTCTTAAGGGCAAGGATACGCCTTATGTGCGCATAACCGACAGGCGCGAAGCGATACACTGGGCGGTGAAGAACGCCGAAAAAGACGACATTATCGTGCTGGCAGGCAAGGGTCATGAGGATTACCAGATACTTGCAGGCGGCGTGAAGATACATTTTGACGAGCGCGAGGTAGTTGCAGAAGCGCTCAGAGAACTTGAATAAAGGACTTCACGGCAAAATGGAGGAAGTTCTGAAGTAAGGACAGCAAAGGGTGGTTTAGCAATGGAAAAATTGATGCTTTCAGAGATAATACAGGCGGTGCGCGGCAGTTACGGCTATCCCGCTGATGTGGAGGTGAAAGATATCTCCACCGATACAAGGACGATAACCGAAGGTTCACTGTTCATAGCGCTGAAAGGTGCTAACTTTGACGGACACGACTTCGCGGCGCAGGCTATGGAGGCAGGTGCGGTGGCTGTTGTGACCGAAAGACCTGTAGACGGCGCAAGATGCCTGATAGTCGATTCGACTTCGCAGGCACTTCTTGATGCGGCTTCATATTACAGGAGCAGATTTGATATACCGCTGGTGGGCATCACGGGCAGTGTGGGCAAGACCACCACTAAGGAAATGATATGGTCGGTGATGTCAAAGGGCTTCAAGACCCTGAAAACAGAGGCGAACCACAACAACGAGGTCGGCATGCCGAAAACTCTGCTGGAACTTGACAGCACCCATCAGGCGGCTGTCATAGAGATGGGCATGAACCACAAGGGCGAGATATCGAGAATGTCTACCAGCTGTAAGCCGACTGTCTGCGTGATAACCAACATCGGCGTTTCGCATATAGAAAATCTCGGTTCGCAGGAGGGCATACTCAAAGCCAAAATGGAGATACTCGACGGTGCTTCGGCAGATGCGCCGCTGATACTCTCGCGCGATGACAGGATACTCTCAAAGGTGCAGGTCTACGGCGACAGAAAGATATGGTACTACTCGGTATCGAAAAAGGACAGCGATGTGTACGCTTCCGATATCGCCGCTGACAGCAAGGGCATCAGTTTCACGATACACTATGCCCGCGAGAAACTGCCCGCAAGGATAAACTGTCTGGGCGAACACAATGTCAAGAACGCGCTGGCGGCTTTCTGCGTGGGCGCGGCACTGGGCATGGACAATGCCGATATCATCGCGGGTCTGGCTGATTTCAGACCTGAGGGCATGAGGCAGAACATCATAGAAGAGAACGGCGTGACCTATATACTCGACTGCTATAACGCCGCTCCCGATTCGATGAAAGCAAGTCTTTCGGTGCTGGGGCAGGTTTCCGTAAGGGGCAGGCGCATAGCTGTGCTGGGGGATATGCTGGAACTTGGCAAGGGTTCGACAAGATACCACCGCACTGTGGGCGAGTATGTCAAAAACTCAAAGACCGATATACTGCTCTGCTTCGGCAAAAATTCAAATTACTATATAGAGGGCGCATGCGACAAGGGCTTCGACCGCGCAAATACAGCACACTTTGACAGCAGGGAAGAACTTGCCGAACACCTCAAAGGCATTTTGAAGGAGGGCGATGCGGTGCTGTTCAAGGGCAGCCGCGGCATGAAGCTGGAGGAAGTCTACGAGGCGATAAAACAGGCGTGAAGCTGACCTTTATAATATTTGCTTTACAGCTGGCTGTCGGGGGAATGCTCGGACGGCTGGCGATACCTGTTTTCAGGAAGATGAAAACGGGCAAGTTTGAAGTTTACATCGGTGACCGCTTCGGGCAGGATAATTCCGAACCGCGCGGCGGCGGCGCTGTGATGTTTCTGTCGCTGATATTCGCCTGTTTTGCGGGCGCGGCGGCTGAGGGTCTTGGTGCGGCTGACCTGCGGGGCATAGTCGGCTTTGTGATGTACACGGGTCTTATGACGGCGGTCGGTCTTGCTGAGGACTATGACCGCGATGTGCGTGGCGGCATCGGTATGAAGAGCCGTTACCGCGTGGCGGTGAAGCTGGTGGTCAGCGCGGGTTTTGTGGCGCTGATGGGGCTTTTCGGCTATGACTGTGGTGTGGTGCTCCTGCCTTTTCGGTGGGGGTATATAGACCTTTCCTGGGCGTGCATACCGCTGAATGCGATAATAATGACGGTGCTGATAACAGCTGTGGAGATAACAGACTGTCAGCGCGGCATACACGACACGGGCATCGACGGGCTTTGCGCTATGGTGATGTTCGTGGGCTTTTTAGGGCTTTTCGCCGCCTTCGGTGACGGCAGGCGGGAACTTGTGAGACTCATTAGCCTCTGCGCGGCGGGAAGCTGTGCGGGCTATCTTATATGGGGGCTGAAACCCTCAAAGCTGTACACGGGGCAGTCGGGCGGAATGTTTCTGGGCAGTGCGATGTGCGGGATAATGGTGCTTTCGGGACTTCACGGCGCTGTGATGTTCAGCTGTGCCGCCGCCGTCATGGAACTTGCTGTGCATCTGCTTCAGAGGGCGGTATTTGTGGGAAAAAAGAAGCTGTTGTTCAAGGGCGCAACGCTCCATGAGCACCTGAGGAACATCGGGTGGACGGAGAGCCGCATAATGGCAGTGTTCGCGGCGGCGCAGGCGGTGTTCTGCATCGGGGCGGCGGCTTACAGCATATACGAATCGAAACTCGCTGTCGGCTGACAGGGGCGGCAATATTACCTCACCAAAGATATGACCATATAACGATACGGCTATAGATATACGCCGACCACTTTATGTTTTGTAAGACCGCTGTTTTTTGTGGTGAGCCAGCGGGATGACCACTTATAACAAATGCTTTATCGGAGGGACAGCATTAATGGCTGATAAAGGAATCTACCGTGACCGCGACGGCGGTCTGACACTGGGTCACAGACAGCCTGTGGCTCAGGCGAGAAAAAAGCTGAACCTGAACTTCAAGTCCATAAGACACGGCGTTGACAGACCTTTTCTGATACTGATACTGACACTGCTGGGCTTTGGCGTGCTGATGATGTTCTCGGCATCATACGCATGGGGACTCAATGACATGGGCGATGGCTACTATTATGCGCGCAAACAGCTTACCTTCGCGGGTATCGGGCTGGTCGGCATGCTGGTGGCATCTGTGTGGGATTACCACTTTTTCCAGAATACCTGGGTGTGCTATATCTTCTACATAGTGATGTACGGGGTGTGTATCTACGCGGCATTCTTCGGGTCGGCAACGGCTGACGCGAGCCGATGGATCGACTTGGGATTTGTGCAGTTCCAGCCGTCAGAACTTCTTAAAGTCGCCTTTATAATGATATTTGCGTACATAATGGCGGTGAACTTCCCGAAATTCGACCACTGGAAATACTGCGTGATACCGTTCACTGTGATAATGGGTCTGACGGTGGTGGTGCTGACGTTACAGCGACACCTTTCGGCAGTAATGATAATAGGCGTTATCGGTGTTAGCATGATGTTCGTGAGCGGCATGCCTGCGAAAACTTTCTGGAAATTCATGGGCATACTGGCACTGGTGGCGGTTATAGGATTCGTGGGACTTACGCTGATAGGCAAGTTCTCGTACATACAGGACAGAATAACCAGCTGGAGAAATCCTGAGGGTGACATACAGGATTCCACATGGCAGACATACAACTCACTGCTTGCGATAGGTTCGGGCGGCTGGTTCGGTCTGGGATTTGGCGAATCGAAGCAGAAATTCCTGTATCTTCCCGAAGCACAGAACGACTTTGTATTTGCGGTCATCTGTGAAGAACTGGGTTTTGTGGGGGCGCTGGTAGTAGTAGTACTTTTTGTCCTTTTTGTACTGAGGGGATTTTACATAGCGGCTAATGCGAAAGACCGTTTCGGCATGCTTGTAGCGGCAGGCATCACGATACAGATAGGATTGCAGGCATTCCTCAACATAATGGTAGCATCGAATGCGATACCGAACACGGGTATATCCTTACCTTTCTTCAGTTATGGCGGAACAGCACTCATCATACAGCTGGCAGAGATGGGCATACTACTGAACATTTCGCGTCAGGGAAACATCAAGAAATGAATTCATAATTCATAATTATTGACAGGGGCGCTTCGTCAATTCATAATTCATAATTATTGGCATGGGCGAAAGAATGCTGTTTCAGCGGTCACTTTGCCGCCCAACAAAGTGAAGTAAGAACACAAAGCTATGCGCGAGCCAAAGCGCGCGGTCAAGCCTCGCGCCAGCAGGCTTGCGGGAGTTTGAGGGCAGCGCCCTCAATCACCGAAGCACAAAGCCGAAATGCAAAGCAAACAAGAAGAGTACGGCAAAGCGACCGCCCACAAGTCGGATAAGCACAGCAAATTTTCCGACCCAAAGAGCGGGCAATTCTCCAAAAAATCAGTGGGGCGCACAAACCCAAAACAAACACAGTCCTTTCGGGGCAAGACGAATTGCCCGCGTCCACCAGCCGAACAGCGAAGCGTTTTCGGCGGTCGGTCATCGCTCACCGGCGTGAAACGCAATTCTAAGGTGTAGTGTGGGGCACACTCGACTGTGTCGGCGCGAACGCCCCCGCCCTACCCGAATTTTGTCAAACCCCCGCGATAAAACGGCAGACCCCCGCAAAGCACGCCAAAAAAGAATATCAGACAGCGAAAGGTGAATAGTGGACCGCAGAGCGCTATTCGCTTTTTTTCGGTTTTTGTGAAGCTATTGTTAACTGTTAACCAAATATGGTTGCTTTATTAATAATAACAGAGTATAATTTATATAATATACTAGAATAGTCAAATCTATACAAAAGAGGTATTGTTTATATGTTGAAGGTACTGCTTGCCGGCGGCGGCACAGCGGGTCATGTCAACCCCGCACTTGCCATCGCTGAGATAATCAAGGAGAATTACCCCGATGCGGAGATATGCTTTGCAGGCAATCCCGAAAAGCTGGAGGCAAAACTCGTGCCGAAAGCGGGCTACCGCTTTGAACCGCTGAGGATAGAAGGCTTTCAGCGGCAGATAAATGCCGAGAATATCAAGCGAAATCTCAGGGCGGGCATGTATCTGCTGAGATCGGGCGGAAGATGCAGGGAGATAATCAAAGGCTTCAAGCCCGACCTCGTCATAGGTACAGGCGGCTATGTCAGCGGACCTATCGTCAGGACTGCCGCTAAAATGGGCATACATACAGCAGTCCACGAACAGAACGCTTTCGCAGGTGTCACAAACAAGATACTCTCGAAAAAAGTCGATGTGGTCATGATGACGGTCGAAGAGTCGCGCAAAAATTTCCCCGATGCCAAAAAGTGCGTGGTGACAGGTCTGCCTGTCAGGGGCGGCTTTGGCAGAATGACTAAGGCTGAGGCTCGCAAAATACTGGGTATCCCCGAAGATGCGCAGGTCGTGCTGTCAGCAGGCGGAAGTCTTGGCTCGAAAGTCCTTAACGAGAACATCATGAAGCTGTTCAAATGGTATCAGAAAGAGGGTCGTGAGGTTTGGCATATACATTCCTACGGCACTTATAAAGACTACGCAAACTATATCGCAGACTGCGAAAAACAGGGCATAAAGATAAGGGGCGACAAGCATTTCATGGTGGACAGCTACGTTGATATGCCAAAGGCTATGGCGGCGTGCGATATGATAATCACCAGATGCGGCGCGGCTTCGCTGGCTGAGATAGAAGCTATGGGCAGATGTTCGGTGCTGATACCTTCTCCGTGGGTGGCTGAAAATCACCAGTACCACAACGGAATGGTACTGCAAAATGCAGGCGCGGGCATTGTCATCGAGGAAAAAGACCTTACCGAAGAAAAGTTCATCGGTGCGGTAAAAGATTACCTCGACCACCCCGACAAGCTGAGAGAATGCTCCGAAAAAGCGGCATCTCTTCACATAAAAGATACCAAAGACAGGATAATGTCCTGCCTAAAACCGCTTATCAATTCATAATTCATAATTCATAATTCATAATTGTTGGCAGGCATTCGAGAATGCCGTTTTAGCAGAAAAAAGCGCAAACCATGACGCAGACAAAGTGAGGAAAAAACACAAAGCTGTGGGCGAGAAAAAGCGGTCGGTCAAGCCCGCCGCCAGAGGGCTTGCGGGAGTTTGAGGGCAGAGCCCTCAATCGGGGAAGCAGAAAGCAAAGCGGCAAACAAAATTAGTTGGGCGAACAAAACGACCGCCCACAAGCGCGGCAGCTTTGCCTACGTTAAACAGCGGGCTGATGGGGTCGGTTCGCATGTTCATTTCAATAAGCGAAAACGTTTAAGTAAAGAGAAACAGTTCTGACAGGCGGGTAATTGTCGGAAAAAATTTTATAGGTTAGGTAAAAGCTGATGGTGAGGCAGAAAGCCGAGATCGGATATGCGGCAGAACTGCAAAACTGACGGTCAGCATAGGAAAAGTTGGGATATCCCGCGCGGAAAAGCAGGCAGAAAGCCGTTGGTGCGGGGCATGGGGACACCCCCATTTGAGATAGGTGATTTAAATGGCGATAGACAAAACATTGCAGACTAAGCGTTCCGGCAGGGGCGCTTCGATGGACAGTTTAAAAATACCCGAAAACCTTGATATGTCACGGCTTGAAAGGACAAGCTATCACGGTTCGGGCATAAATGCGGCAGCTGACGAGATATTCGCGGAAAACAGGTACGGCAAAAAGACCCGCTTCGGAGCGGCTGATGTGAACTATGCAGGTTCGGAACAGCGTGCGAAACAGCGGCGTGAGGAAGCCAAAACTATCGAAAATGACTTCACTGCAAGACCGATGGTGAACAATAAAGCGCGGAATGCGCTCCATCAGGGGGTCAAGGTAGGTTCAAGCTATGTCGAGCGCAAGAAGATAATCATATGGATAACTGCGGCACTGATACTGCTGGCATCAGCGCTGGTATTCCTGCCGCCGCTGATGAACAGTTCGTCAGAAGAAGCCAGGGTAGACTATGACAGGAACGTATTCAGAACTATGGGCATGACCGAGTTCAAGGCGTTTGCGATGTCGAACTACTCGGTATTCAGTCAGGAGGCTTTTTCTTCTGAACGCAACGAGAATTACAGGGTCATCGAGATGACTGTGCATCTACAGAATTCATCACCTTTCGAGGTCACCATACCACAGTACGAAGCTGTACACGTTCCTGCAAAGTACAAAGACAAAGTCTGCTATGTTACATCAACGGGCGTAGCCTCGAACAAAGACGGTGTCAGCAAAGTAGTAGGCGACAGGCTGAACGGATTTGAGGGCAAAGATGTCACCATAGAGATGATGATAAACGTGGCTGACATGACGGAAGAAGACCTTGACGAATGTGTGACGGGCATGATACTTTCGACCACAGGTGCAAAGAAACGTATAGCGCGCGGTGTGGAAGTACCTTGTTTACCTGCATTCCTTTTTGTATCTGATGCGGTAACGGTACAACTGGACCCTTAGCCGATACATGATCCATAATTATCAGCAGAAAAAAGCGTAAAATAAGCCGAGCGGCGAAACATCGCGGCGATGACCCGATAATTCGGCGGTGTATCGTGCGCCATTCTCGTAAAAAAGTAACGAAAACTCCGCTCCCTGCATAAGATAAGCTATACTTTACCTGAAAAGGGGCGGGGCTTATGCAAAGGCTTATAATAAAAGGCGGAAAACGTTTGTGCGGCGAGATAAAAGTTCAGGGGGCGAAAAACAGCGCTCTGCCACTGCTGGCGGGGTGCCTGCTGGCTGAGGGCAGAACAGCGCTCACGCGATGTCCCGAACTTTCAGATGTCTTTGCCGCATGCAGGATACTTAACGAACTGGGCTGTAAATGCAGTTTTCGGGGGAACGTGGTTACCACCGATACTTCGGGGGCTGAGGGCTTCCGTATAAGTGACGGACTTATGCGCGAGATGCGCAGTTCCATCGTTTTTATGGGGGCGGTGCTGGGGCGCACAGGCAGGTGCGAACTCAGCTATCCAGGCGGCTGTGAACTGGGTCCCCGACCGATAGATATGCACATAACGGCACTAAGACAGCTGGGCGTGAAGATAACCGAAGAACACGGGCGCATAAGCTGTACCTGCCCGCGCGGTATTCGCGGGGCGGTCATCGACCTGCCTTTCCCATCGGTCGGGGCGACCGAAAACATCATGCTGGCGGCAGTTTGCGGTGAGGGCGAAACTGTCATACGCAACGCGGCACGCGAACCCGAAGTGCGTGACCTCGCTGACTTCCTGAACCGATGCGGCGGAGATATCCGCGGGGCGGGGTGCAGTACCATACGCATAAACGGGGTGAAAAAACTGCGGGGCTGTGATTTTGAAGTCATGCCCGACAGGATAGCGGCGGCAACCTTTATGTCGGCGGCGGCTTCAACAGGCGGTGAGATAGGACTGCTGGGGGTCAGATGTGATGACATTCGGGCGGTGACGGCTGTCTTTGAAGAAATGGGGGCGGCGGTCTACTGTTCGGCTGACAGCATCTATATCAGCTGTGCAAGACCTCTGCGGGCTGTCAGAATGATACGCACCATGCCCTATCCGGGATTTCCCACCGATGCGCAGGCAGTCGTGATGGCTTCGCTTGCCACCGCGCGGGGGAGCAGTATCATCTCAGAAAACATTTTTGAAAGCAGATACCGCCATGTTGACGAACTTGTGCGCATGGGCGCAAACATAAAGACTTCGGGACGGACGGCAGTGATAGAGGGCGTTGAGCGCTTGTATGGCGCAAATGTGATGGCACACGAATTAAGGGGCGGTGCGGCACTGGTCGTGGCGGCATTAGGTGCAGAAGGCATAAGCTGTGTCAGCGGTGTACAATACATTGACAGGGGATATGAGCAGATAGAGCGTTCCTTCACCTCACTGGGCGCGGAAGCGGTTCGCAATTCTTAATTCATAATTCATAATTATTGGCATGGGCGAAAGAATGCTGTTTCAGCGGTCACTTTGCCGCCAAACAAAGTGAAATAAGAACACAAAGCTATGCGCGAACCAAAGCGCGCGGTCAAGCCTCGCGCCAGCAGGCTTGCGGGAGTTGTGGTCAATTCATAATTCATAATTCATAATTCATAATTATTGGCATGACCGCGAGAATGCTGTTTCAGCGGTCACTTTGCCGCCCAACAAAGTGAAGTAAGAACACAAAGCTATGCGCGAGCCAAAGCGGTCGGTCAAGCCCGCCGCCAGAGGGCTTGCGGGAGTTTGAGGGCAGAGCCCTCAATCACCGAAGCGCAAAGCCAAAATGCA
Source organism: Hominimerdicola alba 8 (assembly GCF_000178155.2). Classification (GTDB taxonomy): domain Bacteria; phylum Bacillota; class Clostridia; order Oscillospirales; family Ruminococcaceae; genus Hominimerdicola; species Hominimerdicola alba_C. The sequence continues at coordinate 32,010 of NZ_ADKM02000066.1, forward strand.
AAGCAAACAAGAAGAGTACGGCAAAGCGACCGCCCACAAGTCGGATAAGCACAGCAAATTTTCCGACCCAAAGAGCGGGCAATTCGCAAAGAACAGAGCGTGCGAAAATCTTTCGAGCCGCAGAAACCATGTGCGGGCGACGAATTGCCCGCGTGAATTAGCCGAACAGCGACAGCGTCTTCGGCGGTCGTACACGCCGACACAGTCGCGTGACAGTTCAACGGATAAGCATGTCAAGATTCAAGGCACAAAACCCGGTGGGTGGGCGGGCGGGGCGCACTCCAAAGAAAAACATGTCAAGGTTCAACGCACACACCCGCGATAAAACGGCGAACCCTCACAGTGATGAACCTATAATTCGGCGGTAAACACGGTATGGCGATGTAACAAGGCGGTCGCACGCCCCCACCCTACCCTAAGTAATACAGTAAAGGAAGAGCAAAATGAGCAGTGATTTCGAGAATAATCCCTTTTCAACGGGACGTGTCAGGCGTAAACTGAATATCAGGGCGCTCTATGCGGGGGCGGCAGTCATCGCGGCAGTGGTGATATTGGTTCTCTGCATGACAGTTTTCTTTAATATCAGTGAGGTCGAGGTAAGGGGCGTTACCCTGTATACCGATGACCAGATAATCAACGCGGGCGGTATATATGAAGATATGAACCTCGTGCGCACCGATGTTTTAAGGGCTGAAAAACGACTGACCGATAACCTCGTGTATATCGATGAAGTCAAGGTCAGCAAGGAGTACCCCTCAACCGTCGTCATAGACTGCATCGAGGCTGAGAAAGCCGCAGATATACAGTTCGAGGGCGGCTACTACGTGCTGAGTACTTCGGGCAGGATACTCGAAGCAGATAACTCAGCGCCTACAGGCGGTATCCCCGTCATCACGGGATTTAAGTTCTATACCGCGCAAGACCTTATCGACAACGGCGAAGAACTCACCGATGAGGAAATTTTCGCCTACCGCGCACCAGGCGCAAAATTGCAGTCGGAAGACGGCTACAGCGACAAGATAATAATGGACTTGCTGACCGAACTCAGAAAACAGAAGTACGAAAATGTAAAGACTATCGACATAACTTCCCGCGCGGATATCATCATGAATATCGATGACAGGCTCGATGTCAAACTGGGAAGTTCGGCGGATATCGGCTATAAACTCAGCTATTTCACTGAGGTAATGAACAGACTGGCTGACGGCTATGAGGGCACACTTATCTATAACGGCTCGGAGAACGGCGTTTCTGCCATTCCGAAAGACCAGTATCTCGGTAAGGTAAATCTCGGCAAAGACCCCGAAAAAACCGATGAAAGCGCCGCTGAAAAGCCCGAAAACAACGCCGAACCCGCTGATGCTCAGATGGATACCGACAGTTCGCAGACCGATAACACCGCAGACGGCGGCTGGTCGGACAATACATACGATAACGGTCAGGGCTATGATAACGGCGGCTGGTCTGACAATACATACGATAACGGTCAGGGCTATGACAACGGCGGCTGGTCGGACAATACATACGATAACGGTCAGGGGTACGATAACGGCGGCTGGTCGGACAATACCTACGACTACGGTCAGGGGTACGATAACGGCGGCTGGTCTGATAATACCTACGACTACGGTCAGGGCTACGATAACGGTAATTATGGTTGGTGATTTTACCAATTAACAAAAAATTAAACCATCAAAATTGCCTAATATCAGCAAAATCCTTTACATTTCGGGGGATTTGTGTTATAGTATTAATGTATCTAATCATATTCTTCGGGTCGTATGGTAAAAAGACAGAAGAAACAGACGGCGAACCGACTTCACAGTGAAGTCTGAGGACCCGAAGGTGAGTAAAAATTTTTCAGGAGGATTGTTCACTATGAGTTATGAATTTGTAGAAGAGCCGGTTGTCGGCGCAAGCATAAAAGTCATCGGTGTCGGCGGCGGCGGCGGAAACGCCCTCAACGGCATCGCAGAGGCAGGTATACAGGGCAATGTTGAGTACATAGCCGTAAATACCGATATACAGGCACTCAAAAAGTCCAGAGCAGACAGACAGATACAGATAGGCGCTAAGCTGACTCACGGTCTGGGCGCAGGCGCTAAGCCTGAGATAGGCGAGGCTTCCGCACAGGAGAGTCAGGACGAGATAGCTGAGGCTATCAAGGACGCTGATATGGTATTCATCACCGCAGGTATGGGCGGCGGTACAGGTACAGGCGCGGCTCCTGTTGTTGCTGAGATAGCACAGAGCCTTGAAAAGCTGACCATCGCGGTAGTTACAAAGCCTTTCAAGTTCGAGGGCGTAAAGAAGATGCAGAGGGCTGAGAGCGGTATCGAACAGCTGGTAAAGCACGTTGATGCGCTGATCGTTATACCTAACCAGAACCTTATCACCAGTGATATGAGGCTGACTATGAAGCAGTCCTACCAGATCGCAGATGAGGTGCTGAAGACCGATGTTATCGCTATAGCTGAGATAATCACAAGACATGATGAGATAAATGTTGACTTCGCTGATGTGACCACCATACTCAAAGGCGCCGGCAGAGCGCACATCGCTATCGGTCACGGTGAGGGCAAGGATAAGGTACAGGATATCGTTGAGCAGGTAATAGCTTCAAAGATACTGGAGACTTCCATCGCAGGCGCAAGAAGACTGATAGTAAATGTTACTATGAGCGAGGATCTGCTCATAAGCGATATGGACGAGCTGACTGCGGCTATCGCAGATGCGGCTGATGACGGCGCTGAGATAATCTTCGGTAACGGCACCAACCCCGACAGCAAGGACAGCATGGACGTTACAGTTATCGCGGCTGATTTCGTTGACGGCAACCCGATGGCGGCAAGCTATGCTGAGGCTCAGGCGGCTGTACAGCAGTCACAGGCAGTGGCGGCACAGCAGGTGTCGGCAGTGCCCAACACCACAAATTTCTCTTTCCAGAGAACTGACGCTGACAAAAAGGCTGACGCTGAAGCTATGTACAAGGCGGGCGTAAAGGCGGCTGACAAGACCGACCTCTACGACGATATCTTCAACGTATTCAAGAATAAGTAAGGATTTCACAAAGGCGGGTCGGCAGGCTCGTCTTTGAATCATAGTTGAACGGCATCGTTTTTTGCTTGTTTCATATGGAAATATGCGAAAATATGAATGTCGTTTACTATAACTCGCAATGTTCAGCTTTTCTGAATTAAGTTCAGCTATGCGGCGCAAAAGCTGAACTTCATCTGCGAACACATGCACAAAACGGCAGAGAGCACGTTCAGTGGGCTGAAATGGGCGAAAAGTTGCACAAAATCGGCGGAGAATATTGTGAAGTTTACTGAAATTTCATTTTTCGGCAAAAATCGTCAAAGTAAGTGGTTGAAATAATTTTATATTTATAGTATAATAGAGTAGTCTTAAAACTAAATGCTTATAATTCTATGCAAGCATATATTCAGGAGGGAATAGAAAATGGCTGGTAATGGTTATTTGAGAACAGTAAGAGTCGGCGGTTTCGATAAGCAGGACGTTCTGCAGTATGTTGACGAACTGACTTCCAAGATCTATCAACTTGAAAATAAGGTCAAGGATCAGGAGGAAACGATAGATCAGCTCCAGCAGGGCGGCGGCGACTCTAAGGGCGACGACGAGGCAAAGAAGGAGCTGGAAGCTAAGGTCGAAGAGGCAAAGCAGAAGATAGCTGAACTGATGGCTTCCACTGACACCATGAAGGTCAGGATCGCTGATTATGAACAGCAGATAGCAGATAAGGACGCTGAGATCGAGGAGAAGAATGCTGAGATCGAAGAGCTTAAGGATAAGGTGACCGATGCTGAAACTAAGGCACAGCAGGCTGAGGCTAAGGCACAGCAGGCTGAGAACAGCGGTTCACAGCAGGCATTCGATATGGGTCAGATCTTCGTACAGGCTCAGCAGACCGCAAACTTGGCTATCGAAAAGGCAAGGGCTGACGCTAAGCAGATCACTGATGAGGCTGAGGCTCAGGCAAATCAGGCTATAGATGATGCCAATGCACAGGCTGAGGCTACTGTAACAAAGGCTAATGCTGAGGCTGAGCAGACTTTGTCCTCTGCAAGAGAGAGCGCTGAGAACACTAAGGCTGAGGCTAAGAGAGAGGCTGACCAGGTAACAGGTGCCGCTTATGCTGAGGCTAATAAGGTGAAGAAGGACGCTGAGGAAGAGGCTGAGAGAGTCATCGCTGATGCTAAGTCTAAGGCGGCGGCTATCAAGAATGATACCGTTGAGATCAGAACAGCTGTCAAGGAGCAGTTCACTACACTGAGCGATACTGTTCAGAAATTGGTAACTTCGCTGAATGACCTGTATGGCAGCAGCATCGGTGCAGTAAACACTGCAAGAGATCTGATAGATGACGGTCTGGATATCGTCAGCGAGGGTGAGGAAGAATAATATGTCCGAGATAAGGGCATTTCGCACCGAAGAACTGAAAGCAAGGAGCGGTGAATTGCACTGCGGCGACAAGATACTGCTGACAGGCACCGTTTACACTGCAAGAGATGCGGCGCATAAGCGTTTTGCGGCACTGCTCGATGAGGGCAAGGAACTGCCTATACCGCTGGAAGGCGCTGTGATATATTACGCAGGTCCCACACCTGCGCCTGAGGGCAAACCCATCGGTTCATGCGGACCGACTACTTCGGGCAGAATGGACAGGTTTGCGCCGAGATTGCTTGACTTGGGTCTGGGCGGAATGATCGGCAAGGGCGAACGCTCGCAGGAGGTCAGGGACGCCGTTGTGAGGAACAAGGCGGTCTATCTCTGTGCCGTTGGCGGCGCGGGGGCACTGGCGTGCAACTGCATAAAGTCCTGTGAGGTCATCGCATTTGATGATCTGGGCTGTGAGTCGGTGAAAAAGCTGTATGTGGAGGATTTTCCGCTTATAGTTGCCGATGACTGCTATGGCGGCGATATTTTCTCGCGCGGCAGACAGGAATTCTGCAAGGCTGAATAATGATATGATAGCGCACAGTCGATGGCTGTGCGCTTTTTTGATATTTAAATTAAACGTTTTCGCGTCGGAATTATCGGCGCGGCGGCAAAGTGCGGAACGATCTGTGGTGCTAAGACAGGGCAATTTCACGGTTTCAGCAAAGTGCCTGAGAAAAGTGTCTGCCACGAATATGAACGCAAACGTTTTCGGGCGAACGCCCCCTCACGGCGACCGTCGGCAGGTCGGTGAGTGTGTTACAGATCGGGCTGACACTCTGTACGGTGTAAACTTTTGGGTGATAATGCGCAGTTCTGACGGTCGGGTGATGTGCGGCAGGCAGAACGCTGTCGGCGTGTTTTTATAAATGTGAGCGCAAACGTTTTCGTGGAACAGTTTTTTTTCACAGAAACACCGTTCGGGAGCGTGAAAAATGAGATGATCGGTGCGAGTTCGGGAAGACAGCACATTTTCAGGCACGAAATATGCACACAAAACGGCTCGGATGCTGTGGGATACATGCTTATTTGTGCAAAAAGACAGGCTAATAAATGGTTAATATGTGCAATTTACTAAAACGTTTTCGTTTTAGTGTAAAGTTGTTCAAATCGGGTGGGGAGAAATTATTAAAATGTGCAAAAATAGTTAAAAAGACTTGAATAATCGGGGCGGATATGGTATAATTGAGTGTGTTTAAATTTAGCGCTTGAAAGGAAGACCGTAAGTGAACAAAATAGACTTGAATTATCAGTTCAAGGGTACTGACTGCGTTAAGATGCAGTCGGACAAGTATACTGCTATAATCGCCCCATCTGTCGGCTCGGCTGTGCTGAGGATGCGCGATGACAAAAATGATCTGGAAATATTTAAATTCCGCAAATTCGTGCCGATGAAGACCATCGAGGAACAGCGCGAGATATGGGGTCTGCCCACACTGTACCTGCCCAACAGGTTCGACAAGGGCGTGCTGAAGACCTCCGATGCGGTGTATAATTTCCCCATAAATGAAGAAAAGCTGGACAACTTCATTCACGGCTGGGTACACAAGCGTGCCCACGAGATAGAGTGCTTCTCGGACGAAAACGGCAAGTGCGTGCTGATAACCTCTTACGTTTACGATGAGAAGGACGAGATGTTCCGCTATTTCCCCGTTGAGTTCAAGATATCCTACACTTTCACCCTCTCTAAGGACGGGCTGACACAGGAGATATATCTGACCTCAAACAGCGACAAGGCTCTGCCTGTGTCGATATGCACACACACCTGCTTCAACGCTCCGCTGAAAGACGGCGGAAATGAAGCTGATATGCGCCTCTGCGTGCCTGTGGGCGAGAAGTGCGAACTGGACAGAAGATGTCTGCCCACCGAAAAACTTCTGCCGCTGACCGACTGGGACAAGGAGTATAAGGACGGCGACAAGGTGCCTACAGGTCAGCCGCTTGACAACGACATGTACACAGCAGTGATGAACAGCTACAAGGGCAAGCCTTTCAACGGTGTCATCATCAGGGATATCAAGAGCGGCTGTACTCTGCTGAACGAAGTTTCTAAGGAATTCATGTTCTGGAATATGTGGAACGACAGCGGCGACAAGGGCTACTTCTGCCCCGAACCGATGACTGCCATGATAAACGCTCCGAACCTCTCGCTGGACAGCAAGGTGACAGGCTACCGCGAACTTAAAAAGGGTGAGACCTTTAAATGCTGGCAGAGGTTCTATACCGAAGACTGACTCTGCTGACCATCACTGCGGCGGCTGTGACTATGGTCGGCTGTGCGTGGGACGGTCAGGGCGATGGGCTGGGCGAGTTCACTTCCGCAAGGGTGACGGCTGAGGAAAGCGCGGTCACTGACGGCGAAGACTCGTCGGAAGATGATACGCCCTCCGAAGAGGAGATAGCCGAAGATACAGCTATGGCTCTGGTGGAAAAATGGCTGGGTCTGCTGGCTGAGGGGGACGCGAAGTCTGCCGATGAACTGGTATCGCCCCGCATAAGGGCGGTCGATGAAGACCTGCGGCTGTTCAACACGGATTTCCCAAAAGCGGCTGACATAACAAGGTACGCCCCGTCAGTGGTGCGAAAAGATGCCTATGGGTATACGGTGACGCTGAAAGTCATCGTAACGCCCCGCGATGACCCCGAAAGCAAAGTCAATGCGGATATACTGGTAAGTATCGACAGTGACGGCGGCGCGGCGGTGGAATATGTCACCGAGATAGGCAGTACCGCGATGCGCTCACGCAGAGTGATGCGGCGGGCAAAGCAAGCCTACGAATGCGCGGTCAATTCCCTCGCGAACATGGAAAAGAAAACGTGGAGCGGTATGCACCACATGGGCGAAGGCTCGCGGGTGACAGATGATATCGAAGAACGGCTACACCCCGCCAAAAGCGAAGATTTCAGCGTGGCGGTGCGTGACGGCGAGGTGATGTATGTCAGCTGGACTGACGGCGGCATCACCGAAAGATATCCCAAAGCCGAAGAATATGAGGACTTGCGGGAGTCAGAACCCGAACGGTCGTAAAACGCCCTGTCCTCTGTAAAACAGAGGGCATCATATAAAGTTATTTATTTCCCGAAAACGGGGATAGAATATATTCAAGCCAAAACAAAATTGGAAAATACAGGAAAGGTGGAATTTATCAAATGAAATTCGGTTTTTTCGATGACGCTAACAAGGAGTACGTCATTACCGAACCCAGAACGCCATATCCGTGGATAAACTATCTCGGTTCGCAGGCGTTCTTCTCACTGATCTCCAACACAGCAGGCGGCTACAGCTTCTATAAGGACGCAAGGCTGAGAAGGATCACCCGTTACCGTTACAACAATGTGCCTATCGATATGGGCGGCAGATATTTCTACATAAACGATAACGGCACTGTATGGAATCCCGGCTGGTCACCTGTAAAGACAGAACTTGATGCGTACACCTGCCGTCACGGTATGGGCTACACCATCATCAAGGGTGAAAAGAACGGTCTGGAAGCTGAGGTAACATTCTTTGTACCTAACAACTACAACGGCGAAGTACAGAAGGTAGTCCTCACCAACAAGAGCGGCGCTGAGAAGACCTTCAAGCTGTTCTCTTTTGCAGAGTGGTGTCTGTGGGACGCTCAGGACGACTGCACAAACTTCCAGAGAAACTTCTCTACAGGTCGTGTTGAGGTTGACGGCTCTGTTATCTACCACAAGACCGAATACAGAGACAGACGCGATCACTACGCATTCTACTCTGTAAATGACAGCATAGACGGCTACGATACCGACAGGGATTCTTTCATCGGTCTGTATAACGGCTTTAACGATCCTCAGGCTGTAATGGCAGGCAAGGCTAACGACTCATTTGCTGACGGCTGGTCACCTATCGCTTCACACTACAAGGAGATAAAGCTGGGCGCAGGCGAGAGCAAGACCCTTATCTTCATACTGGGCTATGTTGAGATGCCTGTTGACCAGAAGTTCGAGGCTGACGGCAAGACCATCAACAAGGTAAAGGCTAAGGCTATGATGGAGCAGTTCGATACTCCTGAAAAGGTCGATGCAGGTCTGGCTGAACTCAAGGCTTCGTGGGATAAACTGCTGGGCATACTGAACGTTGATACTCCCGATGACAAGGTTGACCGTATGGTAAACATCTGGAACCAGTATCAGTGCATGGTAACATTCAACCTTTCACGTTCGGCTTCTTACTTTGAGTCGGGCATCGGCAGAGGCATGGGCTTCCGTGACTCCAACCAGGACATACTGGGCTTCGTTCACCAGATACCTGACAGAGCAAGAGAGAGGATCATCGACATCGCTTCCACTCAGCTCCCCGACGGCGGCTGCTATCACCAGTACCAGCCCCTCACCAAAAAGGGCAACTCCGATATCGGCGGCGACTTCTCCGATGACCCGCTGTGGATGATACTGTCAGTTTCCGCATATATCAAGGAAACAGGCGACTGGGGCATTCTCGATGAGATGGTGCCTTACGACAACGATGAGTCAAAGGCTCAGCCGATGCTCGACCACCTGAAAGTATCTTTCTACCACATCGTAAACAATCTCGGTCCTCACGGTCTGCCTCTGGCTATGCGTGCTGACTGGAACGACTGCATCAACCTTTCCTGCTATTCCGATACTCCCGGTGAGAGCTTCCAGACCTACACCAACCCGAAGTTTGCGGCTGAGGGCGGCTATTCAAAGGTGGCTGAGTCTGTAATGGTAGCTACACTGTTCACCTACACAGGTCCTAACTACGTGGCTATACTGAAGCATCTGGGCAAGGACGATGAGGCTGCTGCTGCACAGGCTGAGATAGACAAGATGAAGAAGAACGTTATGGCTTCTGCATGGGACGGCGACTGGTTCTTAAGAGCATATGACTCTGAGGGCAAGAAGATGGGCTCTAAGGAGTGCGAAGAGGGTCAGATATTCATTGAACCTCAGGGCTTCGCTATCATGTCTGAGATAGGCAAGGAGCAGGGCGCTGATAAGAAGACCCTCGCAGCTATCGATGAAAGACTGAACACCAAGTTCGGTCTGGTGCTGAACAACCCCGCATTCACCAAGTACTATATCCAGTACGGTGAGATCTCCACATATCCCGGCGGATATAAGGAGAACGCAGGTATCTTCACACACAACAACGCATGGATCATCTGCGCTGCTGCATATGCAGGTCAGGGCGATCAGGCGTTCAAGTACTATTCCGAGATCGCTCCTGCTTTCACTGAGGAAACTTCCGATATCCACAAGACCGAGCCTTATGTATACGGTCAGATGATCGGTGGTAAGGACGCAGGTTCAGATATCGGCAGACCCGGCAAGAACTTCGGTCAGGGCAAGAACTCATGGCTGACAGGTACCGCTGCATGGAACATGGTAGCTATCTCCCAGTACATTCTGGGTGTACAGCCTGATTTTGACGGTCTTAAGATCGATCCTTCCATACCCGCTGCATGGGACGGCTTCAACATCACAAGAAAGTTCAGAGGCAACACCTACAACATCGCAGTCAAGAACCCCGACCACGTATGCAAGGGCATCAAGTCTGTGACTGTTGACGGCAAGAAGATCGACGGTATCGTAATGCCCGTATTCGAGGCAGGCTCGGTACACGAAGTCGAAGTAGTAATGGGCTGAAATAATTCATAATTTATAATTCATAATTCATAATTATTGACAGGCATTACGGCTTTGCTGATATAACGTATAAACGCGCTCACGGGGAGTTTACTGTGAGCGCGTTATTTTTTTTGTTATCCCGCTGACACACCACAAAAACAGCGGCTATACAGAACTTAAGGTTCTTGGCGTATATTTTTTTTCGACAAAAACAGCATTCTTCCGCCCCTGCCAACAATTATGAATTATGAATTATGAATTATGAATTATAAAATTGCCTTGACAAAGAAAGGAAAAAGAGGTATAATTATAAGGTCGGCTGAAATGTTCGGCGTATTTTTTACTGAAAGGGGTAATGACAATGCCTAAGTTTTACATCACTACACCGATATATTACCCATCGGGTGACCCGCATATCGGTCATTGCTATACCACAGTCGCGTGCGACTCTATTGCGAGGTATAAGCGAATGCAGGGCTATGATGTCATGTTCCTGACCGGTACTGACGAGCATGGTCAGAAGATAGAGGACAAAGCCCGCGATAAGGGCGTAACACCTCAGCAGTATGTTGATGAGGTCGTGGCTACATTCAAGAAGCTGTGGAGCTATATGAATATCAGCTACGACAGATATATCAGAACTACCGATGACTACCATGTGGAGAGTGTCCAGAAGATATTCAAGGAACTTTATGACAAGGGCTATATCTACAAGGGCGAATATACAGGCAAGTACTGTACTCCCTGTGAGAGTTTCTGGACTGAGAGCCAGCTTGATGCTGACGGCTGCTGCCCTGAGTGTCACCGTCCTGTAAAGGAGGCATCTGAGGAGGCTTACTTCTTCAAGATGTCACCGTTTGCTGACAGGATAGAGAAACTGCTGACCGAAACTGACTATCTCCGCCCGAAGACAAGGGCTACCGAGCTGGTCAATAACTTCATAAAGCCCGGTCTTGAGGACCTGTGCGTTTCGAGAACTTCGTTCACATGGGGCATTCCCGTGACCTTTGACCCCAAGCACGTTGTTTATGTGTGGGTCGATGCGCTCTCGAACTACTGCACCGCTCTGGGCTACAAGAACAACAAGTACAATGACTATGACAAGTACTGGCCTGCCGATGTGCATATGGTGGCTAAGGATATCATGCGTTTCCACGCGATAATCTGGCCTGCTATACTGATGGCGCTGGACGAGCCTCTGCCTAAGCATCTGGCTGTTCACGGCTGGATAACTTTCCAGAACAAGAACGGCGAGGCACAGAAGATGTCTAAGTCGCTGGGCAACGTGGTAGACCCCTTCATGCTGGGTGAGCGCTACGGCGTTGACGCTATCAGATACCATATCCTGCGTGAGATGGCTCTGGGCGCTGACAGCGCATTCTCCAACGAGATAATGATAAACCGCATAAATTCCGACCTTGCAAACGGCTTCGGCAATCTGGTATCACGTACCGTTGCTATGGCGGACAAGTACTTCGGCGGCACACTGCCCGAAACTCGTCTTGAGGGTGATTTCGATCAGTCACTTAAGGACTGCCTGCTGTCGGTGCGCGAAAAGGTCGATAAGTGCATAGACGAAACACGTCTGAAAAATGCACTGGAAGAGATCTTCGTGGCGGTAGACCGCGCAAACAAGTACATCGATGAAACTGAGCCTTGGGTACTGGGCAAGGACGAGTCGAAGTATGACAGGCTGGCATCAGTGCTGTACAACCTGCTGGAGTCTATCCGTATCATCTCCACTCTGCTGTCTGCATTCATGCCCACCACCATGCCTGAGGTATGGGAGCAGATCGGCGCAAACGCTGATATCTGCACCTACGAAAATGCAGGAAAGTTCGGCGTACTGCCCGCAAATGTGACCGTTCACAAGGGCAGGATACTCTTCCCAAGAATAGATATGGACAAAGAGATAGGCGAGCTGAATGCCATCATCGAGAAGAACATGGCTGAGGCTAAGGCTAAGCTGAACGCTGATGAAGCCGCAGAAACATTCACTCCCGCACCGCTGGCTGAACAGGTCACTATTGATGACTTTGCAAAGGTCGAACTGAGAGTGGCTGAGGTAAAGGCTTGCGAAAAGGTCAAGAAGTCGAAGAAACTGCTGTGCTTGCAGCTTGATGACGGCTTCGGCGGCAGACAGGTGGTAAGCGGTATCGCTCAGTGGTATAAGCCCGAAGACCTGATAGGCAAGAAAGTCATCATCGTGGCTAACCTTAAGCCTGTTACCCTCTGCGGTGTTGAGTCCAACGGCATGATCTGCGCGGCAGATGCTCCCGACGGCTCTGCAAGGGTGGTATTCCCCGACCAGACTTTGCCAAACGGCTCTAAGATAAGATAAATGGCGGGTTTTTCACTGATACGGGTCATGCTGCTTTTTGCGGCATTTATCATGGGACTGCTGATGATGATAGTTGGAACTGTGATACTCAAAAGAGCGGCAGGCAATTCCCGCAGAATGAAAAATCTCGGCGTGGTGCTGAGAGTGGTGAGCTATCTCATACTTACTCCGTGCTTTGCCTTTGCGTTCCTAATGATCGTGCTGAAGTTTAACATATAAAAAAGGGGGCGTATCCCGCCCCCTGCATAAGCGTCCGTAGCTCAGCTGGATAGAGCGTCAGACTCCGACTCTGAAGGCCGCAGGTTCGACTCCTGTCGGGCGCATATAAGCCCCTCTGCATTGGCGGAGGGGCTTTATTTTGCTTGAATCCCGATTTGGTTGTGTATCAATCAGCAATACACATCAAAATTGGGAGTTGCTTTAATGAAGTTCGGATATAAGATCATAGGTGCAGACAAACAAATATCCCGCACAGCCGAATATCGGTAAGTGCGGGATGTTTCTGTTATTCCGTCCACCCCAGTGCCAACACCTGACCCTGTTTGTCCTCATCGCCGTCTGCCATGCTTATCTCAACACGGTATTTCGCAGGTGATGGTTCCATAATTATGTTGGTCAGCTGTGGGTTGCCCCAGCCTTCGGGGGAGATGACCGTCACGTTTCGGTCGGCGTATTCTGCACCGTCTTGGGTGATGTGTACGCGCAGATCGCCGTAATTGCCGCCTTTGACCTCTTTGTATATCAGGTAGAGGAACTTCGGCTCGACCTCGAACACCAGCGGGTCGTTGCCCAGATCGGGGTCGTGCGACCAGCCGTTTGTGAAGTGCGCCACATCACTGCCCTCGACCCAGCTTCCCATCTCAACAGGAGTGATGCCGTTATTTTCAGCCATTTTCGCATCGACCTCGCGGGGGTGGAAAACATCTTCAAAAGGCATCATCGGTTCGCCCTCAGGCTCGACTTCCATTACAGTGTCCCAGTAGTGGTCTATCATGCGGGCGACTAGGGCGTGACCCTCAGTGTTGGGGTGTGACTGGTCGTTGGAGAAGTCTTTCCATGTCATTCTGCCGTTGGTGAACATGAAGCGCAGTGCATCGCAGTAGGATATCATCGGCAGGCGGTAAGCCTCGCCTATCTGTTTCATGTAGTCCTGCGCCGAGTGGTCATTTTCGGTGACCGAGAACAGCAGTACCACCGCCACATTCTTTTGCAGAAGTGTCTTGACTATCGACTCGTAGGCGTTCTGGAAATCGGCTTCGTTTCCGTCATTTACGGCGAATTCGATAAATACCAGATCGGGGTCGTAGTTCAGCACATCGCGGTCAAGTCGGAGTATCCCCAGCTTTGAGGGCGTGCCGCTTATGCCCGCATTGACGTATTTCACGTTGTCGCCTGTGCCGAATTTTTCAGCAAAATGCTCATAACTCAGCTTCGCATAGCAGAGGTCTGCACCCGCCGAGATGCCCTCAGTTATCGAGCCGCCCAGATACGCAAGGGTGACTTCCTCGCCGTTCTGCGCCTTTTTGATAACGTCCTGCACCATTTTGGTGTTGCCGTAGGAAGTCATGGCAGTGTTTATCATGGCTTCGTCCCACTCTTCATCTGTTTCGGGGAGTTTTTCCTCCTTGCTTTCGGGAGCTTCCGTCACGGCGGCAGAACTTGTTTCGGGTGAAGCAGAACTGCTGTTGCTTGAATTTCCATTTTCGCAGGCAGTCAGCAAAGTGAGCGACAGTGCCAGCGAGAGCGCGGTCAGTTTTTTCATTTCCATACCTGATATCCTTTCATTTTTTTGTCAGAACTCTTTTGGATATTATAGCATGAAGCGGTCGGAAAATCAAGTAGCAGTCTAAAAAACAGCAAATTGCGCCTTGCGGTGTCGGCTTGACTTGTAGCCTGAAATCGTGTAAAATATAATATGGCTATCCCTTTAGCATACCAACTAAAAATGCGGTAAACAAAAGGATAATTGATCGCTGTTTTTTGTGGTGTGTCAGCGGGATAACCATAAAATATGGTTATCCCTTTAAAACATCACTAAGAATAAATAGACAACAGGTACTAACTTATTATTATGCGAAAGGCGGTGAGTTATTGGAACGTTTTATTGATAAGCTGGCGATAATTCTTATCTGTTTGCCTGCACTGATGCAGTCAGACGGAGCGGCTGCACCTGTCACGGCTTTCCTTGCGGCTGTGACCGTTTCGGCGCTGGCGCAGGTCTTTCCGCGCACGCGAATGACATGGGTGCTGCTGGGACTTTCTGCGGGGCTGTGCGGTCTGCTGCCCGAAATGTTCTGCATGATGCCGCTGCTGCTGTATGATGCCCTGTGGGAAAAAAAATGGTGGCTTATCCTCTTCGGGCTGACTGTTTTGAATTCTGCGCCCGCGCTTTCGGTCGCAGGGGCGGCGCTGGCGGGCTGTGTGGTGACTGTCATCATGTATCTGAGAGTTTCACGGCTCGAAAAGGCTGTTGCCGACCTGAAAGAACTGCGCGATGAAGTCGCTGAGAGCAACCTGCGGCTCAAACAGCACAACGAAGCCATCACCCGCGCACAGGACAGCGATATCCACATAGCTACCCTGAAAGAGCGCAACCGCATCGCCCGTGAGATACACGATAATGTCGGGCATCTGCTGACCCGCGCACTGCTGCAGGCGGGTGCGCTGGGCATGATAAATAAGGACGAAACCTTAAATGAGCCGATAAAAAGTCTGCGCACGACCCTCGACACCGCCATGACAGGCATACGTCAAAGCGTCCATGACCTGCATGATGAGTCGATAGACCTGCGCCGCGCCGTTGATGATGCCATATCTTCCGTTGACGGCAGGTTCACGGTAAGGCTGGACTATGACATATCCGAAAGCACATCCGGCAATGTTAAGCTGTGCATTTTAGGTATAATCAAGGAGAGTCTTTCAAACGCCGCAAAGCATTCATCGGGCGACCGCATATACGTTTCGGTGCAGGAACACCCCGCATTCTACCAACTTGCGGTGGAAGACAACGGCAGTTGTTCTGCCATTGCAGATACGGGTATAGGTCTGCAAAATATGCGCGAACGCGCCGAAACGCTGGGAGGGAGCATTTCTTTCACACCGTCCGAAAAGGGATTCAGGGTGTTCCTTTCGATACCCAAACAGCGCAGATAAGTGTTACCTTGCATCAATGAATAAAAAATGTGGTTATCCCGCTGACACACCACAAAAACAGCGGCTATACAGAACTTATAGCAATCCAACTTTTTAAATTCACAAAATCCAGTCGCAAAAGCTGGGATTTATGGGTCTTGTGACTGGATTTTGTCTGAATTTTAAGGCGGATTGCTATAGGGTTCTTGGCGTATGGCGCTCAATTATCCTTTTGTTTACCGCATTTTTAGTTGGTGTGCTAAAGGGATAGTCATAATAAAAAATGCGCGGACATCTGAACGTCCGCGCATTTTGTTTTTTATCAGAACATCTGATATTACTTCTTGTAAAGCACCACCGACTGTCTGCCAAGTGTGGTGTATGTTGACATGAAGAAATCGTAGTCAACATAGTCGGTAACTCCGAAGTAACTGCTTGAGTCAAAGTTCTCAACGTTGCCGATGATGAACTTGCCTGTGGAATCATCATAGCCCATCAGTACAGCTGTGTGCTGTCTGCCGTACCATGTGAAATTGTATGTGCCTGTACCGGGATTTGTCAGCTTACCGCCCGCATTGACCACCTGCGTGCAGACAGGGTATGTGTTCACCTCAGAGTACCACACTATCGGGTTAGCCCCCCTGTCAAGCTCTGCCTTAAGACCGTTCAGGTCAAGACCACCGCTTATCTTGGTGTCGCCTAAGTCCAGCTTTGACGGGTCGAATTTCAGCTTGTTCACATTGTTGCCCGTGTAGTAGTCGGTGTTCAGCCTTATGCTGAAATCGTCACGCTGACCGATGTACTTGAGATACTGGTGAGCCGACTGCGCTATGACAGGTGCGTACACACCGTAGCCCACACTGCCCTCCATGTGGTATGGCGAACCCCAGAAGCAGTAGTTGGGGTCAACGTTTATCGTGCCGTTTGAGAATGCCTGTTCGGGCATGTAGTAGTTGAGCAGTGTGTTCTTGCTGACATCTATGCCAAACTGATTTCTCAGCACCGATGCCAGCGAAGTTTCCTCACAGCCCAGCACAGCAGGGTCGCCGCCCAGCCAGCCGTCCTGATTTATCACGCCTATCAGACTGTTTGCATATTTAGCTAAGTTAGCCATCGGCACATAGCCTTTCTGTCCGCCTGAACCCGGTATGAATACTGTTACCCAGCCGTTTGCAGGCAGGTCTGTCTGGGTGACGAGGTTGCCTGTAGAAAGCGAGGATACCTGTGCCGAATATATGTCGGGAGAAGCGTAGATAGGCGTTTTTACCGCCACGCTCCTCAACGCATCGGTGATGGGCTTCATGGTCGCAGACTCACCAAACACCTTCTGACCGTTGACGGTCTTGTATGCGCGCACTGCAACATCGAACTGTGTGCCCTGTGTAAGGTTCGGCAAGGTGAATTTTGTACCTGTGGTGAAGTATTCGACTTTCTCACCATTGACAGTTGTGTACACCTGATAGCCCTCAGCACCGCTTACCGAATACCAGAATACCGTAGCGCTGTTGCAATCACTGTAATAGTAGTTGTACAGCTCGAAATTCGGTGCCGCCAGTGTCTTGTCGATGGAAGGCGTGGGGTCAACGGGGGTAGGTTCAACAGGTGTCGGGTCAACAGGGGTGGGCTGAGGAGCGACCGCTGTACCCGATAACTTTGCCGTCATGCCGTTGCTCTCGCCGTTGGAGTTGAAAGGCACTATCATCAGGTGCCTGTCCTTGCCGTCAGTGGGGAACTCCGTAGTGAACTCGGTGCTCTGGGTATCAGCCAGCAGATGGGGCATGCCGTCAGTTTCGGTGCGGTCGAGGTCATATATCCTGTAGCCCGATGCGAAATCGGCTTTATCCCATTTCATCAGTGCCTTGCCGTTGGTATCGGTAACGGTTATCGCGCCTGTCATGGCATCGGGCTTTATCTTCATCAGATATCCGATGCTGTCGCCGTAGTCCTTAACTCGGGTGCCGTCCTCAGTCTGAGCGATGCGCACAGGCGCGATGGTGACGGTCAGTCTGCCGTCTTTGAACATATCGTAAGGGATAGCGGCATTAGTCGCAGATGTGGTTACAGTGCCCGACTTCTCACCGTTTGAGAATGTGACCACATACTGTTTCATACCCTCTGCGGCATTCCATGAAACCTTGCCTGTATCCTTGTTCACATTGAACTCGACAAGGCTGACATTATCACTCTTCGGGCGGGGTTCTTTTACCGTTGGCGGAGCGATATATTCCTTAATATTGACATTGCCCTTGACATGACCCGCCAGCAGTGACAGGTCGGTAACATTTATCTTGCCGTCAAAGTTGACATCGGCGGCTTTTCTGCCTTTTGCGTCAAGCGGTTTGATGTTTTTGATATGGGCAGAGGTCTTGACCACATCGGTGATATTTATAACTTTATCGCCGTTTACATCGCCCAAATCGTTATCAGCGGTAGTTTCGCCGTCAGAAGTGACTTCATCACCGCCATTTGTTACATTGGCTGACTGTTCAGTGCTCTCCGATACACTGTCTGCGTTTTCCGCAAAAGTCGGAACGCTTGCATAGCCTGCGGCTAAAGCCAGCGAAACGACAGCAGCCAGAAATCTTCTCGATCTCATTAAGATACCTCCATAGATCATATATTTCATTTTCTCCAAAAGGGCAGAAAACGCCCTTACCCTTTAGTATAGCACTTTTCGGGTCTAGTGTCAAGGCGGGTGATAATTCATAATTCATAATTCATAATTATTGGCATGACCGAAAGCGAGCTGTGCCGCCCAACAAAGTGAAGTAAGAACACAAAGCTATGTGCGAGTCAAAGCGCGCGGTCAAGCCTCGCGCCAGCAGGCTTGCGGGAGTTTGAGGGCAGAGCCCTCAATCGTGGAAGCAGAAAGCAAGGCGACAAACAAAACAAGTTGGGCGAACAAAGCGAAAGCCCACAAGCGGCGGTAAACAACGGCGTGGCGGTGTAACACGGCGGGGGTAACGCCCCCGCCCTACACGTAGGGAGTGCAGACCCAAAAGCGGGCAATTCGCAAAGAAAAGAGCGTGCTCAAAATTCTCGACCCGCAGAAACTATGTGCGTGCGACGAATTGCCCGCGTCATCTAGCCGAACAGCGAAGCGTCTTCGGCGGTCGGTCATCGCTCCAAAGGATAAGCCTGTCAATAGTGTAGGGCGGGGGTCACGCCGACACAGTCGCGTGCGCTCCCGCCGTTCGACCCGCACACACCCGCGATAAGAACGGCTCACTTTCGGTCATGTCAACCAATTATGAATTGTGAATTATGAATTATGAATTACAAAAGTGTCGGCATTTTGCGTAATTTTTTTGTGATCTCAAGATTTTACGATTTTTTCAGATCTTCCGAATATTTCAGCTTTTATTGCCCACAATAGCCTCAGAGGATATCTCAAAGTTCAAGCAGAAAGGAACGATCTAATGAGCAATTTTATCACAGAGTCATCTCTCGGCAGAAAACTTGGCGCAAAAGGAGTCTACATCACTCTGGGGACTTGCCTTATCGCCCTCGCGGGTGCAGGCGCGGCGGCTTACAATAAGGCGGTCGATGAACTTGACAACAGCTTGGTGCTCGATGCCCCGCGCGCCGTACAGCAGGCTGACAACAAGACGGAAGGTGTCGCCAAAGCCGAAAGTTCTGCCGCTGAAAGCAGTTCTTCAAAGGCTGAGGAAAGCTCCCGCATGGACGATGGAACTTCTTCGCTGATATCGGACGATATCAAGACACAGCCCAATGTGATGCCTGTCAACGGCGATATAATAAACCCCTTTTCAGACGGCGAACTGGTCAAGGACAGCACGCTGGGGGTGTGGCGCACCCATGACGGCGTTGATATCAAGGCTGATGTGGGTACGCCCGTCAAGTCGATGAACAAGGGAATGGTCACAGAAGTAAAGGAAGACCCGCTGTGGGGCTTTTGTGTGACCATCGATCACGGAAGCGGTATAACAGGGTATTACTGTTCGCTGTCAAAGGCGGTGAATGTCACTGAGGGTGAACGTGTCAATGCGGGGCAGGTGATAGGTGCTGTGGGCGACACCGCCGAATGTGAAGCCGCCGAACTTTCGCACCTGCATTTTGCCCTTAAGCGAAACAACGGCTGGATAGACCCCATCGGCTTTATCGATGGCAAAAAGCTGAAATAAACGGCGTAACGTTTACTGTAAAATGCGTGGGCGAAGATATTCGTTCACGCATTTTTATTATGTGGTTATCCCTCTGATACGCCAAAATAAACGATGTTATATCGGGAACTGAATTGTAGCCGTCGGTCATCTTTCCTCGTTATAAAGGTTTTTGAGGTGGTGTGCTAAAGGGATAGTCATATTTTATTATGCTTGTCCCCGCAAGAGCTGTTCGGCGGGATAATTGCTGCGGGGTGGAAGAATAAATATGTCGTTTGCTATAAATATTTCTGTGCAGATTTGTGCAAGATGACACTCTGTTATGGGGTTTTGTGGAAATTTCTCAAAAATACTTGCAAGATATGATAAAATGTGGTATAATTATACGGTCGGTACAAGCTGACAATACTTCAACCAATAAAACTGTGATATTCAGTTTCCCGCACCGCAGGCTTTTGTGCGGTCGGGGCAGTCTTGATAAATGGGAGGTTCACTATATGATCGGTGATCTGCATTGCCACACGACCTTGTCGGACGGCTCGATGGGTATAGAGGAAGTCATAGCGCAGGCTAAGCGCGTAGGTCTGGATTTTCTAGCGATAACAGACCACGATACGCTGTCTTCTTCAAGCCGCGCCCAGATATTGGGTGAACGCTACGGTGTCAAGATAATCCAGGCGGTGGAACTTTCGGCGTGGGACAAAGTGCGCGGTCAGAAGGTACACATACTTTGCTACGCGCCGCAGAAACCCAACAGGCTGGAGGGTCTGTGCCTTAAGTCCTGCACCATAAGGACGGAGTGCGCCAAAGAGATGATAGAAAAGGTGATGGCTCGTTACCCCATACCGCGCGATGCGGTGATGAAATACTGCAAGGGGTCTAAGAGCATATACAAGTCCCACATAATGCGGGCGCTGATAAGCTACGGCTATGCCACCGAGTTTTACGGCTCGGTCAATGACAGGCTGTTCTCCTATCCGCGCGGTGAATGTCTGGTGACCAGAGAATATCCCGATGTCAATTTCGTGCTGGATATGATACATTCTTCAAAGGGCGTGGCTGTGCTGGCTCATCCGCACATGTTCGGCAATATAGAACTTATGAAGGATCTGACGGCGGCAGGCAAGCTGGACGGCATTGAGTGTTTCCACGTATCTGCGACCGATTCACAGCAGCAGGCGCTCAAAAAGTTTGCCGAAGAGAATGGTCTGCTGGTGACGGGCGGTTCGGACTTTCACGGCCTGTATAACTCGACCATGACCCATATAGGCAAATTTACGACAGATGAAGAGAACCTCGAAAAACTCTTCAAGCTGATACATGTCAATGCAAAAGCCGCCAAAAAAGCGGGCGAAGCGGCGTTCAACCAGCCCAAAGAGAAGGAATGACTCTCCTGACTGCGGCAGACTTACAGAACCCGGATATTATCTGCGCGGACGAACATTCGCCCGCGCTTTTTATTTTGTGGTTATCCCGCTGACACACCAAAATAAAAGATGTTATATCGGGAACTGAATATAGTTGGCGTTTATCTTTCCACCTCCTGCGGCGGGGGAAAGATAACATCAACTCAGTATTTCCTTGTTATAAAGGTATTTTTTGGTTGTGTGCTGAAGGGATAGTCATATTTTATTTTGAAAAATGTGTCCGCGCCGATAAGCTGTGCGTTTTGAGTCGAATTAACAAAAGGGTAACACATTCGGCGGTAAAGTGTGGTATAATAAAACAGCATAAAATGCGAAAGGAAGTACTAAACATGAACGTTATGGAAGAATCATTGCAGCTGCATGAGCAGTGGAAGGGTAAGATAGAAGTCATCTCGCGCGCTAAGATCAATAATGCCCGCGACCTCACACTTGCCTATACTCCGGGTGTTGCTCAGCCCTGTCTTGAAATAGAGAAAAACCCCGACCTCAGCTATGTATACACACGCCGCGCTAACCTCGTGGCTGTTATCACTGACGGCTCTGCTGTGCTGGGTCTTGGCAATATAGGTCCTGAGGCAGGTATGCCTGTTATGGAGGGCAAGTGCGCCCTGTTCAAGGAGTTTGCCGATGTTGACGCTTTCCCGCTCTGCGTGAGGAGCAACGATGTCGATGAGATAGTAAATACCATCGCCATGATAGCAGGCAGTTTCGGCGGCATAAATCTGGAGGATATCGCCGCACCCAGATGCTTCGAGATAGAAGCAAAACTCAAAGAGCGCGTAGATATCCCTGTTTTCCATGATGACCAGCATGGTACTGCTATCGTTGTGGGCGCGGCTATGCTCAATGCCTGCAAGCTGACAGGCAGAGATATAGGTTCGCTGAAAGTCGTTATGAGCGGCGCGGGCGCGGCAGGCTGTGCTATCGCAAAGTTCCTGATGAGTCTGGGTGTCAAGGATATAATCATGCTCAACTCAAAGGGCATAATCTGTGAGGGCGATGATATCAAGAACCCTGCACAGGCTGAGATGGCTAAGATAACCAACCGTGAGCATCTGCGCGGCGGTCTGGCTGATGCAATGAAGGGCGCTGACGTTTTCGTGGGCGTTTCCAAGCCCGACCTCGTTACCGCTGAGATGGTAAAGAGCATGAACGATAAGCCTTTCATCTTCGCCATGTCCAACCCCGTACCCGAGATAATGCCCGATGTTGCTAAGGCGGCAGGCGCATATATCGTAGGTACAGGCAGGTCGGATTTCCCGAACCAGATAAACAACGTTGTTGCATTCCCGGGCATCTTCAAGGGTGCGCTGGCAGTTCGTGCAAGCGATATCAATGAAGAGATGAAGCTGGCGGCGGCTTATGCAATAGCTTCCTGCGTGCCTGAGGACAAGCTCTGCCCCGAATTTATCCTGCCTGACGCTTTTGACAGGGCTGTACCTGTTGCAGTTGCGGAAGCTGTAGGCAAGGCGGCAAGAGAAAGCGGAGTTGCAAGGATATAAGCACAGGTACACCTGAAGAACCTGAACCATTCCAAAAAGGTGATAATATGATAAGAGATATCCAGGACGAGATACTCAGACTGAAAAAGGAATATGACATCTGCATACTGGCGCACAGCTATCAGGCGGCTGAGATAATCGAGGTCGCTGATATAACGGGTGACAGCTATAAGCTGAGCGTTGAAGCCGCTAAGGTGCAGAACAGGAACATACTGATGTGCGGCGTGCATTTCATGGCTGAAACTGCCAAGATGCTCTCGCCCGATAAGCGGGTGTTCCTTGCCCACAGGGACGCGGGCTGTCCTATGGCTGAACAGTTCGAGCCTGAGATGATAACCGCCATGAAGAAGCAAGACCCCGACCGCAAGGTGGTTTGCTATGTAAACACGACCGCAGAACTGAAAACTGTCTGCGATGTCTGCGTTACTTCTTCTTCGGCTGTTAAGATAGTCAAGGCGATGGACGCTGACAAGATACTCTTTATACCCGATATAAATCTGGGTACTTTCGTGGCAGAAGCCTGTCCCGAAAAAGATGTTAAGCTGTTACACGGCGGCTGTCCCGTACATGCGGCGATAACGGCTGACGAAGCGCGTGAGGCGAAAGCGGCTCATCCGAATGCTAAATTGCTGGTACACCCCGAATGCAGACCCGAAGTCACCCGCATGGCTGACTATGCAGGTTCAACATCGGGCATAATGGAGTATGCCGCAAAGAGCGATGAAAAGGAATTCATCATCGGCACTGAGGTGTCGATAAGGGAGCATTTGCAGTACAAGTTCCCCGAAAAGAAGTTCTATGATATGTCTAAGCGGCTTCTCTGCCAGAACATGAAAGCCACTACGCTGATGGACGTGCTGAACACGGTAAAAGCCATCGGCGGCGACAGCGAGTATGATGCCGCAGAGATAATCATGTCTGACGAACTGATAAGCAAAGCCAGAGTTTGCATCGATGAGATGATAAGACTGGGCGGCTGATAAAAACTGACCATTGACCATAACATATTCATCCAAAACCGCCTCAGAGCCGTGTGAAAGCGACTCTGAGGCGGTTTTTTGTCATCTCATTTCTTCAAAGTTTTTGCAGATATAGCCGCGCAGTTCTTCGCCGCTAAGTGCGATGCCGAGTTCGCGGGCGGTACCTGACCATGTGGGCATGCGCCTGTTCAGGTCATCGAAATAGCGGTGCTGTACCACCATTTTCACCAGTTCGCCCTTAAGACTGTCGCGGCGCTCTTCGATGCGGCGGCGGCGCAGGGCGAGTTCAGCAAGCTCAAGGGTCGCGTGCCGAAGTGCCGACCGCAGTACAGGCAGCTGCGGCGACATCGTTTTTTCCGCTATGATGCACTCAGCCAGCATTCGCTCGATACGGCGGCGAACGCTGTTCTCACGCAGGCATAGACTGCGGTAACTGCCAAACTCCCTGGCTATCGTGCAGGCATGGTCGCGCTCGCCGCTCTCTTCACCATTATACCGTTCTGACGGTCTGCCCAGCGGTATGCGCATTATCTCTGCAAGATAGGCATAAATTTCCATCGTGTCAAGAATGTCTTTGTGTTTATTTCGTTCCATATGTCCCTCCCGAATTTTCTGCCGCTTTGACATGGGCGCGTTTGCGCGGCGATGCTATACCTCACTTTCCGTTTGGTCAGGCGGGCAGTTTGGCACTAGCTTTTCATGAGCACGAATGTTCTTATCAGGTAGCAACTATATTATACATCAAACATATGTTCTTGTCAAGAACGTTTGTTCGATTTTTCTCTTTTCAGCGTTTTGCACAACCTGCGCGAGGTACTGCGGAACAGATTTCACAAAGGTCATGGAGGTGATGTTTTGCTGTCATAATGAAAAAACGCCCGCAGAAATACCTCCTGCGGGCGTTTGCTATGACTGTTTTGCAGTTCTGTGTCGGCATTACGGTGTTTATGCCAATAATTATGGAACACTCAGTACATGCTCGTCTGTTCGGCGCGGCTGTAAAGAATGCCGTCTTCCTGCGGCTCTATACCTTTTGCATGGAAAAGTTCCGATACCGTCACCAGTTCATATCCCTGCTTCTGCAATTCGGGAACTATAGTCTTTATAGCCTCCGCAGTGCGGAAATTGCTCCCGCCGTCATGCAGAAGTATTATCGCGCCGTCCTCAGCCTGCGCAAGAACTTTTTCGGCTATCGTTTCAGCCGATACGCTCTTGTCCCAGTCGTTACAGCCAAGGCCGTTGATAAAGGGCTTGTCTATAGCCTCAAACATAGTGTCGTTAACGGCGATATAAGGCGGGCGGAAAAATCTCGGTGTCACACCTGTCAGAGCCTTTATCTTCTCATCGGTGTAGTCCATCTCGGCTTTTATCTCTTCAGCCGTCATCTTGTCCATGTAGGAGTGTGTGCGCGAGTGGCTGTTGACCTCAAAACCCAGTTCCGCTTCGCGCTTAACCGTTTCTTCGGTGGAATAGTCGATGTTGTCGCCTATCAGGAAGAAACTTGCCCGCGCGTTGTTTTCTTCAAAAACATCAAGTATCATGTTGGTGCTGACCGCATCGGGGCCGTCATCAAAGGTCAGCGCAATTACTTTGCCGTATTCTTCGGGGGACTTGAAAGAAGTCACCGCAGGGGTCACGCTTGTTTCGGGGGGCGCAGTATCGGTCTTTGCCGAAGTCACAGCGCTTTCGCCCGAAGTCTTTTCGCTGACATCATTCCCGCCTGTACTGCCGCAGCCTGTCATAAACATCAAACCTCCCAGAAATGCGGCAAATGCCGCTTTGACGTATCTTCTCATGATATCACCACCCCATTATCCGCTTTATCTCGGCGGTCAAAGCGTCTGACGCTTTGGTGTGTGTCTTTTCGGTGGGGTGGTAGTCAGCCACCAGACCGTCCTCAGCGGTGTTCTGAGGTTCAAGGTGGAAAGCCGAGATATTCGTGTCACCTGTGTCGGTGCTGTACTTTTCTACAGCCGCTTCAACATAAGGGTAAAGCCTGTCGCCCATTATGCCCAGCACACAGAGTATGCGCGCATCGGGATTGTTCTTGCGCACTGTTTTCAGGAACTCTGCGTAGCCCTCGACATAATCCTGCTGACGGTCGGCGTTGGTGGTGCAATAGCTGTCATCGTTCGTACCCAGATTTATGACCACCAGTTCGGGCTGATAAAGCGAGTAGTCCCAGTCGATATCCTGCGGCTGTTTATCTCCGAAAGCGCCGTAGCTGAAACCCATCTTCTCATAATAGAGAGGTATCTGCTGGTCGGGCTTCTGTTTGCCGTCACCCGTCCAACCGCTGATTATGCCCCAGCCGCTTATTGAGAACATGCTGTATTCCGCATTGAGGTTCTCGGCTGTTTTGTAAGCATAAGCGCGGGTCACATCTTCGGTGGAAGTTTTGAACTTGTGAGTGGGGTCTTCGTCATCGACACCGTAGCCGCAGGTTATGGAGTCACCGATGAACTCTATCTTATGCGCCTTTTGCTCGGTGGGCTTTACAGAAGCGCCCTCTTCCAGCTGTATAGGCATGATGCCGAAGCATGACATAGCCGTTTCGGACAGCTTGACTATCCTGACCGTTTTGGTGACTTCGGTATCGCCCGATATTGGGGTATACTTTTTCAGTCCCTCGTTCAGCATATCGTCCACGACCCTTTCTCCGTCAACATAGATGGCGATGCGGGTGTAATTATCCTTTTGCCCCGACCAGCTTACCTTGTCGCCCTCGACCATTATGTCGAGATTTTTCCCTGTGAACTCAAATTCAGCGCCCGACCCGCTGAGTCCGCACCATAATGTGCCGCTTTCGGCAAGATAAGTTCTGCCGATGAGTTTTGCGTTTTCCGCAGTCAATCTTGTACCCTTCATTCCTTTGACCTCCTCAGTCTGAGATGCTGTGCTGTCGGCATCAGACTCATTTTTACCCGACATACCGCAGGCAGTTCCCCCTACACAGAGGACTGCAAGCAACACAGCCAAAAATTTCCTTTTCATAAGGTCACCCCATTTCCATATACCACTATTATATCATGTTAGTTGTCAATAATCAAGAGAGATGGTGTTAATTGGAATTCATAATTCACAATTCATAATTCATAATTTTTGACAGGGGCGAGAGAATGCTGTTTCGGCGGTAACTTTGCCGCCCAACAAAGTGAAGCAAGAACACAAAGCTATGCGCGAGAAAAAGCGCGCGGTCAAGCCTCGCGCCAGCAGGCTTGCGGGGAGCGCGAGGGGCAGAGCCTCTCGCATCGTGGAAGCAGAAAGCAAAGCGACAAACAAAATTAGTTGGGCGAACAAAGCGAAATACGATAAGAGGGCAAAGCCATCGACCAAAGCAGAACCAAAATCGGTTAAACACGACATAACGATGCCCCGAAAGTTCGGCGGTAAACACGGCGGGAGTCACGCCGACACAGTCGCGTGCGCCGACACAGTCGCGAACGCCCCCCGCCCTACACGTAGGGAGTGCAGACCCAAAAGCGGGCAATTCGCAAAAAAAGCGCGTACTCAATTCCCGCGAACAGCACTCCCCATGTGCGGGCGACGAATTGCCCGCGTGTGCCAGCCGAACAGCGTAGCGTCTTCGGCGGTCGTGGCGCAGTCCCCAGCGATAAAACGGCAAACCCTCATGGCGATACCCGGATAATTTGGTGGTAAACAAAGTCGCGGCAATGTAACACGGCGAGAGTTACGCCGACACAGTCACTTACGCCGACACGGTCGCGTGCGCCGACCATATCAAATATCTGCGAATTGCTCACTATGAATATTACCTAAAAATTAAATACGCATAAATTTTAAATAAAGACAAATACTTGCAAAACTTTAGAAAATATGTTATAATAACATAAGGTATATCAGATAAGATATATGGGGTCACCGCCCGCATACCATAAAAAGGAATGCGGCGGCAGGGGAGTGAACATTGATGGAAAAGTTTTCAGATAGATCTCGGCGCGCAAGCAAAATGAGGGCTGTGTCTGTTATGATAGGCGCGGCTGTCAATGTTGTGCTTGCGTCCCTTTCATATAAGGCGGGTCTGCCCGTTGTGGCTGATACCATCGGTACTGTTGCCATAACTGCGGTGGGCGGTATCTTTCCGGGCATAATGACCGCGATACTCACAAACGCAGTGTGCAGTCTGTTCAACAGCGAAGCCGCCTATTTCAGCCTTATCAATGCCATGA
Organism: Hominimerdicola alba 8; assembly: GCF_000178155.2. Taxonomy (GTDB): domain Bacteria; phylum Bacillota; class Clostridia; order Oscillospirales; family Ruminococcaceae; genus Hominimerdicola; species Hominimerdicola alba_C. Next base: position 59,780 of record NZ_ADKM02000066.1, read on the forward strand.
TAGCTATGTATACCGCATGGGCTGTAAGGGATAAGAACCTCAAAAAACCGAAAAATATCGCTTCGCTGATGCTGGTGCTGGGCATCGGAAGCGGAATTTTCAGCGCATTCATACAGTGGGGCGTTCTCGGCGGCGTGAAGAACGATGCCATGCGCTCACTGATAGAAGCTGTCGGGGAATACCACAGTATGCCCGCATTCCCGCTGTTCCTTGCTATAAATGTACTGCTCAACCTCATAGACAAGGCGGTATCTGTCGGCGTGATGCTGTTGGTGCTGTACTTAATGCCAAAAAGTACCCGCACGATGATAAAGAACAGCGGCTGGCGTCAGCACCCGCTCTCCTTTGAAGAGATAAAAAAACTTCAACTCCTCAGCCGCGATATCAGATACCCGCTGAAAAACCGCATGACAGTGATGTTCCTGACGGTCACTCTCTCGCTGACCGCGCTGATGGCTTTTGTCGGTTCGCGCCTGTTTTACAGGAACCAAAGACAGGAAAAGACCGAATCCGCCATAAAGACAGCAAAGTTCGCCGCCGAGATGGTGGACGCCGATATGATGGACGATTATATCAAGTACGGCAGTGATGCTGAGGGCTACGATGAAACGAGCGATCTTCTCAGCAAGATACGCGAGAATGCTTCGGGGGTGCAGTACCTCTATATCATTCAGATAAGGGCTGACGGCTGTTATGTGGCTTTCGATGTCGAAACGAGCGATACGCCTGCCTATTCTGCGGGCGACAAGATAGATTTCGAGGAAGCCTTTGAACCCTACCTGCCTGCACTGTTCGCGGGCGAGGAGATCGAACCTATCGAATCAAACGATATCTCAGGCTGGCTTCTGACTGCCTATTACCCCATACGCAATGAGTCGGGCAGATGCACAGGCTACGCGGGCGCTGATATTTCGCTCAAGTATATGGCGGATTCAATGGGTGATCTTGTATTGAGGATCGCGCTGATACTTTCGGGCTTCTTCGTGCTGATAATCGCCTACGCACTCTGGGTGACAGGCATTAACTTGGTCTACCCGATAAACAATATCGTGGCGGCGGTGGGTGATTTCATCGGCGCAGGCACCGACCAGAAAAAGCTGGACGAGTCTGTAAGGAAACTACGCGCCATAGATGTGCATACGGGTGACGAGGTGGAAAAACTCTTCCACGCCATATGCGATATGGCAGTCAGCCAGACCGAACAGATGCGCAGTATCAGAAGATTTTCAGAAAACACCGCCCGCATGCAGGACGGTCTTATAATCACGATGGCAGACCTTGTGGAGAACCGCGATTCGGATACAGGTGCGCACATACAGAAGACTGCCGCTTATGTGAAGATAATAGTCGAGGGGCTTAAACGCAAGGGCTACTACGCCGAAAAACTCACGCCGAAATTCATGTCGGACGTGGTGCGCAGTGCGCCTCTGCATGATATCGGCAAGATAAGCATTCCCGATAATGTGCTGAACAAAAAGGGCAAGCTGAACGAAGCCGAGTACGAGATAATCAAGACCCATACCACCGCAGGCAGGATAATAATGGAGAAAGCCATCAACACGGTCGAGGGCGAGAACTACCTTAAGGAAGCACGCAATATGGCGGCTTACCACCATGAACGCTGGGACGGCAAGGGTTACCCCGAAGGGCTTCACGGTGAGGTAATACCGCTTTCGGCTCGCATCATGGCAGTTGCAGATGTGTTCGATGCGCTGGCATCGCCGCGCGTGTATAAGCCTGCATTCCCGCTTGAAAAGGCACTTTCCATAATACAGGAGGGTTCGGGCACACAGTTTGACCCCAAGTGCGTTGAAGTCTTTATGGAAGCACTGCCCGAAGTCAAGACTGTGCTGAGTAAGTACAGCGAGAACGGTCAGGGGGGTGCAGTATAGTATGATGAAAGGTTTCAAAAGCAGGCTGACTGCACTTCTGGCGGCGGCTGTTATGGGGCTGTCACAGCTTGCCGCATACGCCGATGACGAACTTAAATACGGCGGCGCATACGCGGCGGCAGGTCAGATAGAGGGCGTGGGCTATACCACCGAACTCTATGACGCATCGAACGGTCTGCCCACATCTGATGCCATGTTCATGCTGAGTGCATCTGACGGCAGATTGTGGGTGGGCGGCTACAGCGGCGTGCTGAGATATGACGGCACCACATTTGAAAGACAAGACCCCGCACTGGGTCTGACCAGCGCAAGGGGCTTCTATGAGGACAGCAAGGGCAGAGTGTGGGTAGGCACCAACGATAACGGCGTGGTGGTGGTCGATGGCAGAAAGACCACCCACATCACTTACAAGGACGGTCTGCCGTCATCGTCCATACGCAATTTTGCCGAAGACCGCGAGGGCAATATATTTATAGGCACTACTACGGGCATCTGCTATGCTGACAGCGGACTGAAACTGCACACACCCGAAGGCATCGACCTTTCGGAAGAGCGCATACTCAGACAGGATATCGACCCGAAAGGGCGCATATTCGGGCAATGCTCCAGCGGCAGGATATTTGTGATAGATGATAAGAAAGTCACCGAAAGCTATACATCTGACGAGATAGGTTGTGAGAAGATAACCACCCTCGCGGCTGACCCCGACAATTCGGGCTACTTGTGGCTGGGTACCGATGACAGCAAGGTGTTCTACGGCAGTTTCGGCACTAAGGCTGACAAGATGAAACGGGTCAGTATCCCCGAAATGAACGGCAGTATACACTGGCTGAGTTTTGACTGCGGCAGACTTTGGGTGTCTTCGACCAGCAAGGTCGGCTATCTTGGCAACGACCTGAAAATTCATATGCTTGATGATATACCCGTCACAAGCGGTGTCGAGATGACCCTCACCGACTATCAGGGCAACCTGTGGGTGGCATCTTCAACTCAGGGCGTTATGAAGCTGGTCACCAACAATTTCGTTGACTACAGCGGCATGGCAGGGCTTGAAGAAGCTGTGTCCAACGCGGCATTTTTCTACCGTGATGAACTCTACATCGGCACTGACAGCGGACTGCGCATAATAGATGAGTACGGTCACCCTAAGAACAATGAACTGACCGACTATATCGGCAATTCCCGCGTGCGCTGTTTTGCAGAGGATAAAGAGGGTCAGCTGTGGATAGCTACCTACACCAACGAACTCGGTCTGCTTTGCTATAACGGCGAGGGCGCACCCAAAGCATTCACCACCGCAAGCGGCATGCCCGATGACCAGATAAGGTGCGTGACGGTGGCTGAGGACGGCAGAGTGCTGGCAGGCACGAACGGCGGTCTGGCTGTGATAGAGAAAGGCAGGGTAGTGCGCACTGTCGGGGCTGATGACGGCATCGGCAACACCGTGTTCCTGACGGTGGCTGAGTATGAAAACGACACCATCATAGCAGGCACCGACGGCGGCGGTATGTACATAATCGGCAGGGACAGCGTGAAAAAGCTGGGGCGCGATGACGGTCTGACCAGCGAAGTCATAATGCGCGTCATCAAGGACGAGGAAAGGGGCGTTTACTGGCTGGTGACCTCAAACTCGCTGGAATTTATAAAGAACGGCGAGATAACCCCTCTCACGACTTTCCCATACAACAACAATTACGATATGATTTTCGATGACAACGGCGGGATATGGGTCACATCTTCCTACGGCATTTACTGCATCGACGGCAAGGCGATGGCAGATAATGACATAACCGACTACAAGCTGTATACAGTTGCAAACGGTCTGCCTTATGCCATAACCACAAATTCATACAGCGCCCGAAAAGATAACGGCGACCTTTATATACCGGGTCGCAGCGGCGTGATAAAGGTGAATATCAACAACTATTTTGAGGTCAGCGACAGGGTGATGACTGATGTGAGGGCGGTGTACTGCGACGAAGAGCAGATATTCCCCGATGAAGAGGGCATCTATCACATACCCGCATCAAAAGGGCGCGTGCAGATATCGGCATCGGTGATGGATTACACGATGCTTGACCCCACCGTGAAGATGTTCCTCGAAAACGGTCCCGACGGCGGACTGACAGTCAGCAGGAGCGAACTGTCATCGCTGGAATACACCAATCTCCCTTACGGCGACTACAAACTGCATTTGCAGATAGTTGACCGCTATACAGGTGAGGTCATGCAGGACAGCACTTTTATGATATCAAAGGCGGCAAGGCTGTATGAACTGCTGGTGGTAAAGATACTGCTGGCGGCTCTGCTGGCGGCGCTGGCAGGGTTCATCGTGTGGAGGGTAATGCGCACGACTGTCATTGCAAGGCAGTATAACGAGATACGTTCGGCAAAAGAGGAAGCTGAGCGTGCAAATTCCGCAAAATCGCGCTTTCTGGCGAATATGTCCCACGAGATACGCACACCCATAAACACCATAATGGGCATGAACGAGATGTTACTGCGCGAAGACCCCACAGGCGTTCCCAACAGCTACTTCATGTCGGTGATGAACTATGCGTTCGATATACGCAACGCCTCCGAATCACTGCTGGGGCTGATAAATGACCTGCTGGATATGTCAAAGATAGAGTCGGGCAAGATGCACCTTGTCGAACAAGAGTACGATGTGCAGGATATGCTTCGTTCGGCGGTGGCACTGATAAGGGTCAGAAGCGTTGAAAAGGCGCTGACCTTCGATGTGGCTGTCGATGAAGTCATGCCGCGCAGAATGTTCGGTGATATGGGCAAGATAAAGCAGATACTCGTAAATCTGCTTTCAAATGCGGTAAAATATACCACAGTGGGCGGCATAATGCTCAGTGTCACCATGACCGAGCGTGAGGGCGATACCGCATCGCTGAGATTTTCGGTCAGGGATACAGGCATCGGCATAAAGCAGGAGGACATGGGCAAACTGTTCAATGCCTACGAAAGACTTGATGAAGAACTCAACAGCGGCATCGAGGGAACAGGTCTGGGACTGGATATCTCAGGCAGGTTCGCGGCGCTGATGGGCGGTAAGATAGAGTGCGAGAGCGTCTACCGCGAGGGCAGTGAGTTCATATTCACCGTGAAACAGCGCATAGTAGATGCCCGACCGCTGGGCGTGTTCACCGAGCATGATGAGGGCGCGGCGGCAGGACCTTATATCCCGCTGTTCATAGCCCCCGATGCGGATATACTTGTGGTGGACGACAACCCCGCAAATCTGGAGGTCGTAAAGGGTCTGCTGAGGGCGACAAGGGTGTTCGTCACCACTTCGCAAAGCGGCGCGGACGCTCTGGAGAAAATGGCGGATACACATTTCGATGTGGTGTTCCTGGACCTTATAATGCCGGGTATGGACGGCGTGGAGGTCGCGGGAAAGATACGCGAATTCGACAAGACAACGCCTGTTTACGCACTGTCAGCCAACGTTGCCGAGAGCGAGGAATACTATCGCACAAGGGGCTTCAACGGCTACCTGCCAAAGCCTGTTGACGGCGAGTCGCTGGAAAAGACCATCATGAAGCATATCCCCGAAGAGCGTATGGAGATACCTCAGCGGGCGGCAAATGACGAACTTACCGAACTGCCCGAAGAACTTTTGTGGCTCAGGCAGACCGATGGGCTGTCAGTCGATGACGGCATTAAAAATTCGGGCGGAGTATCTAATTACATCATCTCGCTGAGGCTGTTCGCGGATACCGCCGAAAGCAGTGCAGAAGTCATAAAAGGCGCTTATGACAGCGGCAACATAAGGCTTTTCACCATAAAAGTCCACGCGCTGAGGGTATCGGCGCGTATAGTGGGCGCAAAGGAACTCTCGGCACTGGCAGGCATAGTCGAAGAGGCAGGCGACCGTCAGGATATGGCGGAGATACACGCAAATACAGGCAAAATGCTCGCCATGTATGAAGCGCTGGGCGGCATACTGGCGGGTATTAAGAAAAAAGATAAGAAAATGTAGCAGAGGGGGGCGGCACCGAATGTTTGGATATATAGCTGAGCATCAGCTTGATATAATGCTGGCGCTCTGCGCTGTCTGCGCGACCATAGTGCTGCTCCTGTTCTTCACCAAGTACCTTACGCAGAAGCGCAAGCAGATACTTATGGTGATGGAACTTATCGCCACGCTGCTGCTGGCATCTGACAGGGCGGCGTACATCTACAAGGGCGATACCTCGCAGTGGGGCAGCTTCATGGTGCGGCTGTCGAATTTCATGGTGTTCTTCCTGACATCTGCCATAGTGCTGGTGTTCGACCTGTACCTTGATGAACTGCTGAACGGCAGCGGCAGCAAAAAGAGAGCTTCCCGCAGGCTGAAAGGCGCTGCGGTCGTCGCGGTCATCGGTATGGCTATGTCGGTGGTGTCGCACTTTACGGGGCTGTACTACTACATCGATGAAAACAGCGTTTACCATCGCGGAAGCGGTTTCCTGCTGTGCTACGTGGTGCCTGTGGTATGCCCGCTGGTGCTTTTCACAGTCATATTGCAGAACAGGCGCAGGTTCAGCAGGCTTATCTTCATCTCGCTGGTGCTGTATATCTTAGTGCCTGTGCTGGTGGGTATATTGCAGATATTCACCTACGGGCTTTCGCTGGTGAACATGGCTATGGTGCTGGTATCGGTGTTCCTGTATGTGTTCAGCTACCTTGACATTAACGCGGCGGCTGAAATGGCACACGAGAAAGAGGTCAACAGCCTGCAAAAGGAACAGCGCAGTATGAAACGCCTGTTCGAGCAGACTGTAAGCGCATTTGTGGCGGCGATAGAGAAGCGTGACAGCTACGCTGAGGGACACTCTGTAAGGGTGGCGGCGCTTGCCCGCGAAATAGCCGAAACAGCAGGAAGAAGCGCGGAAGAGTGCGAAGAAGTCTACTATGCGGGACTTCTGCATGATGTGGGCATGATGGGCATACCCGATGAACTTCTGCGCAAGACCGAAGACCTCACCGACAGCGAGATGCGTATAAAAAAGCGCAAGCCCATAATCAGCGGCGAGATACTTGAAAGTATAAGCGAGTACCCCTATCTCAGCACAGCGGCGCGGCACTGCGGCGAATGGTATGACGGAAGCGGCTTCCCCGATGGTCTGAAAGGTGATGCTATCCCCGAAACAGCGCGTATCATCGCGGTGGCAGATGCCTACGACACAATGATATCGGGCAAGCGCTCACACTCTCCGATGTCGGTGCAGGTGGTGCGCGAGGAATTTGTCAAGATGTCGGGCAGTCAGTTCGACCCTGAGTTTGCCGATATAATGGTAGCTATAATGGACAGGCACATCGCTGAAGAACACGCAGATATAACTGATGAGGACACAGTCATCGAATGCGGCAGATACCGCGAACAGGTGTCGGCAGGCATAGCGGTGACCGAAGAGGTCACAAAGGTGACCTTTGATCTTGAAAATACCGACACATCGGGCGAGGGCTTCTCTGCACCGTCACTGATAGTTTTCGATGCCTACGACAGGCACATACACACCGACAGCAAGACTATAGAAGCCTACCGCTACACCGAGTTTGGCGAACTATGGTTCGATGGACACTATATCTCAACGGCGGCGCGGAACGTTTCGGTGGAAAAGACCGAGAGATCCGCAGGCGGCTATGAGATAACTGCGGGCAGATATGAAGACCATCTGCTGATAGAGATGAGAAGTCCCAAAGGTACAGTCAGGGTGACTGTGGCACTGCCCGATAACTCACGCTGTTCCTACATCGGTCTTACGGGCGAGAATTGCAGACTGACTTCCATAAAGACCGAAAAAACCGGCAAGGTCATGGAAGATGGCGACATCGGCAAGATAGTCGAGCGAATAGTCTACACCGACCGTCTGGAGTCAGACCTGCCCAACATACAGACCGACCACACACGTTCGGTATCGACTGAGGGCGTGCTGATAGAGGACAGTCTGCAAATCGATATGCACACGATGTCACTGCCTGCGGCGGAACTGGTATGGCACTGCCCTTATGTGGTGATATTCTATTCAGATGACAAGCAGGTCTTCGGTGAAAATTACCGCGAATATGCGCTGATAAAGTTAAACGGCGAGGTAGTTTCGGGCGATGGCATCGAGAACATCTTCAAGATGAAGAAAACAGAGGATTTTGCAGGCTGGGACGAATGGAAGCGCCGCAACAAGGAGGGCGTGGAATGCTCGGTCGGTATAGTCCGCAAGGGCGGCAGAGTGATACTGCGCACAGAAAATCTGGGCATATCCATAGAGAATACGACAATACTTCCCGCAGGCGCGGGGAAAGTCTATGCCGCACTGACAGGCGACCAGACGGCGATAACGGACATTCGTATTAATTCATAATGTGGTTATCCCGCTGACACACCACAAAAACAGCGGCTATACAACGCTCAATTATCCTTTTGTTTATCGCATTTTTAGTTGGTGTGCTAAATGGATAGTCATATTCATAATTGTTGGCATGAACGAAATATGCCGTTACAGCGGAAAGAACGGCAAACCATAGCGGCGGTCACGGCGCAGACAGCAAAGTTCGCGTAAAAGCCGACCGTTACGTTGACAAAGACCATTCTTTAACTGTGAAAGTCAGCGAAGGTGAAGACGGACATCAGCAGATGATATTATCCGCAAGGCATGATGATTCGGCATGGTCGGAAATTTATCGGGTATACTACCCTGAAAAGCGCGGGCGGGACGGCTGTCTGCGCTTTTTTTGCGTATGTATCCACCGAAATCTGATCTCCGTGAAGAATAGCCTGTTCCCATTGATTTTTTGCACAATATATGTTATAATAATATTCGGAATTCATATCAACTCTATAAAGGAGAAATATTATATGAGAAAAAGCGGTATCCTTATGCACATAAGTTCTCTGCCAAATAACTACGGTATCGGTAAACTCGGCAAGGAAGCCTTTGAGTTTGTCGATTTCCTCGCAAAGTCGAAACAGTCATGCTGGCAGATACTCCCCGTGTCGCCCACAAGCTACGGCGATTCACCTTATCAGAGTTTTTCGATACATGCGGGCAACCCCTATTTCATCGACCTCGAAACTCTTGAAAAAGAAGGCTACCTCAAAGCCGATGAATACAAGGACATCGACTGGGGTGAGGACAAAACTTCGGTGGATTACGGGCTTATCTATGAAAAACTCTTCCCTGTGCTGAAGATCGCACACAAACGCTTCCGAAAGAACCCCGCAAAAGGCTTTGCAAAGTTTGTCATAGCAAACAAGAACTGGGTCTATGACTACGGTCTGTTCATGGCGCTTAAATTCGCACACGGCGGCAAGGCGTGGTATGAGTGGGAAGACCAGCTGAAAATGCACAAGGGCAAAGCCGTAAAGCAGGCGGCTAAAGAGTATGCCGATGATATAGATTTCTGGTGCTTTGTTCAGTACGAATATTTCAAGCAGTGGAAAAAGCTGAAAAAATATGCCAACGACAAGGGCATCAAAATAATAGGCGATATACCGATATACTGCGCTTATGACAGCGTTGAGGTATGGGCGACACCCGAATATTTCTACCTTGACAAGGATAAAAAGCCCATAGAAGTCGCGGGCTGTCCCCCCGATGTGTTCTCTGAGGACGGTCAGCTGTGGGGAAATCCCCTCTACCGCTGGGACTATATGGCAAAAGACAAATACCGCTGGTGGATAGAGCGCATACGCTCTGCCTTTGAGATATACGATACCGTCAGGATAGACCATTTTCGCGGGTTTGAAAGCTACTACTGCATACCCTACGGCGCACCGAACGCGCGTAAGGGTCACTGGAGCAAAGGACCTGATATTAAGCTGTTCAAGGCGGTCGAGCGTCAGCTGGGCGAACTGGATATAATCGCTGAGGACTTGGGCTTCCTCACCAAAAAAGTCGTAAAGATGCTTGATGCGGCGGGCTATCCGGGTATGAAGATACTTGAATTTGCCTTTGACGGTGACAGCACAAACGGCTATCTGCCGCACAATTACCGCACCTCAAACAGCGTATGCTATACAGGCACACACGACAATGAAACATTGCCTGGCTGGGTGAAGAGCAGTGACAAGAAGACCATTGACTTCTGCAAGAAATATCTGGGTGTGAAGAAAGATTCCGATATATCATGGGCGATGGTGCGTTTATGTTGGTCAAGCATATGTGACACAGCTATTGCGCAGATGCAGGATTTACTTGAACTTGACTCAACCGCGAGAATGAACACACCTTCCACCGTAGGCAACAACTGGAAGTGGCGGCTTGACAGCATGGACACTTTGACCGACAAATTAAGTGACAAGCTGAGTGAACTGACCGAACTATACAACAGAGTTAATTCATAATTATTGACAGGGGCGAAAGCGGGCTGTTTCAGCGATAACTTTGCCGCCCAACAAAGCTGAGCAAGAACACAAAGCTATGCGCGAGAAAAAGCGCGCGGTCAAGCCTCGCGCCAGCAGGCTTGCGGGAGTTTGAGGGCAGAGCCCTCAATCGGGGAAGCAGAAAGCAAGGCGACAAACAAAAATAGTTGGGCGAACAAAGTGAAATACGATAAGAGGGCAAAGCCATCGACCAAAGCAGAACCAAAATTGGTTAAACACGACATAACGATGACCCGAAAGTTCGGCGGTAAACACGGCGGGAGCAAGCCCCCGCCCTACACGTAGGGAGTGCAGACCCAAAAGCGGGCAATTCGCAAAGAAATGAGCGTGCGAAAATCTTTCGAGCCGCAGAAACCATGTGCGGGCGACGAATTGCCCGCGACATCTAGTCGAACAGCGGAGCGTCTTCGGCGGTCGGTCATCGCTCCAAAGTGATAAAACGGCAAACCATCGCGGCGATGACCTGATAATTCGGCGTTTTAACACGGCATGGCGATAATCAAGCGGCGGGAGCAAGCCCCCGCCCTACCCCAAGTTCGACCCGCACACACTCCCGCACCCATATCAAGACCGAATAATAAACACCGAAAAGTGAATAATAAAAGGAAAAGAGGTAGTATCCAAATGGACACAAAAACATTCAAAAGCAGGCTCGCGCAAATGCTGGAGCATAGCTTCGGGAAAAATATCGCAAGCGCCGAAAGCCACCAGCTGCATGACAGTATCGCGAAGGTAGTCATGGAGGATATCTCAGCACAGTGGAAAAAAAGCACCGAACAGCACCTCGCGGGCAGACGCGCTATGTACCTCTCGATGGAGTTCCTTATGGGCAGAGCTGTCTATAATGACCTGCTGTGTCTTGGGCTGACTGATGTGGTCGATGAAGCCCTGAAAGCTGAGGGGAGAAGCCTCGCTGAACTGGAGGATATCGAAGATGCCGCTCTCGGCAACGGCGGTCTTGGCAGACTCGCCGCCTGCTTCCTTGACTCAGCCGCCGCCCACGATATACCGCTGGACGGCTACGGGATACGCTATAAGTACGGTCTTTTCAAACAGTCCATCGTGGACGGCTTCCAGCACGAAGAAGCCGATAACTGGACTAAGTACGGCGACCCCTGGTCGGTAAGGCGCGAGGAAGATTCAGTCGAAATAACCTACGGCGATCAAAAAGTTCTCGCGGTGCCATACGATATGCCGATAATCGGCTATGGTACTAAAAATATCGGCACACTAAGACTGTGGCAGGCTGAAAGCGCAGATGACTTCGATTTCGCCGCCTTTGACAGCGGTGACTACGACGGCGCTGTCAAAGCACAGAACGATGCCGAGAATATCTCAAAAGTCCTCTACCCCAACGATAACTGCGAGGCAGGCAAGATACTCCGCCTGAAACAGGAGTACTTCTTCTCTGCCGCTTCCGTTGCCGATGCGCTGAGAAAGCATAAGAAACGCTTCGGCACTCTTGATAATTTAGCCGACTATGTTACCATTCAGCTGAACGATACCCACCCCGTCATCGCTATCCCCGAACTTATCCGCCAGCTGATAAAGGAAGGTTTCACTTTCGATAAGGCGTTCGATACCGCCCATAAAGTCTTCAACTATACAAACCATACCATAATGGCTGAAGCCCTCGAAAAATGGGACAGCAAAATGGTCGAGAAAGTACTGCCCGATGTCTACGCCGTTATTTTGCAGATAAATGAACGCTTCTATGCCGATATGTACGCAAAGGGTCTTGATAAGGCGCAGATACGCAAAATGGCTCCCGTTGGTGACGGCATGGTGAAAATGGCGTTTATGGCGATATTCGTAAGTTCCTACATCAACGGCGTGGCGGCTATACACACCGAGATACTCAAAAACGATGCCCTCAAAGAGTGGTATGAACTCTACCCCGAACGCTTCCAGAATAAGACAAACGGCATCACCCAGCGCAGATGGCTCGCCCTCTGCAACCCCGAACTTTCAGCGATGATAACCAAACTTCTCGGGAACGCCGACTGGGTAAAAGACCTTGATGAACTGAAAAAGCTGGAAAAATTCGCTGATGACGAAAGCGTATTAAACGAGTTCATGGCTGTCAAGGAAGCTAAAAAACACCAGCTTGCCGACTTCATCAAAGCACATGACGGCAAGGAGATAGACCCCGACTGGATATTCGATATACAGATAAAGCGCCTGCATGAGTACAAAAGACAGTTCCTCAACGCGCTGGGCATACTCTATATCTACTTCGGCATAAAGGACGGTTCGATAAAGGACTTCACACCCACCGTCTTCATCTTCGGCGCGAAGTCTGCACCGGGCTACAGACGCGCTAAGGCGATAATCAAGCTGATAAACGAGATAGGCGACTATGTCAACGCCGACCCCGAAACTGCTGACAAGCTGAAAGTTGTCTTCGTGCAGAACTATAACGTTTCCTACGCTGAAAAGCTGGTCTGCGCGGCTGATGTTTCCGAACAGATATCCACCGCAGGCACAGAAGCCAGCGGCACAGGCAACATGAAGCTGATGCTCAACGGCGCAGTCACTCTCGGCACTTATGACGGCGCAAATGTGGAGATAGCCGAAGAAGCAGGCGAAGAGAACGAGTATATCTTCGGCGCAAGGGTCGAAGAACTGGCTGAGATAATGCCCGCATACGATCCCCGCGATATCCTCTTCAAGGACGGGAAGATAAAGCGTGTGCTCGATAAGCTGATAGACGGCACATTCTCAGACGGCGGCGTGCCCTCAGATCAGGAGGGTTCGTTCAGGGAACTTTACAAGGCGCTCACCGACGGCGCAAGCTGGCATGTGCCCGACCACTACTATGTTCTGGGCGACCTGAACAGCTATATCGAAGCCAAACTCCGCATGAATGCAGACTACAAAGACCGACTTGCCTTTGCGAAAAAGTGCTGGCTGAACATCTGCAACGCAGGCAAGTTCAGTTCTGACAGAACGATCAAGGACTACGCGGAGAACATCTGGAAGATATGAAATATGTATAGTAAACAAAAATTGCGTGGACATGAAAGAGCGTCCACGCAATTTTTTATATAGATTATCATAGCAAGCGTTTTGAAAAAAGGCTGTCAGACTTTCAGCGACTTAACTGCCGCTGACTTGTCCTCAGCACCGAAGAGGTATGAACCCGAAACCATCACATCTGCACCCGCTTCACGGCAGAACTTTACAGTTTCAGCGTTTATGCCGCCATCGACTTCGATAAATACCTTATCTCTGCCCATGCTGTCCAGCATATAGCGTATCTCGCTTATCTTTTCAAGGGTGGCAGGTATGAACTTCTGCCCGCCGAAACCCGGAACAACTGTCATGACAAGTACCATGTCGGCAGTGGCAAGGTACGGCTCGACCTCCGAAACGGGGGTCGCAGGTTTTATGGATATTCCGGCAAATTTGCCGTGACTGTGTATGCGGTCGATAACAGCCTGCGGGTCGGGCGCGGCTTCAAGGTGGAAAGTGATATAATCCGAGCCAAGACCTGCATAATCGTCAATATAGCGAATGGGGTCATTTATCATAAGGTGGGTATCCATCGGCAGGTCGGACGCTTTCCTCACGCATTTCAGCACAGGTGTGCCGAAGCTGATATTATTGACAAAACAGCCGTCCATAACATCACAGTGAAGCCAGTCAGCCCCCGCTTTTTCGATGTTTTTTATCTCACTCCTGATATCTGCCAGATCACACCCCAGCAGAGATGCCGAAACCAGACTTTTCATATCATACACACCCTTTTTGCAGAAAATACCGCCATAAATTAATTTTATTATATAACAAATCATTCCTGTTGTCAAGGCTTTTTCGGACAATCGTATTTAGTTTACAATTCATAGCAATAGGCATAACAAATTTTCATCTGAGTGCCTGCGATCATGTCTGAGAAAATACTTGCCAAAAATATAAATAACGGGATCGCAGTTGTATTATGCAAAATAATCAAGGCGGGTAAAAGGCTTTGAATAATTCTATAGAAACTTCCGAAATTTGACGAACAGGAGAAAAAATGGTTGATTTCTTTAGTAAAATCATTTATAATAATGGTGTAAAAAGTGCGGAAACACCCTGTTTATAGCCAGAAATGAGGTATAGCATGATAAAACTTATCGCCACCGATCTTGACGGAACAATGCTCGATGACCAGAAACGCATGCCCGAAAACTTCGACACGGTACTGCAAGACCTGACCAGCCGCAACATTCGGTTCGCCGTTTCCAGCGGCAGGAGCTTCTGCACACTGCGCAAGCAGTTCGGCAGATATGTTGATGACCTTATCTTCATATGCGACAACGGCGCTTATGTTTATGATAAGGGCGAAGTGGTGTCAATGTCGGTACTGCCAGATGACGCTGTGCGCAACATCGTGCGCTACTGTGAAGAACTGGGGCTGACGGTACTGCTCTGCGGCAAACGCGGCACATGGCACAACTCTGCTGAACCGTCACATGTAGCTGAGATAGCGAAGTACTACATCAACCAGCAGAAACTCGATGACCTTTCTTCTTTCGATGATGAGATATTCAAGGTCGCCATAATGCAGGCGGGCGGCATCGAAAACGGCGCTTATCCCAAGCTGAAAGCCAGATACGGCGATTATTTCAACGTTCAGCTTTCGGGCGAATGCTGGGTCGATATAATGAATCACGGCATAACAAAAGGTTCGGCACTGCACAAGATGCAGAACAGGCTGGGCGTTGACTACGGCGAAACGATGTCTTTCGGTGACTATCTCAACGATATTGAGATGCTGGAAAATTCCTACTACAGCTTTTCAATGGAAAATTCGCATTCGCTGGTAAAAAAAGCCGCGAACTTCTCAACAGGTTCAAACAACGACAACAGCGTGATGAAAGAGATAATCAAGCTGTGCTTCAATTCGTGATATATCATAATAAAGGCGGAGAATTTGCGTTCTCCGCCATTTTTTTCGCTCCGCCTGAAATGAAATAGTTCACCCATGCCGACACAGCCGCAAATGCCGACACAGTCACAAATGCCGAACCCTTATTTCTCCTGCATAAGCGTATCCATAAAAAGCGGAGGTCATGCAACACACATGACCTCCGCTATCTTATTCAGCCTGTCACAGACTTTGCCCCGCCGCCACACGAAATTTATCTTCATTGCCATCTATGGGGCGGCGAGCCGCGCCGTCCGCGCTTAGGACCTTAGGACCTACCATTTCCAGTCTACGAAGAAACGTTCTTCGGTGGGGTTGTTGGCGGCTTTCTGACGGAAGTATTCTGTCAGAGCGGCTACGATTATCAGTACGATACCTGCCAGCAGGAGGTATACCCACCATGCCACAGCCGCAAGGAAATCACCTGTGATGTACAGCGTCAGACCCAGCAGAGCCGCCGCCGATACAAGGAACCATCTTCTGGTCTTCCTGATGAAGGAGTATATCAGCAGTACCAGCGAAACACTCAGCACTATCAGCGAGTTGGTAAGCGACTGGTTCATCAGACCGTCAACTATCAGCGTGATGAATGCCGCCATGAATACCGCCTGACTGAATTCGCGGGATATCTTTTCTTCGTCTGCCCATATCTTCTTCACTGCCATACCGAATGCCACGATTATCAGCAGTATTATCTTCATGGTCAGCATGCTGTTCTCAAATACCATGAAAGGTCTTACCATGAGCGCCAGACCTGCCGATGCCGCCGCAAGTGTGACGGCTGTGCGGTTTGCCCTTGTGCTGTGTCTGCGCCTGCTAAAGTTTGCAAGGAACACCGTCAGTTCAAGCAGGGCTATGAACAGTCTTGCCCTTTGCGGGAACATCATGCTTATGGCACTAAGACAGCTGAATATGCTCAAAAGTATGCCGAAATGCGCTATGTCTATGTGGAACTTTCCGTCCTCGTCCTTCTTTATCAGCTTTTCAGCGAACATCAGCCGCGATGTCACCGCCAGCAGTGCTGTCATGACCATCGAGAAGACTACCATCGCATTTCCTGCACGCATCGGGTCGTACCATATCGAATTTGCTGTCATCGATGCGCCCATGAACAATGTCGCTATCGGCAGCGCCGCATGCAGGTTCTTCTTGGAAAGGTGTATCACCGCGAACAATGCCGCGCTGACTATCATAACAGATACACCCGCCATCACAGACCTGTAGCTGTTTGCCGCATTCATCAGTGCTATCACAGCACCCGCTTCGGTGCTGTACTTCATCGTTCTGAACTTCTTGTCCTCGCGCCTGCCAAAGCTGAGTATGTACGCCGCCGCGCAGAGAACGCCTGCGCATACCGCCATAGCCATTGGCAGACAGTGCATCTTGTATTGCCAGTCGAGGTAGTCAGCCAGCAGTGAAGCTGTTACTATCTCAGGCAGAGGCAGAATTATACGCATGGGCTTTCTGAGGAAGTGTTCATCGTCAAAGGCATCGACTGTAACGAACACTGCCACCATAAGCATCGTTATAACGCCGTAGGGGAGCGCCGCATCCTGCATCAGTGAGAAACCGTTCAGACACAGCACCGCCATGAACAGCAGGTCGGAGGTCTTTGTGTACAGCGGCTTGAACATGCGGTAAAGCACCAGTCCTGCCGCAGTGAACATAGCTAAGATGAACGTTGACGAATGCGGAGGCAGTTTTATATTATTGTCCAGCAGTTCGGTAACTATCAGGAATGTTGCCATCAGCGCGAAGCCCTGACCGCGCAGCATGTGCCTGTTTTTGGTGCGGATGCCGTAGTAGGTCAGTTCTATGGTGATGACCGCCGCGATGACAGCCTGTATCCATGTGAGGCGGTTCAGCTCGTCAAGCACTGACACGATGCAGATGATGCCGTAGAACGACCTTACACCTGCCAGCACATAGTCTGCCTTGAAGAGCAGTTTGTCGGTCCTGCGGAGATGATAGTATACGAATGTTCCCACAGCCGCAATACCACAGCAGATAAGTGCGAAATAATTGATATTGTCAAGCGGAAGTGTTGCCTGCCAGAGCGCGCATGTCAGGAACAGAGCGTGCAGTCCCGTTATGCGCTCGTTTTTCAGTGCTATGCCGTAGAAAAGACCCTCGATGCACAGCAGACAAGCTATGGTCAGCGCTATCCAATTGAAGTTCAGTACGTATGCCGCAAATACCAACATGCTCAGCACAGCATATACTGTACGTACTGCCTTAAGCAGTTTCGGGGTCTTGAATGACAGCCTGTCAGCCCTGTACAGCAGGTAGTAAGCAAGTGTGCCCACTGCCGCCACGCCGCAGAGCATCAGCGCGAAGTATTCGTAACTTCTTGTGTATTCGCCCAGCTTTGACAGCATCAGTGTCAGTGCCAGCGCATGGGCAAAGAGTATCTTCTCGCTCTTCTTCACTATGCCGATATAGAGCATCTCCAGCGCGAATACTGCACAAATGCCGAAGCAGTCGTAGTTCCATCTGATAAAGTCTGCCAGTACCACAGCAATAGCCGCCATGCCGTATATCACCCGCATGAATGCGATGACATGTGAAGCCTCGAAGCGCAGTTTGTTCTTTTTGCCGATGGCAGTGTAGAGCATAGTGAATGCCGCCAGCAGTGCAGTCACCCAGAACGCGAAAGTGCCGATATCATCGATAATGAACGCGCACTCAAAGAGTATGGCATTCAGGAACAGAGCATGTGCGAACAGCAGTTTCTCACTGCGCATATATATCGCGAGTATCAGCAGTTCGGCAGTTATACCGCCTGCCATGAGCCAGTCTGCCCATATCCATTCCAGCCATTGTGTCATCAGCTGATACATGCAGATAACTGCTGTGCATGTACGCAGTATAGCTATTATATTGCCTGCCTTGAAGAGGTTCTTCCCATACTTTCTGAGTATCAGGTATGCCGCAGTACCAACTGCGCATATTCCCCAGATAGTGAGGCTGAACCACTGGAAGCGTTCAGCACCGTACAGTCTGTACGGCATGAGCCTGTATACGCTCCATGCAAGTAAAATGTACTGGGGTACGACAGTTTCAGCCGAACGCCTGATGATGACATATGCGGTCAGTTCTGCCAGCATAAGACCCATTATCGTCCAGTGTAAAGCGTCCCAATTTTCTTGGTTTAACAGAGTCACCAATGCGGGCAGACCCATTATTATACGCATCAGTATGATGGTAAGTCCTGTATCGACACGGGACTTTTTCAGCTTGTCGAGTATCCTGCAAAATGCTGTGCCGACTATGCCGAAAACAAGTATTATCAGGGTCGTTTCCGCAAAGCCGATACCTGCCTTATTAAATGCTTCGTTATCTTTTGCAAGGTAGAGGAAGTTGAACATAAGTGCTGTAACAGCCGCCCAGTTAGGTATAAGAACGTGCTGTTTGCGGCGTACAGCCGCCAGTACCGCAAAGTCTGTGATGATAAGACCTGCGGTGATATACTGAACAGCAGAGTATTCAAACGTGAACAGCGAGAACAATGCCGCCGCCGCGAAAAGTATCCTTATTATATAGTAGGTGCGTTCGGCATTGAATGTTATCCTGTCGGTCTTTTCGAGCCATACATATACCCAGCCGCCGACCATCGCGAATATAGCCGCGATGAGCGCGAACACACTGTAGTCGGTGATGTTCAGGTAAAGGCTGAAAGTGCCTGCGAGAATGAATGCTGTGTGTGCCATCAGCCATTTCTCACTCTTAAGGCGTATCGCGTGCCACAGGCATTCGCCCATGAGTATGATGCAGATGCCCCAGCCGAATGCCGTCCAGCCGTAGCCTGCGCCTTCGCTCATATCCATCAGGAGCATCGGTGCCGCCATGACAAGGTAAGCCGCTCTTATAAGTATGTGCAGGCAGTAGATGACCTTTGTGGGTTCATAGCCCCTTGATCTCTTCCAAAGGTATACTGCTGTGAAAGCTGTGCCTGCCGCAGTTATCAGCAGTGCGAAGGCGGCGTAGTTGCGCTGGAAATAGTTGGCTATCTGTCCCAGCAGGAAAGTACCCGATATCGCCATCGAGAAGACTGCCGCATATTCGCAGAAAGGTTTCTTGAATATCTTCATGGCCCGCGCCGAGAAGAATGCCACAAGCAGTGCGCCCAGCGCTAAGAAAAGCATCTGCCCCCTGCCCTCGATGCCGAACCATGCACCGAACAAGCCGAAGTAGCCTGTGGTTATGTAGGTTATGGTCGTGTAGACCGAGCCGAGTATGTACATCGCGGCAGAAGTGCCGTGTATGTTGAGTTTCTTGTCTGCAACGGCGTAAATGCCGAAGAACAGTGCCGCCTGTGCGCCCAGCACGCCGACTCTCGCCCAGTCGCTCATGGATACCCAGAACGCTGTTGAGAATATCATGCCCGCCAGTACGATAAAGGTTATGCCTATACCCGTGAATATCGCCGCCGAACTGTACTGACGCTTGGGGCGCGGCTGGCGTATCTTTTCGGGCTTCTGCTGTGCCCAGCTTGGCAGAGGTCTGTTTTTATAGCTCTGCATTGTCTGCGCCGCCGCAGGTCTTGCAGGCTGTGCGGGTGTGCCATACGGCTGAACGGTTCTGCCGCTCGGCTGAACGCTCTGTCCCTTTTCGGGCTGAGTATTTTCTAAGTTGTTGGTTTCAGATATTTCAGCAGGTTTTTCGGCTTTTTCAGCAGTCTGCTCTGCTTTTGCATCATCACGCTTGATAAGGTCAACGCCGTCGTGATGGTGCTGAGGTGTTTTCTCTATGACAGCAGGCTTCTCTTCTGCCTTGCTGACAGCCTCAGCGCTCTGCTGAACGGTCTTCGCCTCTTCGCTGAGGAGCTTATTCAAATTATTGACAGCTTCGTTCTCAGCAAACTGCTTGTGAATTTCTGCCGCAGGTCTTGTTTCTGTCTTGACGACCGTCTGCACAGGCTGATAAGGCGTGTTAGCCGCAGTACGCTGACCGCTCGGCATACTGCCGTAAGGCATGTTGACGTTGGGCATGTTGCCGTAAGGTGGTACACCCTGCGGAGGTACAGGCGGCATGCCGCCCTGTCTTTGAGGAACGCCTGCCGCAGGATACACACCGTTCTGCGGCGGCATTCTGCGTCTTGGGTCTGCATCTAAGGTCGCCATTTCGTGACTGCTTATGCGGTTATCATATAAAAGCCGTCTGATAAAGTGTTTTGTTTTTTTCAGTTCTCTGCTTCGCGATATTGATATCGGCAGAAGAAATATAGGCGACAAGCACCATAGTACTACCAGCAAACTAAACATGATTATCTCCTTATAGTGACCCGCGTGGGGGATTTTTTCTGTGGTATGTTGTCTTACCTTTTGGATATATCGTTATTATAACATACTGTTCACAAAAAATCAACAGCAGGGTAAAAATTCACTGCGGCGAGATATGCGTATGGGAACAGCGTCATTATCACATCAAAAGCGAACAGACCGCGCCGCTTTGCCCTGTCTTTACCAAAGAAAACAGCGGCGCATGCCATGCTTATGATGATATGTGCGGCACCGACTGCCGCAAATGCGAGGTGTGCTGTCATATTCCAAAACTCGCAGTCAGCACCCGTCAGGTCAAATAATATTACTATCAGCCAGCCCGACAGAAATATCAGCGCATACGCCGCGATATTTGCCGCCGCCGTGAGTTTCTGTGCTTTCATGGCATCTCCTTTTATATACGTTTGCCGCCGCAGAGTTTTGCGGTGTTATCCTACACAAATATTTTGTCGCGGTTTTGTGGGTTTTGCCCGCTAGATTAGTTTGAAAAGCACAAACAGCGGTGCTATCACCAGCGCGAACACCCAGCACAGTATATTCAGCGGAGTGCTTTTTATCGGGTATTTTTTCGCCAAAGCATAGCACGCCAGCAGGTATATGGGAACTATCAGCACGCAAGCCGCAACTTGCAGTACTTTCGACCCGAAAACGAATATGATGTCATTTCGCAGTCCCTTGATAAGGGAGTATTCAGCGAACACCGCCGCCATCGCCACCATCAGCGTGTAGAGTATTCGTAAGGCTGTGGTAAAAAACGCTGATAAATTCTTCATTCTATCATCTCCATGTCCATATAGGACCAACAATTATAATGCCCCGGAATAAAAATGTTGTCAGAACAAAAAATTCCGAAACGCCCCGGTAGACCGCCCTGAACTTTTTCACTGTCAGCGGTCTGATAAAATAAACAGCTATAACAGCCAGCTGTAACAGTACGAAAACTATAGTATCTTCTACGGCTGGCGATATATAGTAAACGACATAAAATTTCATACATATCCCGCTCACAGATACCATTATCGCAGTATCTGCGAGCAGTCTATGTGAAATTTTTTATGTCTTTTACTATAAAAAACTCAGCTGCGCCTTTAGATGCGCCTTTAAACATCAGCCATATATCAGCCGAAAGAAATGCTGTGATGTTTTGCCTGTCAAAGCCCATTTCATCGTATCATCTCCATGTTATACGGTCAGCAGATACGTTATCAGCGGCAGTAATATGAAAACTTCCGCCCATAGCGCCGCATCTGCATATTTATTGTGTACAGGCAGTTTTTTTGATAAGGCGCGGCAGGCAAAAATGAACGCCGCAGGCAATATCGCCGCTGTTAAGACATAGTCAGCCCCCGACCTAAAAAACGGTATGCCGCCGCTTTCTGCCTTGCTGATGGTTTTCGTGAACAGGTACAGCGTGATGTAAAACATCACCGTGTTTGACACAAGCCTTATCGCGGCATTGCGCACCATCAGTTCTGTATCAGCGCCGAATATTCCGCCGCCGCTTTTCTCACCTTTTCAAGGCTGAATGATGAATACACACAGCGGTCGCCCGCAGTCAGCAGACGGTAGTGCTGTGAGATATAGTTCTGCTGTATCTTCCATAATTCGGTGGATTCTATCTGCCGCCACCATACTTTCCCGCCGTGAGTCTGACGAAAGTTGATGCTGGTCTCATCGAAAGCCAGCGCCTTTACAAGGTCGCTCATCTCGCCGCCGAAAGAATTCTGCAAAACGGTGCTGTCAGAAAATATCACCGCCAGCGCCGCCGCGCCCGTCCAGCCGATGAGCGTGCGCTCCTTCTCTATCTCCACCAGTGTTTTCTTCGATATGCCCAGACAGTGCGCCATCTTGTCCTGATTAAGACCGTACTCAGCCCGCACCAGCTTGACGCTCCTGCTCACCATGGCTATGAATTCATCGCGCTTCATTTTATCCCTCACAATTTAAGTTATCCCATGCGCCCGTCCCGATACCCTTAGCGGCACGAAAAGGGTGCATTCTTCTCCAAAAGTGTACTCTTTCTTCTTTGGTGTAATTTTACACCTTTTGCGTGAAAATGTCAATAGCTGTGTAAAAGTTTCATCATTTTTTCACTTTCGGACACAAAAAAACACCCGCACGGAGTATCAGACTGCCGTTATAGGGTGTGTAACGGAAAAAACAACGCAAAAGATCCCCCGCCGCAAGGCAGGGGATCACTTATTCTATGACTGTTGCCGCTGTTCTTTTTTCTTGCGCTCAGTTCGCACATAATCATCGGTCGAGTAAACAAGGCTGACTTTTTTCGCCATGTACTCATTAGCCTGTGTCGCCTTGTGTACAGGCTTCATGCTTCCCTTTGCAACAAGGAAAACTATCAGACCCACCACCAGTGCGGCACCCAGAATAAACGGTATGCTCTTTGTTATCAGATACAGCAGGACTGCTGCCGCCAGCGCTGAACCGCCTGTCATAATGCCCAGCTTTGTGCCGTCAACAGGCAGGTCGCCCGTGAAATTGCCTGTCTGACCGTTCATCGCGAAATTCCACTGTTTGCCGTTCCAAGAAGTCGTCAGATACCATATGGGTAAAAGCGCATACTTCTTTTTAGTGTAGTTGACCTTGTAATCGCCCCGCGTTTCGGTGACTTCATCGTGTCTGACGGTCGCTCTGGTCTTTTGCTTTGCTGTGTTGGTGACGCGCTTTTCGGCTCTTTCAAGATCGTCATCGCCCTCAACATCGAACCTCTCAGCCAGAAAACCCGGCATGTAGGTCATCGAGAACGGTTTCAGCTGACCGAAGTCAAAAGGCTCTACCGAATCCATTATATCATCGGGCATTCTCTTTGAAGCATCGGCAGGTACATTCTCGAAAGCGATATTTCCGCGCCGATCAGCCTTGTATATCTTCCTTGTTATCTCAGTGCCGTTATCGGTAATATCAGCCGCCTCAAACTCGGCATCGATGCTCACCGAACCGTCATACAGCCAGAAAGGTACATAAACGCCCTGTATCTCCTCAACTCTGCTTCCGCTGAGGAAATCTTTAGGTATCAGCTTTCTCTTCTCGTAATAGCCCTTGTACTTTTCCATCGCCTGTTCCTTAGTGAACGCGAACGGGATCACAACATCGGGCTTTATCGCACCCGAAAGCTGTGCTTCGATGACAGTAGTATTGTCGCAGTAGGGGCATCTTGTGGCGGCGGTATTCTGATCGCACAATATCTCTGCCCCGCAGGTGGAACAGCTGTAAGCACGCATACCGTCAGCGTCCTCGCCCCAGTCAGCGCCAGACTCCTTTATTTCTTCCTCTTCATTCTGCTGAGCGAAGAACTGCTCAGCCTCTTCCTGTGAAAACACCGAATCGCAGAATATACATTTCATTTTCCCGATAGTTGGGTCAAACTGCAAAGTACCCGCGCAATTCGGGCATACAAGCTGTGTAGATGTAGCCATTTTTTTACTCCTATCTTAAATGGGGGCTGACCACGTTCGACGCAGTCAACGTTACCCACATACCCCAAACATCAGCTTTGCTGATGTTGTGCGCCGCCTGCCAACGCAGGCTATTTGGCAGGTATCAGGGCTTTGTTTTGCCCGCGTTGTTTGGTTTTGGGTTGTTTTTTGAATGCCCCGCGTGTGCCGAACATCTCGGTAGGCGAGGAATTGCCCCATCTTAAACGCCGCATTCGGTCATTCGGCGGGAGCAAGCCCCCGCCCTACGCTCCGAAACGCATTCTTTCGCATAAATGCAGAACTTTCGCACATGTCAACAATTATGAATTGTGAATTCCAAAAAGTTCCGCTCTTACATTTGTAGCTATTATAACACATTATTGAAATAAAATCAATAGTTTTTATGAAATTTGACCCATTTAGTTCAAAAAGATTCCGGCTTTTACATCGTGCGGAATGTCTGCTTTTGCTTATAGCGATCCAACTTTTTAAATTCACAAAAGCTGGGATTTATGGGTTTTGTGACTGGATTTTGTCTGAATTTTAAGGCAGATTGCTATAGGGTACGGCTGACTGCTGTGCAGAAAACGGAAAATGACAGAGCGGTCTGCGGGGGGCTTTACGGCGGAAGATCTTCCGAAGTCCGTTACATTTCTGACATATATCACTTATATCCGACATCATTTTACAGATAATGCCTTAAAATGTCGGTCATATTTAACAGCCGTATATCTGCTTACTGCTTTTTACAAGTCAGCTTTGGTAAACGCAGATTATCCCCAAAATAGGGCGTTACAGAAACTTATTAAACATTGTGTGAATAAACACAAAATATACTTGAAAGAATGCTCGCAAATTTAGTCAAGGCTACAAAGATTGCGTTAAACGCCCTAAAATAGGCATGTTCTGATTGACAAAGGGCTGTTAATGGGGTATAATATCAACATAAATCAAGACCGCTTCGGGACACACCTGATAAAGTCTGCTTACCGTACCAAAGGGGTACGGCTGACAACGATACATTATATGGAGGTAGTTAACATGAAGAAGGCTGAACTGCTGGCTGCTATCGCTGAAAAGAACGGCAGCACCAAGAAGAACGCTGAAGCAGCTCTCGATGCTGTTATAAGCACTATCACTGAGGCTCTGGAGAAGGGCGACAAAGTCGCTATACCCGGTTTCGGCACCTTTGAGGTAAGAGATCGCGCTGCCAAGAAGTCCATCAATCCCGCAACTAAAGAGCCGATAGATGTACCTGCTAAAAAGGTACCTGCTTTCAAGGCTGCTAAGGCTCTTAAGGACGCTGTTGACAAGAAGTAAACAGCAGATATTCGCAAATTTAATAGGAAAAGGAGAGCATGGAAATGGCTAACACAAAGAAAGCTGCTGAGAAGAAAGCAGCAGTAGAGAAGAAGGCTGCTGATGTAGCTGCTGATGTTAAGGAGGTTGCAGCTGAGGTAAAGGAAGCTGCTGCTAAGACCAAGACTGCTGCAAAGAAGACCGCTGCTAAAGCTGCTGCCAAGACCAAAGCTGTAGTTGAAAAGGCTGCCGAGAAGGATGTCATCTATCTTGAGTTTGCTGACAAGCAGATAGATGTTGCCGCTCTGGTAGAGGCTGCTAAGGAAGACTACAAGGCTAAGGGTCACAGGGCACCTAAGTCTGTTAAGCTGTATATCAAGCCTGAAGAGGGCGTAGCTTACTACACCGTCAACGACAAGGGCGACGGCGATCAGAAGATCGACCTTTAATTTGCAAACTAAAGACCGCTTCCGTTTATAAGCGCGGGGCGGTCTTTATAATTCATAATTTATAATTCATAATTCATAATTATTGGCATGGGGCAAAGTTTTGGTTTTGGGCGGGAACATTGCCGTTTTACAAAACTGCACATGCGCATTTGATCTATAATATCCCAATTTGGTTGTGTGTTTCTTTCCATGCCTAAGGCGGGGAAAGAAATACGATAACACCCATTTTGCATAATCGTTGATACACAACGAGATCGGGATCTCATAATTATTGGCATGGGGCAAAGTTTTGATTTTGGGCGGGAACATTGCCGTCCGGCAAAGCTGCACATGCGCATTTGATCTATAATTCGTAATTAATGGTATGGGGCGGAGTTCTGCTTTTGGGCGGATACTTCCCCGATGGTTTATTTAAGGAGAAGTTCCCCGCGAGCGGGTACATTTTTTAGCATGATAGATTTTAAGATTTTTGATGAGAACGGTATCGCCCTTACCGCTGAACAGACAGGGCGGCTCGATAAATATGCCGAGATGCTCTGTGAGCGCAACGAGCATGTCAACCTGACTGCTATTACCGACCCTGAGGGCATAGCCGAGAAACATTTTTTTGACAGCATATATCCCTTTACGCTGTTTGAACTTCCGCAGGGGGCGAGCCTGATAGATGTAGGCACAGGGGCGGGTTTCCCGTCATGTCCGCTGAAAGTTTTCAGAGATGACATTAGTCTGACACTGCTTGACAGTCTTAACAAGCGGGTGAATTTTTTGCAGGGTATTTCAGATGCGCTGTCGCTTGATGCGAAATGCGTACACGGACGCGCTGAGGAATTCGGCAAAAAGCCTGACTACCGCGAACAGTTCGATATAGCGACTGCGCGCGCGGTGGCAAATCTGCGCGACCTTTGCGAATACTGTCTGCCTTTTGTAAAAGTCGGGGGACTTTTTGCGGCACTTAAAGGCAGCAGCGGCGCGGAAGAACTGGATATCGCAAAGCCTGCCATAAAACTGCTGGGCGGCAAGACCGAGAAAGTCATTGAATATACATTACCGAGCGGTGACGGCAGGACTTTGATACTGATACGCAAGCTGACAGCCACGCCTGAGAAATTCCCCAGAAATGCTGGTCAGATGAAGAAAAAACCGCTTTTATAATTCATAATTCTTAATTCATAATTATTGGCACGAACGCAGGAATGCCGTTTTAGCGGAAGAAACAGCAAATCAAGCCGCATACAAAGCCGAGAGAGAACACAAAGCTGTGTGCGAGTCAGAGCGGTCGGTCAAGCCCGCCGCCAGAGGGCTTGCGGGAGTTTGAGGGCAGAGCCCTCAATCGGGGAAAGGCAAAGCAACGATACGTGCTATCTATTTGGGCGAACAAAGCAAAAGACGGTAAGAGGTCAAAACCCAAAAGCGGGCAATTCTCAAATGATCGAGCGTGAACGAAACTACCGTTCACGCTCTTTCTGTGTGCGGGCGGCGAATTGCCCGCGTGAAACGCAATTCAAAAGTTGCAGGGCGGGTGGCTTGCCCCCGCCGTTCGACCATCGCTCACAAGCGATAGAACCGCGAACCTGTGTCGGCAGTCGGGCATCGCTCACCCTCGATAAAACGGCGAAACCTCGCGGCAATGCCACAACAATTCGGCGGTGTAACAGTGCGGGAGTCATGCCGACACAGTCGCATACGCCCCCGCCCTGCACAAGCATGGTTCATTTTCTCGCGGCAGCATGTCAGCTGTGCAGGACGTTGTAAAAGTACAGGTGTTTGTACAGACAAAGCCGCAAAGTCAAAGTTTTACAGAAACTCTTGACATTAAAAATTGTTAGTAGTATAATGGTAAACAGTTGTTCGATTGAAACCACAGATGTCAATTTTTGCATGTTACAAATGTCAATAAGTATATTTTGCGGATAGATACAGGAATGTCTTGACAGCATGGCAGGAAACGCCTGCTTTGCCGTCTTATTGTCAGATAAGGAGGTCGCGGAATGGATCATTTTCAGCTGGTTTCTGATTATAAGCTGTCGGGGGATCAGCCTCAGGCTGTCGATGCGCTGGTAAAAGGCATACAAAGCGGTATGCGCGAACAGACCCTCATGGGCGTAACAGGTTCGGGCAAGACTTTCACTATGGCGAATGTCATTGAACGCCTTAACCGTCCCACGCTGGTGCTGGCTCACAACAAGATACTGGCGGCACAGCTTTGCTCCGAATTCAAGGAGTTCTTCCCGAATAATGCGGTGGAATACTTCGTCAGCTACTATGACTACTACCAGCCCGAAGCATACGTGCCCAGCACTGATGTCTATATCGAAAAGGACAGTTCAATAAATGACGAGATAGATAAACTGCGCCACTCTGCCACCTCAGCCATAACCGAAAGGCGCGATGTCATCATCGTTGCCAGCGTTTCCTGCATATATTCGCTGGGCGACCCGTCTGAGTATAAAAGCATGGTGGTCAGCATTCGCAAGGGGGCTGAAAAATCCCGCGATGAACTGATAGCTCAGCTGGTGGGCATACAGTATGAGCGCAACGATATAAATTTCGTCAGAAACAAGTTCCGCGTGAGGGGCGATATCGTTGAGATATTCCCCGCAAATTCCACAGATACGGCGCTTAGGGTAGAGTTCTTCGGTGACGAGATAGACCGCATAACAGAAGTCAATGTGCTGACTGGCGAAAGGCTGAGTGAACTGACCCACGCCGCAGTTTTCCCTGCGTCGCACTATATAGTCGGGCGCGAAAAGATGCTTGATGCCATCGGAGAGATAAAGGAAGAACTTGCCGAAAGGGTGAAGTACTTCGAGGACAAGGGCATGCTGATAGAAGCCCAGCGCATACAACAGCGCACCAACTATGATATGGAAATGCTGGAAGAGATAGGCTTTTGCAGCGGCATCGAGAACTATTCCCGCGTGCTTGCCCGCAGACCTAAGGGCGCTGTGCCGTTCACTCTGCTGGACTTTATGCCCGATGATTTTCTGCTGATGGTGGACGAGTCACACGTTTCTCTGCCGCAGGTAAGGGGCATGTACGCGGGCGACAGGGCGCGTAAGGAAACACTGGTCAACTATGGCTTCCGTCTGCCCTCCGCACTGGATAACAGACCTCTTCAGTTTGATGAATTTTACAGCCACATAAATCAGGCGATCTTCGTTTCTGCTACACCGGGACCCATCGAAAAGGAGAAAAGCGCACAGATAGTCGAACAGGTCATAAGACCCACAGGTCTGCTTGACCCGCTGATATCGGTAAGACCCTCCGACGGGCAGATAGAGGACCTTCTCAGCGAGATAAATCAGCGTGTCGAGAAAAACCAGCGCGTGCTGGTGACCACCCTCACAAAGAAAATGGCTGAGGACCTGACCGCTTATCTCAAAGGCTTTGATGTCAAGGTAAGGTACATGCACCACGACATAGACAGCATCGAGCGCATGGAGATAATCCGTGACCTGCGGCTGGGTGAGTTCGATGTGCTTGTGGGCATAAACCTGCTGAGAGAAGGTCTTGACCTGCCCGAAGTATCGCTGGTAGCCATACTTGATGCCGACAAAGAGGGTTTCCTGCGTTCTGAGAGCGCGCTGATACAAACAATAGGCAGAGCCGCCCGAAACGCTGAGGGCACTGTTATAATGTATGCCGACAGCGTCACACGCTCGATGGAGAACGCCATACGCGAAACAGAACGCCGCCGCGCGATACAGATGCAGTACAACGAAGAACACGGTATAACACCCAAAACTATCGTCAAGGATATACGTGATGTCATTGAGATATCCACAAAGGAAGAAGCCGAGTATTCGGCAAGACAGGCAACAAAGCTGTCAAAGGCAGAACAGCAGCGACTTATAGAAAAGCTGACCAAAGAAATGAAAGAAGCCGCAAAACTCTTAGAATTCGAGCACGCGGCATTCCTCAGGGATAAGATAGCTGAGTTGAAAGGGGAAAAGAAGTAATGAGTGATGAAATGAAACAACAGGAGAAAAAACGAAGCATTGCCGCATATGTACTGCTGGCGCTGACAATAATTGTTCAGCTTGTATTCTCCACGTATGTCTTTGAGTATAAAAAACAGGGCACGCATTCTGATGAAGTGTGGAGTTATGGGCTTTCAAACAGCTATTATAAGCCTTTTTTTCATCTAAATGACGGTATCCCGCTTGAAAATGATGTGAAGACACTTGTTGAAAACATTGATAATTTCCGAGAATGGGTAGATGGTGAACAACTCAAAAATTATGTGACTGTTCAGAAAGGTGAGCGCTTTGCTTATGGTTCTGTCTACCATAACCAGTCACTTGACCACCACCCGCCTTTGTTCTATTTTGTTGTGCATACATTCTGCTCGTTTTTCCCCGATACTTTTTCATACTATCAGATATACTTTATCAATGTGATATCCATGATACTCATACAGATATTCCTGTTCAAAACGGGGAAACTTCTGTTTGGCAGCGAATTTGCGGCTCTTGTGCCCTGTGCATTTTATGGCGCAAGCATCGGTTCGCTTATGACAATAATATTCCTGCGACAGTACTGTTTCATAACCATGTTGACTGTGTCATATGTTTACTTCAACACAAGGCTGTTCAAAAATTATCAGAAGACAGGCAGTGTACAGCTGAAAAAAGACCTGCCCCCCCTTGCTGTGTCAGCATTTTTACTGTTTTTTACAAACTATACAGTAGCGGCTTTTTGCGGCGTGTTCACTGCATGTATGTGCATCTATCTGCTGTGCCGTAAACAGATCAAGGCAATGATTATTTATGGAGGATTTACAGCGCTCAGTCTTGGGTTATCAATAGCTTTTTACCCATATGTGATAGCACAGTCTGTATCAGCACGCCAGACGGAAGAGTTCAAGACAAAACTCTATTGGCTGAGATTTCGCAAGTTCCTCAACCACACATTGGAAAAATCTATGGGATGGCATGTTTCTGTATACCAGTCCTCTACCGATGACATAATACTGGGAGGACTTGTGGCACTGATGATACTTCTTCTGCCACTGTGTTTCCTTTTCAGGAAAGAGGAGTGGTTCAGGAAGTTTGTGAAGAATGTTCTGCAAAGCCTGAAAAAATTCGTTAAATGGCTGGGCAGAGCATGCTATGTACCGCTTTTTATCATAATCAGTGTTGTGATGATGGATATTTTCCTTGCATATATCGCTGATCCGATAAAAATGGGTAATTATTCAGCAAGGTATGTTTTCATGTTGATGCCTCTTTGCTGTCTTGCAGCCATCTGCATAGTTTACAGAGTTCTGTCTGTAATACCTAAGGTCAAACGCGCTAACATCGCAATAGCGCTGGTGCTTGCGCTGGGCGTTGCTGTGTACAGGAATGTCACTGTGGATAATGTTTTCCTGTTCCGAAGCCCGATTGACAGGACGGCAGATCTGCATATGCTCACAAAAGACAAAAATGTGCTGGTGATAGCATACGGAAAGTATAAAAACACTGATACGGATAATTTGACCTGCGCATGGCTCAACACATGCTATACCGCATACCTGAGGGACTGCAATAAGTTTTTTATGACCACATCTATCAGGGCGAACGAGGATATAGATGCTATAAATGCAGAAAATGTTGATTACATCATTGCGCCTGTAGGAAATTTTGATGACACAGGCGACGAAAAAAAACTGAGAGAAGTGTATTTCGAAAGTAAAGTCCACGATGAACTTGAAGAACAGTTATTGGCTTTGCAGGCAGGCGTATCAGCCAATCTTGGTGAACAGCTCATTATAAACGATATCATAAAAGAGATAGACGGCGTAAAGGGATACAAAGCAGTGGGGATAAACAATATACAGGGTGGAGATTATCTTGTTATAGAACTTGAAAGATAGTACGAAAAGAGGACGATATATGCCAATAAACGAAATAATCATAAAAGGTGCGAAAGAGCATAACCTTAAAAACATCGACCTGACCATACCGCGTGACAAGCTGGTGGTGATGACGGGGCTTTCGGGGTCGGGCAAAAGTTCGCTGGCGTTCGATACTATTTATGCTGACGGTCAGCGGCGGTATGTTGAGTCACTGTCATCTTACGCGAGAATGTTTCTGGGGCAGATGGACAAGCCCGATGTGGACAGCATCGAGGGGCTGTCGCCAGCCATCTCCATCGACCAGAAGACCACATCTAAGAACCCCCGCTCGACAGTGGGAACTGTCACTGAGGTATACGACTATCTGCGACTGCTTTATGCGAGGATAGGCGTGCCCCACTGCCCTGTATGCGGCCGCGAGATAAAACAGCAGACGGTCGATCAGATAGTCGATCAGCTGATGGCGCTGGAAGAGGGCACGAAACTACAGCTGTTAGCCCCCATAATACGCGGGCGCAAGGGCACTCATGTCAAGGAGTTCGAGCAGGCGAGAAAGTCGGGCTTTGCAAGGGTGAGGGTCGATGGGATAAACTACGACCTTTCGGAGAACATCGAACTTGAAAAGAACAAAAAGCACACCATCGAGATAGTGGTGGACAGGATAGCCATAAAACCCGGCGTAAAGTCAAGGCTGACTGACAGCATCGAAACATGCGCTTCACTGACAGGCGGACTGGTGACGGCTGATATCATCGGCGGGGAGGAAATGAGTTTCTCGCAAAACTACGCCTGCCCCGAACACGGCGTTTCCATCGGTGAACTTGCACCGCGCATGTTCTCATTCAACAACCCCTACGGTGCGTGTGAGAAATGTACGGGTCTGGGCGTTTTCCGCAGGATAGACCCCGACCTCGTAGTGCCGAACAAAGAACTTTCCATAGCTGAGGGCGCGATAAAGGCAAGCGGCTGGACGGCTGAGAACGGTTCGGTGGCGATGATGTATTTCAACGCCATATCCGAGCAGTACGGTGTGCCGCTGGATAAGCCTGTCAGCCGGCTGACTAAGGAACAGCTTGATTATTTCCTATACGGTACGGGCGAAGAGAAACTGCACCTCAAGCGCGACAGCAAGTTCTATCAGGCGGAGTACGAAACTGCTTTCGAGGGTGTCATAAATAACCTCGAAAGGCGCTACAAGGAAACTTCAAGCGACTGGACGAAGAACGAGATAGAGGGCTATATGGCTGAGGAAGCCTGCCCCGCCTGCAAGGGCAGAAGACTTAAAGCCGAGAGCCTCAGTGTGACGGTGGGCGGGCTGAATATAGCCGAACTCTGCGACAAGAGCGTTGTCAGCGCACTGGAATTTTTCGACGGGCTGGAACTTTCTCAGCGTGACAGGCTGATAGGTGAGCGCATAATCAAGGAGATAAAGGACAGGCTGGGCTTCCTTGCCAGCGTGGGACTTGAATACCTGACGCTTTCACGTTCGGCAGGCACGCTTTCGGGCGGCGAGAGCCAGCGCATACGCCTTGCGACACAGATAGGTTCATCGCTGGTGGGCGTGCTGTATATTCTGGACGAGCCGTCCATCGGTCTGCACCAGCGCGACAACGAAAAGCTGATAGCCACTCTGCGCCGCCTGCGCGATTTAGGCAATACGCTGATAGTGGTAGAGCATGACGAAGATACCATGTATGCGGCGGATTATCTGGTGGATATAGGACCAGGTGCGGGCATACACGGCGGTGAAGTCGTGGCGGCAGGCACAGTGGAGGATATAAAGGCGTGCGAACGTTCGATAACAGGGCAGTATCTCAGCGGCAAGCGCAAGATACCCGTACCCACAGAGCGGCGCAAGGGAAACGGAAAATTCCTGACAGTAAAGGGCGCATCACAGAACAACCTGAAAGATGTGACCGTGAAAATACCGCTGGGGACTTTCACCTGTGTGACAGGCGTTTCGGGAAGCGGCAAGTCATCGCTGGTGAACGAAGTCATCTACAAGCACCTTGCGGGCAAGCTGAACCGCGCAAAAGTCAGGGCGGGCGCTTTCACGAAGATGGAGGGTGTAAGCTATCTCGACAAGGTCATCAATATCGACCAGTCGCCCATCGGCAGAACGCCGCGCTCAAACCCCGCCACCTACACAGGGGTGTTCTCGGATATACGCGAACTTTTCGCACAGACACAGGACGCAAAGATGAAAGGCTATGGCGCGGGAAGATTTTCGTTCAATGTCAAGGGCGGCAGATGTGAAGCCTGCGAGGGCGACGGCATCATCAAGATAGAGATGCACTTCCTGCCAGATGTTTACGTACCCTGCGAGGTCTGCGGCGGCAAGCGCTACAACCGCGAAACGCTGGAAGTCAAGTACAAGGGCAAGAGCATCTACGATGTGCTGGAGATGACTGTAGAAGAGGGCGTGAAGTTCTTTGAGAACATGCCGAAGATACAGCGCAAGTTACAGACTCTCTACGAGGTAGGTCTTGGCTATGTGAAGATAGGTCAGCCTGCCACGACCCTTTCGGGCGGTGAGGCACAGCGCGTCAAGCTGGCGACCGAACTTTCAAAACGCGCCACAGGCAAGACCATCTATATACTTGACGAGCCGACCACAGGTCTGCACACGGCAGATGTCCACAAGCTGATAGAAGTTCTGCAAAGGCTGGCAGATGCGGGCAACACGGTACTTGTCATCGAACACAACCTCGATGTGATAAAGACAGCCGACCACATCATCGACTTGGGACCCGAAGGCGGCGACAAGGGCGGCACGATAGTCTGCACAGGCACCCCCGAAGATGTAGCGGCATGCAAGGAAAGCTACACAGGGCAATATCTGGCTAAGTTAATTCATAATTCATAATTGTGGTTATCCCGCTGACACACCACAAAAACAGCTGCTATACAGAACTTAAGGTTCTTGGCGTATATCTTTCCCCCGCCGCAGGCGGGGGAAAGATATACTGCGATCAATTATCCTTTTGTTTACCGCATTTTTAGTTGGTGTGCTAAAGGGATAGTCATATTCATAATTATTGACA
Source organism: Hominimerdicola alba 8 (assembly GCF_000178155.2). GTDB lineage: Bacteria > Bacillota > Clostridia > Oscillospirales > Ruminococcaceae > Hominimerdicola > Hominimerdicola alba_C. The sequence continues at coordinate 94,305 of NZ_ADKM02000066.1, forward strand.
GGCATTACGGCTTTGAGTTTTTAGCTAAAAAAGCGTGGACGAAAAAAATTCGCCCACGCTTTTTCGACGCGCCTCTTGCAAAACTGCGCGGATAGCGGTATAATATATCGGGGTGATGAAATGGGTGAGTACACACACATCGTACACGGGTTTGAGCCTGTTTTCGATAAGCACAGCAGGGTGCTGATACTGGGCAGTCTGCCATCGGTAAAGTCGCGGGAAGCGGGCTTTTACTACGGACACCCGCGCAACAGGTTCTGGGCGGTGCTGGCGGCGCTGACAGGTCAGCCGAAGCCCGAAAGCACCGAAGAAAAGCGGAAATTCCTGCTGGGGGCGGGCATAGCTGTCTGGGACGTTATCGCTGAGTGTGACATAATCGGTTCGAGCGATGCCAGCATAAAGAACGTGATACCTGCCGAACTTTCGGTGATAACAGCGGTCTGCCCGAATATAGCGGTCTTTGCCAACGGCGGTACAGCGGCGCGGCTGTACGGGAAATATCAGGCTGAAAAGACGGGTCTTCCCATAACGGCACTGCCATCGACCAGCCCTGCGAATGCCGCATGGGGACTTGAACGACTGACCGCCGAGTGGGGGCGGCTTATGGTCGGGGCGCTTTCAGACGGGCGAGAACAGCTTTGAACGCCCGCGCCTGCCGCTTTCGCTGACAAGTTGAAGCTGTTTCAGCACGCCGATGACCTGCCTTGCGCTGTCGCGGTCGATATGGCAGAGTTTTGCAAGTTCTGCTGAGGTGAATCTATCGGGCAGTGAAGCGGGCAGAAGTGCGGCATAATCTTCGGGGCGGGTGAGTACTATCTCGTCTGACATAGCAGTGGGCACACGGTCGAGTTTGGCAGTGCGCCCTCTTTTTTTCGTTGCACTGCGGAACTCTTCCACCGAAAGCACAGGCAGTCTTACGGTAAGGTTATCGTCAGCGAGGTGCTGTCTGATGCCGTAAAGCTGGGCGATGGCGTGGTAAACGGTAACATGTTTGGGTGAACGTCTGCGGGAGATAAGTTCGCCGCTTTCTTCATCGACAGTGATGATAGTTTTTTCCTTTTCAACAGGGAACACCACCGTCACCCGACAGACGGGCAGCAGCGCGGCGAGTTTGCGGTCAAGGCGGTAAAGCTGTCTTGTCTGTATCTCGACCACACCGGCTTCACATACACAATCGGCAACGAACCCGCCGACTTTTATCTCTTTGCTTTCGTCACCGCCGCCGTAGTATTCTTTCAGCACAGCATGTACGATCTTTTCGCCCAGTGTGCCGATGCCCTGACGGGGGCGTTCTGCGGTCATTTTTTTCAGTGCTTCGTCAAATCTCACGCTGTCCATTCTGTCACCTCTTTTTTTGGGAGATACCCAAAACCAAAATAAATGCGCGGACGGTTCGCCCCCGACCACGCATTTCTATTTGTTCGCGATAAGCGATATCAGCCGATGATACCGCATCATTTTTTGCGCTTGACTGCCACTGTCACCGCGCCGACTGTCAACAATACCGCCGCAATACCTATTGTAATAAACAAACGTATCGCATCATCAGTGTAATGCGCCTCGCCCTCGACTGTAGCAATGTAGAAGTATTCGCCCTTGCGCAGTTCCTTGTCTACAGTTTCGGCTATGACCTTGTGACCGTCAGCATTCGGGTGTATGTCGTAATCTGACATGTTTGTCAGCTGAGAATTGCGCCCCTCAAACTGATTTCCGACATCTATCACTGTGTAGTGATGAACGCCGTCAGCATCGGCACCGTTTTTGACTATCTCGTTGAAAGTGTCTATCTTGCCGTCGGCATAGTCTACCAGCATATCCCAGTCCTTGAAATATTCCACAGGATTGTAAAGTGTCTGTATGTATATCTCGCCGTCTGTCTTTTCGTGTATCTTTTGGGCTATCTCCGCAAGATTTGTTTTGTAGCCCTCCAGCGCTTCATCTATCTGGTCTGACATAGAAGTAAGCGAATCGAACGCCTCTTTAAGGTCTATTCTGCCGAAGTCAAAATCACCCTTTTCGGGGTCCCAGCCGAGTTTTTCAGCCGCACCGAAAATTATGTGCAGTATGTCATTTCCACCGATGGATACGACCACCGCATCGCTGTTTTTCAGGTCTTCGTCCAGCACGCCGCCGTCAAGCAGGTCAAGCAGGTCTTGCGATGTGTCGCCCGATACCGCATCATTTATCATCGTGTGACCGCATTCGTCCTTAAGCAGTTCAGTGTATTCGCTGCCCAGCATCACGGGATAAGACTGACACTTATACAGGTCTTCCTTGTCATAGCCCTCAAGACCGTAGCCTGCCGCTATCGAATCGCCCAGAAATACCATTTTGGGCGGTACAGGAACTTTTTTCATCTCTTCTATCTTATCACGCTTTTTCAATGAACAACCTGTCATACTCAGCGTGACAGCACATACCGCCATCACCGCAGTCAGCCGCTTGAACATATGCAGTACCTCCGTTATTTGCCTTTTGTTATCGCCGTTCTTATCGCTCTCAGTTCATCGGGTTTGAGTTCGCGCCATTCGCCCGCTTTCAGCATGCCCAGCCTGAGGGGACCCACCGCAGTTCTCTTCAGCCTTGCGACTTCCAGCCCTACAGCTTCGCACATCTTTCTTATCTGTCTGTTCCTGCCCTCGTGGATAGTCATTTGCAGTACCACGCGGTTAGGCTGTTTATCCAGCACCACAACCGAACATTCCGCAGTCATACGACCGTCTATCTCAACGCCAGATGCCAGCTTGACCAGCTGTTCATCATTTATATCGGGTCTTACCGTGACTCTGTAGGTCTTAGCCACATGCCTTGACGGGTGCATTATGTCGTTTGCGAAACCGCCGTCGTTGGTCAGCAGCAGCAGACCCTCCGAATCCTTGTCCAGTCTGCCCACAGGGTAGACTCTTTCGGGCACACCGTCCAGCAGGTCGGTGACGCATTTTCTGTTAAGTTCATCGTTCATCGTGGTCACATAGCCTCTCGGCTTGTGAAGCATTATGTAATACAAATTCCTCTTTTTCGGTTGGTCGATTTTGATGCCATCGACCACGATAAGGTCTTTTCCGGGAAGAGCCTTGTCACCCAGTGTGACCTTTCTTCCGTTCACCGTGACCTTACCTGCCGCGATGAACTCCTCAGCCTTTCTGCGCGAGCAGAACCCGCTTTCCGCTATTATCTTCTGAATTCTTATCTTCTCCATGATTACTCCTATCTTAAATGGGGGCGAAGCCCCCATACCCCCACGCGCGCCGCCTGCCAACGCAGGCTATTCACTCATTTCGCTCCCCTACGGGTCGCTTCAATCGTTCATACGCCTGCGCGGCGCGCTCTTTGGCAGGCATTCAGCTTTGTTTCGCCCGCATTATTTTGTTTTGGTTTATTATTGTGGGATTTGCCACATGATTTTCTTAAATGGGGGCTGACTCGCCCCCATGCTCCCACGCTCCGCCGCGCCGAGAGGGTTATCGCTTCGTTCACACGCGACTGTGTCGGCGTTGTTCACCTCTCGCGATAACGCGGCGCGGGTCGCTCTTTGGCAGGTATTCTGGCTTTGTTCGCCCGCATTATTTTGTTTTGGTTTATTTTTGTGTGATCTGCCACATGATTTTCTTAAATGGGGGCTGACTCGCCCCCATACCCCCGCGCTCCGCCGCGCCGAGAGGGTTATCGCTTCGTTCCCAAAATGCCCCTACGGGTCATTTTGCTCACTCTCGCGATAATGCGGCGCGGGTCGCTCTTTGGCAGGCATTCTGGCTTTGTTCGCCCGCATTATTTTGTTTTGGTTTTTTTGGGGGAAAATGCCCCATGTTATTCTTAATGGGGGATATCCCCTACACTCTTTCGGGAAATTGTGCTTGTATCTGCACAGCTTTGTGTGTACCGGCGGCGGGAGCAAGCCCCCGCCCTACAACGTTAACGCGCATAACTTTCGCCCATGCCAATAATTATGAATTATGAATTATGAATTGCCCAAAAGCCCCGCCGAGCGATAATGCGCCCGCCGAGATAATAGACGACCTCGCCCAGCTTTTCGTCCTTTTTTATGGGACGGTAAATGAAATGTGGCAGAAACAGCCTGCTTTCGACCTTTTGTGCGGTTTCGGGCATCATTGTCATCACCATGTCGGGGATCTCGCAGACTATCTCACTGCCGTCTGCAACAGGGATCTTCACTGCGCTGTTTCGGGGTCTTATGCGCATTTGTTCCACCTTGCCGAAACAGTGATCGAACAGCGCCATGTGGTCGCGCCAGTCGTCGGGGTCGTTGAGGGTCACGCAGATGAGTTCACAGCCTTCGCGCATGCACGATGATACCAGACATCTCCGCGCCTTGTCGGTGAAGCCCGTTTTTATGCCCGTTATGCCGCTTATTTTCAGCAGTTTGTTGGAGTTTATCAGCCACCTGTCATAAGGCGGGTCACCGAAAAACACCTTAGCTTTTTGCAGACTGCAAATGTCACGAAAATTCTGATCTTTCATAGCTTCTGCGGCGAGTTTTGCCATATCCCGCGCGGTGGAATAGTGGTCATCGGTGTAGTCATCAAGACCTGACGGTGTGACAAAATGTGTGTCGAACAGCCCCATTTCAGCGGCTCTGCGGTTCATAAGTTCCACAAAAGCATCTACACTGCCCGCCACCCTGACAGCCGCCGCGTTTGCCGCATCGTTGCCGCTGGGCAGGAGCATTCCGCAGGCGAGATCTCTCAGCGAAACCTCATCGCCTTTTTGAAGTCCCATCGAACTGCCCTCAGTCATTATCGCCTGACTGTCAACGATGAACCGCTCATCGAGGTCATTTTGTTCAAGTACTATCAGCGCCGACATGATTTTAGTGGTACTAGCCATCGGAAGCTGTTCATCGGCGTTTTTTTCAAACAGTACTTCATCTGTCGCACCGTTGTAGACTATAGCCGCTTTTGCCGAAACATCGGGCAATTCTTCCGCGCTGACATTTATCCTGCTTATGGAAAATATCAGCATCAGCGCCAGCACTGCCGCGCCTGCACAGAGTTTTATTTTATCGAGCCGCATTTTACCACTCCCAAAAAATTTTCTTTTCGGGAATAGTATTGCCCGCATCTGCGCTGTTATTTGTGGAAATTTTCGGGAAAATTGCGTGCCGCCACATGCTGACGTGTTTTGTGTGCATCTTATTTGCTTTGCGCACCACATTTGCGGGCTGGCTGTTCTCTTGTAGGGACTGCTTGCCCGCCCGCCGGGTCTTGTGCCTTGAAATATTGACATTCTATCAATTTAGCGCGTCATGCGACAGTGTCGGCATGACCGTCCTCCGAAAACGCCGGCGCTGTTTAACGACGGCAAAGCTGTCGCGCTAATTAACGCGGACATTTCGTCACGCTCCCGAAAGAACTGCGTTTGTTGGGATCTTGTGCGCCACTCCGATCAATGGCAAATTGCCCGCTTTTTGGGTCGGAAGATCGATGTGTTTATCCGACTTTTGGGCTTTCATTTTGTTTTGATTTTATTGTTTGCGGTCATTATCGCTTAATTATCAAACTCTGCGTAATCGTCGGTCTCTTCGCTTGCTTTATTGCCCTTCTTGCCGTCAATGAATGAGGTTATCTTATCAAGTACAGTGGGCACCATATCGACGATAGCATTGCCCGACGGCGAATTTGCAGTTATCTGTAACAGCTTCACTTCGCCTTTATAAATGGCAATGAATGCCACAGGTGTTATGGTGACTCCGCCGCCCGAACCGCCGCCAAAAGTGTCTTTCGTGCTTTTGGTAGGCAGGTCTGAACCGCCCGATGCAAAGCCTACACTGACTTTAGATACAGGGATTATCGTTGTGCCGTCCCCTGTAACTATCGGCTTGCCGACTATAGCTTCGCCGTCCGCCAGTTCTTTGACTTTGTTCATGGCTGTGTTTACCAGTGCTTCTATCTTAGTGCTTTCGTTCATATTTAACAACCTTTCTGTTTAGTTTTTCCCCAATTTTGATGTGTATTGCTGATGATACAAAATGGCTGTTCTTTCGTATTGTTCCCCCGCCTTCGGCGGGGGAACAATACACAACCAAATTGGGATTTAGTTTTCAACCGTTGCGTTCTGTATCTTTTCGGCAGACTTCTTTTTACGCCTTTTTTCGCGCCATTGCCTGAATTTGTAGGGTATGAATATCTTCGCACAGCAGAACAGCAGACAGAATGCTATCGCTATCATCGTGCTAGGTCTTACTTTGACCACCGCTTCACCCTCAGCGTCCAGACGCTTCACGTTAAAGTGACAGTTGATGTTCGCTTCTTTCACCCTCAGCGTGAATATCATCGCAAGGAAATTCAGCACCGAGAACAGCGCCGCCTGCAATTTTCCGTAGAACTGTGCGCTCTCCGCCGCATCTTCCTTGCCCGTGTCGATGTTTATCTTAACATCTTCAATGCGCACCGCTTTCAGCAGTTTCTTCGAGTATTTCCACGCAGGCGGGATATAAGGTTTGATGAATTCCCACTTGCGTTTCAGCCCATCCAGCTTGCTTTCGCCCTTTTCGGGCTTTTCTTTTTTCTCGCGGGGCTTTTTCTCTTTTTTCTTCTTTTCTTTCTTTTTGCGGGATTTCCTGCCCTTTTTGCCCGCAGGCTTATCTTCGGGCTTTTCGTCCTCTATGGAAGAAGTTTCCTCCCCGAAGACCTCTTCTACCGTCGCACTGTGTATCTCTTCCGCCGCCGACTGTGTATCTGCCGTTTCATCGGGCTTTTCTTCCGCGACTTCTGCAACAGTTTCGGTCATTTCCTCAGTGTTAGTTTCGGAAATTTCCTGCTTCGGCTTCACAGCCTTTTTCTTCTTCCTGCGTTTTTTCTTTTTCTTCTTCTTTTTCTTTTTGGGACGCGGGTACAGCGTAATGCCGAGATATCTGAGTTTTATCTCAAAATTTCCCCCTGTGCCGCCCCGCACGAATACCGTCACCGAAAAATGCAGCAGTATAACAATGACCAGTATTATTATCAGCAGAATTTTCAGAACTATCGTTGTTATCACCGCCTGTTTACAGTTTTTTCAGGTTTATTCCCCATCGTCAGCGGCGTTTTCCTCAGCCGCTTCTATTATCTCGTCAATAGTGACCTGCCCGCTCTGTTCGGGGAGCGGAGGCAGTTCTTTTATGCTTGAAAGCCCGAAAGCTCGCAAAAAATTGTCGGTAGTCACATAAGCTATCGGTCTTCCGGGAAGTTCCAGTCTGCCCGCTTCGCACAGCAGACCTTTCTCCACCAGCGAGTTGACCACGCCTGACGAATCCACGCCGCGCACGCTTTCGACAAAAGCCTTTGTAACAGGCTGATTGTAAGCCACGACCGTCAGCGCTTCCAGTGCCGCAGGCGACAGTGCCGAACTGCGCTTTATCTCCAGCACCGCTTTGATCTGCGGCGCATAAGCCCGCTTTGTCGCCAGCTGATAGGCGCTGTCCAGCCGCAGAAGTTCAATGCCGCTGTTTTCATATTTTTCATCGAGCAGTGCCGCCGCATCGTGAAGCGATGTGATATCGGTGTCCAGCGCCTGACACAGACGCTTTGTTTCCACCGACTCTCCGCAGGCGAACAGCACAGCTTCCAATGTATTTGCAAGTTCGTTTATTTCCATTTATCTTATCCTTATCCGAGCCGCGCCCTGTAAGCCGACCAGTTCTTTGCACCCCAGTAATAGCGTATTGCAAAAAAGTTTTCTCTTATTGGGTACGGTGTGACATCACTGCTGATAACAGCCGTTTCGTCCATGCCGTTGACTTCTTCGCTCTCAGCAGTACCCTCAGCCGTCATAGCAACAGCCGCGCCCTCGCCAGCATCAACAGGCTTCACAAGGCTGACATTCACGCCGCCAAACTCCGAAATTTCAGGCTTTTCAGCCAAATCAGCGCCCTCACTCTTTTCGGGAACATCGCCCGCAACAGCCGCGCCCTTGTCAGCATCAACAGGCTTCACAAGACTGACATTCACACCGCCAAACTCCGAAAATTCGGGCTTTTCAGCCAAATCAGCGCCCGCGCTCTTTTCGGGAACATCGCCCGCAACAGCCGCGCCCTCGTCAGCATCAACAGGCTTCACAAGACTGACAGTCACGCCGCCAAACTCCGAAATCTCGGGCTTTTCAGCCAAATCAGCGCCCGCACTCTTTTCGGGAACATCGCCCGCAACAGCCGCGCCCTCGTCAGCATCAACAGGCTTCACAAGACTGACATTCACGCCGCAAAACGCTGAAATTTCGGGCTTTTCAGCCGCCATCTCTGCCCGCATCTCTTCGGGCATATCCTGCCGCCCCTCGTCTACCACCTTTTGCAAGGTTGGCGACAATTCTATCCTCAGCACAGGAAGCGTCCCGCGCTGTCTTGTTTCGCTTTTGTAGACCGTCCGCTCTGTTGTCGGCTGATGGTACGGTATCATAGCCTGAGGGTACACATGTGCCGAAAATACGCCGTTCTCACGGGCAATTTCCCCATCGGCGGGGGAGTCCTCTCCCTCAGCCTGTGAGGGCTTTTCTTCTGCCGTGAGAGCACTTTTTTCGCCCTCTCCGCCCGACTTCACAGCGACCTCTTCCAGAGCGTAATTTGCCGCGCGTGCGGCTTCTTCGGCTTCAAGTTCTGCCTCGTCAAAGTGCGAAACTATCTTCCGCTTTTTCGCCGCAGAATTCATATATACCCGCGTGTTGTCGTCATTTAAGAATATGCGCCCCGATTTGGTAAGTTCCAGCACCGCCAGAAAGACCGCCACACGCTCACTTTTGTCGGCACAGCCTTCATACATGCTGGTCAGGAAGCATTCGCCCTGTGTTATCAGCATTTTCAGTACATGGATTATTTTGGAAGTTACCGAAACTATCCTGTGTGAAACTATCGGGCTGAACATCTCAGCCCTCAGCGGCTTGGCTTTTCGTGCTTTGGCACTCATGCCCAGATAAGCGTCACAGAGTTTCTGCTTGTCCATCGTGCCTGTAAAAGTCTTGTTTACAGGCAGTTTCATCGGCTGGCGCACGAATATCTCGCCGCCCGCATAAAGTTCACTAAGCTGTGCCGCCGCCATTTTGCATAGCGAATATTCTATCAGACTGCCCTGCAATTCCTTTTTCAGTTCTTCGCCCTCATTGTCGCGGGGCAGAAGAGAAGCGGTCTTTATGTAGATCAGCCTTGCCGCCATTTCGAGGAAATCTGCGGCGTCCTCGTAATCTTCTTCTTCAAGACCGTCCATATATTCCAGATATTGTTCAAGCAGAACTGCTATCTCGATATCATAGATATTCAGCTTGTGCTTGGTTATCAGGTGAAGCAGAAGGTCCAGCGGACCCTCGAACATATCCAGCTTGAAAAGTGCGGCTGACATTACAGACTTACCTTGAATATGCTGTTAACTATCGGGTCTGCCCAGAAAGTCAGCTTCTGCATCAGCCAGAAAATGCCGCCCTCCATCCAGCCCACAGGACCGTCCAGCAGGTCGCTGAAAGTCAGCAGTGTCAGTAAGACTATCGTCAGCGGCATCTGGTATTGGTCTATCTTGGCATTTATGCGTTCGGGCAGGAAGTACGAAAGTATCTTCTGACCGTCCAGCGGACCAACAGGTATCAGGTTGAACACTGCCAGACCGATGTTTATGGTTATGAATGCGTGGCATATCAGCAAAAGCCAGCCGATAGCTTCATTCATCGAGGACAGTGCAGCGCCCGACAGGAATTTGTGAACGATCGTAGCTATCAGCGCCATTATCAGGTTAGATATCGGACCTGCCGCCGCAGTCAGCGCCATGCCGCCGCGCATAGTATGCTTGCGGTCAAAGCGCCGCGGGTCTACCTGAACGGGCTTGCCCCAGCCGAAGCCGCACAGAAAGATGCCCAGTGAACCGACGGGGTCGAGGTGTGCCAGCGGGTTGAGTGTGAGCCTGTTCTGATAGCGCGGGGTATCATCGCCCAGTTTGGTAGCAGCCCATGCGTGGGCGAACTCATGCACAGGTATGCACATGAACAGTATTATCAGTCGTGAGCCGAATGTCAGTAAAGTTTCGATATCCATTATCTTTCCTCATTTCGTGAGCAGGTCATTATCAGTATTGACAATTTTTATGCAGTTTATTATAACACGCCGCATCGGGCTGTGTCATCTGCGTACATACACTTAATATTATACTACATCTGCAAGAATATTTCAAGTGCAAACGGTAGCTTTTGGTCATTTTTGATAGAATATGCGTTTTTTTAAATTTTTTGTGAAAAGGGCTTGCATTTTTGTGAGAGATATGTTATAATACTCTAGTATCATGTGATTGGATTTAAGCTGTCGGCTTAGATCGGTCAGCTTAAATTTTCACGTAAAGGAGGTGCGCACCGATATGGCAAAATGCGAGGTTTGCGGAAAGGGTGTTACTTTCGGTATCAAGGTATCTCACTCCCACAGAAGAACAAACAGAAGCTGGAAGCCCAATGTAAAGAGGGTAAAGGCTATGGTTAACGGTTCTCCTACACACGTATATGTTTGCTCCAGATGCCTGCGTTCGGGTAAGGTTGAGCGCGCATAAGCAATTTCACAGAACCTAAAGGCACTCACGGTCATCGTGGGTGCTTTATTTTTGTCTTGCCGAGATGAAAGAATACTTTTTTCTTAATTTTCCTGTGATAAAAAACTGAAACATTCCCTGAAGCCGTTGACTTTCCTGCAAAATGTGCTACAATGTTATTATTATAACAGATATACTGATATTGTGCATTTCACTGAAAGTATACGCTAATTCTTGACAACTATCACAAATTGGCTTACAATGTATATTGCACCATCTGAAACATATATATAGTATAACATAAATCGAGGAGATCAGAATGCTCAAATTTTTTAAGAAGATCGGCAGTAAACTCAAAAAGTTCTACAGCGAAAACCCAATGATACTCGCTTTTGTCGGGATATCTGTGATAAACGGGTTCCTGCTCAGAGTCTTTACTGTCAAGTTCGCCTATAATCAGGTAAAACCCCTTATGGCTGATATCGCTGCCACTCTGCTGATGGCGGCTTTTGCTTTCTGTTTTAAAACGCTCAAAGGGCGTTTCCGCTATCTTATGACTGTTAATGTCATAAATACTATTCTGGTTGCAGGCAATTCTATCTATTATTCAAACTATAAGTCGTTCCTGTCTTTCTCACTGCTTTCGACAGGTTCACAGCTGCCCGGCGTTATGGATGCTGTCATCAAGAATATCATGGAGCCTAAAGACCTCCTGTTTTTGTGGAGCATACCTGCGCTGGCTGTCACCTATCACTTCTGCAAAAAGAAGACCCGCACCTACGAGAACCAGAATAAGCAAAAACAGAAGCGCAGCCGAAATTTCGGGTTTACTGCCGCCTGCGGACTGGTGCTGCTGGGCATCTTCGCGGCAACGCTGTCGGGTACAGATTATTCAAGACTGCGCAAGCAATGGAACAGAGAGTATGTGCTGGGCACTTTCGGCATGTATACTTATCAGACATCTGATGCGATATCAAGCGCCTATTCAAAGATAAACATGATGTTCGGCTATGAAGAGAAGAAAGAGGCTTTCACCGAGTTCTATGACGAAAAAGACGAGCTGACCGAAGAGGTCGCACCTGAGAAGAAGAATGATTACACAGGCATCTTCGAGGGCAAGAATGTCATCGTCATACACTGCGAGAGCATGCAGCAGTTCTGCATGGACACCTACATAAACGGCGAAGAACTGACACCGAACCTCAACAAGCTGGCAAGAGAGGGTCTGTATTTCTCGAATTTCTACGCGCAGGAGAGTGTCGGCACAAGTTCTGACTCGGAGTTCACTTTTGCCACCTCGCTGATGCCCGCATCAAGCGGCACAGTCGCCATAAACTACTGGGACAGGGACTACACCACCATCCAGAAGATGCTGAAAGAGAAGGGCTATTACATCTACAGCATGCACGGCAACAACGGCTCTTACTGGAACAGGCTGAATCTGCACAGTTCGCTGGGCTATGATAAATTCTACAACTATTCCGAAGATTTCATCATTGATGAAACTATCGGTCTGGGTCTTTCGGATAAGAGCTTTTTCAGACAGGCTGTGCCGAAAGTCAAAGCGATAAACGAGGAAAACAAAAACTGGTACGGCGCTTTCCTGATGCTGACCAACCACACGCCTTTCACCGATATCGAGCGTGTCAGCGACCTTGATGTAACGTTCCGCTACAAGCGTTTCAACAGCGATACGGGTCTGTATGAAGATGTGTCCGCGCCTTTCTTACAGGGGACAAAGCTGGGCAGTTACTTCAAATCGGTACACTATGCCGATGAAGCGCTGGGTCAGTTCCTCACCGACCTTGACAGCGAGGGTCTGCTGGATAACACCGTGTTCGTGCTTTACGGTGACCACGATGCAAAGATAAAGCCCGCCGAGTACGAGAGATACCTCAACTACGACCCCTTCACTGATACGGTGCTGACTGAGGAAGATGCGGGTTATATCCCCGTTGACGACTTCTACTATAACATAAACCGCAAGACACCTTTCATAATCTGGTCTAAGGGCGGCGAGTACGAACCTAAGGAGATCACTCAGGTGATGGGCATGTACGATGTTCAGCCGACACTGGGCAACATGCTGGGCTTTGAAAACAAGTATGCGCTGGGTCACGATATCTTCTCCTTTACCGAAGATGCCGAGAATGCGGTTATCTTCCCAAACGGCAACTTCATCACCGATACCGTTTACTACGACTGTCAGAAAGGTACTTATTTCGACCTGACCGACTATAAGAACGTAATGATATCCGTTTCATGCAATCAGGTCTATAAAGATACGCCGAACCCCATCTTCAATGAAAATACACACGGGCTGTTCAAGTTTGATGAAGATGAGATATACTGTGCGAACAGCTGTGAAGCGCGGGTGAATGACGGCATTGTAGATGATGACTATATACAGTCTTATGCGGGATATGCCGATGAGATAATCGACATATCCAACGCGATAATTTTCTACGATATGATAAATAAGACCGAACAGGGCTTTGAAAACAGTGTAGATGCACAGCGCGATGCTGACAGCAAGGCAGAACTTTTCATGCCGCCGATGCCGGGCAGGAGAAGAACGCAGATAGTTGCATGATGTATGATCCATTATTATTGGCATGAACGAGTGAGTGATGTTTTAGCGGAAATTTTGCCGCCCAACAAAGCCGAGAGAGAACACAAAGCTATGAGCGTGGACGACTTCCGTTCACGCTCTTTTTGTGTGCGGGCGACGAATTGCCCGCGAAAAGTTAGCGCGACAGCGCATTGACATCACCCGCATGATATGCTATAATCGATTTATAAGAAACCTTAAAAAGGAGGAATACAAAATGAAACTGACAGCACTGCTGACTGCCGCTGCTGCCGCCGCATCTGCCGCGACGCTCACCGCATTTGCTGATATCGGTGATGTAAATGCAGATAATTCCATCAATATCTCCGATGTCGTTGTAACTGCGGCACATGTGAAAGGCGTGCGCTCGCTGAGCGGCGATGCCCTCACAAATGCCGATGTGAATGGCGATAGCAAGGTAAATATCACCGATGTGGTCACACTTGCCGCACATGTCAAGGGCATACAGCCGCTTGACGGAAAGTCATCGTATGTTGAGCCCGAACCCGAACCGCAGGGTCCCACTATCGAAGTTAAAAACGGTGTTACATACGTCAACGGCATACTTATCGCCAATAAGACATATTCTCTGCCCGAAAATTACGGCAGCGGTCTTACCGATGAAACGCTGAACGCCTTTTATAAGATGCAGGCGGGGGCTTGGCAGGACGGTATCTCGCTGTGGATATGTTCGGGATTCAGAAGCTACTGGGATCAGTACTACCTCTATAATAACTACGTAGCCCGCGACGGCAAGACTGAAGCTGATACCTATTCCGCAAGACCCGGTCATTCCGAACACCAGACAGGTCTTGCGATGGATCTCAATAATGCCAGCCGCTCTTTCTACGGCACAAGAGAAGCTGCATGGATCGCCGCGCACTGCGCGGAATACGGCTTTATTATCCGCTATCCGCAGGGCAAGGAGAACATCACGGGCTTCATTTATGAACCCTGGCATGTCAGGTATGTGGGGAAAGACCTTGCACGTAAGATAACAGACAGCGGTCTTTGTCTGGAAGAATATCTCGGCATCGATTCCTACTACCACTATTGAAGCCGCCAAATAAAACAAAAATGCGTCCGTGATATTTAGCGGACGCATTTTTTATCTGTAGACAAAGCTGTGATGTCTGTCAATGATCATGAATATGGTTATTCTCTTATAACAAGAAACATTTATTGAGAGGTTTTCTTTTCCTGCCGCAGGCGGGATAGCCATAATCATGAATTATGAATTAACGACATGACCAGTTCTTCATCGGGCTTTACGGTTATGGTGTAGTTGTGGGTGAATATCACCATGCCGGGTTTTGAACCCGCAGGCTTCTTCACGAATTTGATGAAAGTGTAGTCAACATCGGCGCGGGAAGATGTCTTTGCCTTTGAGTAGTACGCCGCTATGACCGCCGCTTCTTCGATGGTGCGGTCGGGCGGGAGTTCATCGGGGGTGAACTTTGCCGCTTCGCCCCTGTCAGGACAGCTTATCACCACATGACAGCCTGTTATCTCCTTAGCGTGCAGCCATACATCGGTCTTTTTCGACTCCTTGCAGGTCAGACGGTCGTTCTGCGCATTGTTCCTGCCTACCCTTATCTCGTAGCCGTCACTTGATGTGAACTTCATCGGCGGCAGAGCCTTCGGCGGCTTGCCTTTCTGCCTGCTTCGGCTGATGTAGCCCTGTTCGGTCAGTTCTTGCCTGAGCGCCGCGATATCACCCTCAGTGCGGGCGCGTGTGAGGGCATCAAGCACCGTGTCGAGGTACTTCGCTTCTTCCTCACCTTTTGCTATAAGTTCTTTCAGAACTTTCTCGGCGGTGTCCAGCTTGCGGTATTCCTTGAAATACTTCTGCGCGTTCTGCACAGGTGTCAGCCGCTTGTCCAGCTTGACAGTGACTTCGTTCTGTGCTTCATCGTAGAAGTTTATGAGCTTAGCTTCGGTCATGCCCTTTTCCAGCGCGTAGAGATTTGCTGTGATAAGGTCGCCGTACTGTTTCAGCTGTTCGCGCTTTGCACAGTCTTTCAGTTCAAGCTGTTGATTTTTCACCCTCGATTCGGTGCGGTCGATGGTGTTCGCGAGAAGCCTGAAAAGGTCCTGCGCTTTCTGTTTGGTGCGTGAAAGCGTATCGCGTTCGGCATAGAAGAAATCGAGTAACTGCGATGGGCTGTCAAAATGCTTTGTCACCATCAGCCCGCCGTACTGGTCTATGTTGCAGAAGCAGAAATCTTTCAGTTCGCCGCCTGTGGTCTTGAGTACCGTGTATCTGTTCTCGCCGCTGTCAAACTGTGCGCGTATCTTCTTGATGAAAAACCACAGCCTGTCGCGGTGGTCGTCAGTCATATCGCCCACGATGACCTCAGCGGAATGCGACACAAAGAACGCGCATTCCCGCGCAAATACAGGGGAAATGCCCTGCAAGGTCTTCATTATGCCCTTTGACAGTTCCAGTTTCGGGAATTCTGAGAGTTTCTCCTCAAATTCTTCACGCCCGCACTCGGTCAGTGAAAGTCTGTCATCACTTTCGGGCAGAGTGTATTTCACACCGGGCAGTACAGGCGTTTCGGAAGTTTCAGACGATATGCGCTTGATGCTGTCGATTATCTTTCCGTCTGCATCGGTCAGCATAAGGTTGGCACGCCTGCCCATAAGTTCCACCGTGACGGTCAGCCGCACTATGTCGCCCAACTCGTTTGAAGCATCGAAATCCAGCATGATAACACGCTCAAATGCGGGCTGACGAATATCCACCAGCTTTGCCGATGACAGATGCTTGCGCATAAGCATGCAGAACATCGGCGGCTGTTTCGGATTTTCTATCTCCGCCGTTGTGAGGTGCAGTCTTGCAGTGCCCGCAACCGTGTTTATCAGAAGTTTCTTTATGCCGTCAAAAGTGCGCACCGCTATCAGCAGTTCGCCTTTAGATGGCTGATGTATCTTGTCAACGCGCCCGCCTATCAGTGGGAGCAGTTCTTTTCTTATCTCGCTTAAAAATACGCCGTCCAGCGCCATATCATCACCTGCTTAAAAAAGATAACTTTATTATACCACGACTTTCCCAAAAAGTAAAGCAAAATGTGTTGGGTGAAGGCACAGCACGTTCATGTGTCCCTGTCCGCACAGAAGGAGTGGATAGAAACGCGGTCACAGCCATTTCGCACCATCAGCAATATAATTTATGACTCCCAATTTTGATGTGTATTGCTGATGATACAAAACCAAATTGGGATATTTATGACTATCCCTTTAGCACATCACTGCAAAATACCTTTATCAATGAGGAAAAACTGAGTTGATGTTATCTTTCCCCCGCCGCAGGCGGGGGAAAGATAACCGCCAACTGTATTCAATTCCAGATATAACATCGTTTATTTTGGTGTGTCAGCGGGATAACCACGATATAATTTATATCACAGCAAAAAGAGCGGGAAAAACTCCCGCTCTCGTATATCGTGTTCATGCACGTTTTCAGCCCTTGCGCACAGTGTACAGGAAAGTACACAGCCTTGCCGATGCGCCGCCCTCTATGCCGCTGAATTCAAATGTGAGCGCCTTGCCGCTGATGCCGTTGGCGCTGACATTTTCGGCATACCTGTTCACTATATCGGCAGGTATCGGTATCTCGACCTGATATTCTTCGTCATCGCCGTCATAGTCAAGCACCTTGCTGTATATCTCACAGCCGCCCGCCTTTATGACGATGCCCCTGCCGCTGTCAGATTTCGCAAAAGCCGCCAGCAGGGAAGTTTCGGCGCTGTCGTCCACCAGCATCCTGTAAGAGAAACTGCCGCCCGCGTTGGCACAGCGCGAAGTGCCGCTGTCTGTCACGCCTGTTGAGCCGTTTCCGTATTCTGCCATCTGATGCAGTTCATCGTTCTCATACTGCCCGTAACCCGTCTGAACGGTGTCCAGCAGGTCTTTGGGCTGACTGCCGTCCGCGTCCTGTTGAGCACCTTTCTCCAAAAACTGCCAGTAGATACCGTAGCGCTGTTTGTACTGTGAGTAGTGGGGGAGGAAAGTCAGTTCGGCATCTGTGTGCTTTAAGGCGAATTCCAGCCTGTTTCCGACGCGCACAAGGTTCTCGGTGATGTTCTCTATAAATTCGCTGACAGTGCCGTCTGCAATATGTATCTTCTCACTGCCGCTCGGCACGTAGGTAGTTTCTATCCTGCTGTACTGCGGTATCGTGACTTCTATGCCTGTCATAGTGTCGGTCATCTCGGCGGTGCCCAGCCTTGCACTCAGCACGATGGGACCGTATCTGAAACCGTAGGTGTTCTTATTGTCGGGCAGGCTGTGCGCCCTTACCTCCATCGGGAGTTTTATCTCCACCACCGAGCCGTCAGCGATGCCGCTTACTTCTGCATAGCCGCCGTTTATATCTGCATCGTATGCCTTGCCGTCAACGGTTATAACGGCATCGCCTGCCAGCCAGTCGGGGAGTCTTAATTTCAGCGATATGCCGCCCTTGCCGTGTATCATGAACTTTGCAGTGTCGCTGTTCGGTATATCGGTCATTTGCTCGACTTTCACGCCCTTTTCCGACCATTCTGCCGATGAACTTATATACTGGTTGACGATAAGCGCATTTCCCTCAGTGAAATATATGCTGTCGCCCAGCTTTGTGAAATTCTCCATGCCCGAACCTGTACAGCACCAGAACTTTGTGTAAGGGGTGCTGTACACCTTGAAATAGCCCGAAGCCATCGGCTGGAAATAGGTACTCATGCCCGTTTCGGGGTTCTGTGAGGAAAGTATGGCGTTTATGAAAGTGTTCTCGTAATAGTCGGCGTACTTCTTTTCACCTGTTATCTCAAACAGCAGGCGGGAGAGTTTCAACATGTTGTAGGTGTTGCATGTTTCGCAGTTGGCGTTTGTGCGCTCGGCATCGAGCACATAGTCACAGCCGAAATGTTCCCACTCGCTGTTGCCGCCTGTTATGTAGCTGTGCTTTTGCACCACCATATCCCAGAAGCGTTCTGCATATCCCAGATACCTACCCGCATCGACAGTTTCACCGTTCACCGTTCTGCCGTCAAGTATCGCATAGCGTTTCAGCGCACCGAGAAACTTCGGTATGGTGGTGTTGGCGTGCTTGTTGTTGAGGGCATTCTCGGTGCCTGCATATACATTCTCGAAGAGCGGTACTTCATCGAAACAGTGCGCCGCTATCGCGTGTTCTTCCTTGCCTGTCACGGCATAGAGTTCATACAGGCAGTCGTTCATGCCGCCGTATTCTATGCCCAGAACAGTGCGCTGTGTTTCTTCCGACCATCTGCTGACCCTGCGGTACACCCAGTCGCCCAAGCGTGAAGCAACTGTTTTCGCATTCTCATAGCCTGTCAGCCTATAGATGTCTATCGCGCCCGCCAGTATCTTGTGGAGCGTGTAATAAGGCACCCACGCCTGCGTCATTATGTTGGAAAGGTTCTTTTCCACATTGTCGAACTGCGCTTCAACGTTGTTTTTGTCTATTATCTTTGCGCCGAATATGAACCCTGTTCCCAGTGCTTGCTGACATTCTTTAAGACCGTCTGTCGTGGTGACAGCCAGCTTGTACAGCGCATCTCTGCGGGAGTCGCCCTCTTGCAGTGAAGCGTAAGCCTGCGCAACAGCCGTCATGTAGTGACCCACACAATGCCCGCCGATGAGGTCGTCCTCCCAGCCTGAATATCGCACCGCGCCGCGCATATCAAGCCCCGCAGTTTCACGGAAGCCTGCCAGCAGTCTGTCAGTGTCAAAACTCAGCAGATAGGCTATCTCCTTGTTGAAAGCGTTGGCGCAGTATTCATCTGTCACTGTCACCTGTCCCATCGGAAGCGGTCGTATCTTAGTGTGTACCATCGTTATATCAGCTCCGTTATTGTAAATATTTTGTCTTATGAAAGCAGGTGCGCCGCGTATAACTGTCAGTATCGGAACATATCATTGCTGTCTGTTTATCGCACGATGTCCTGCTACAGCGTTTAGTATACCACACTCACGCCCCGATTGCAAGGGGGCATCGTCAAAATTGTACGTACTATTCTTACAAGTATTTTCACCCCTGTGCGGACAATTTGCACAATACAACTTACAAAAAAATCCCCCCGAAATATCGGGGGGATAGTGATATCAGGTTTAAGAAGCCTTCTCGGTCTCCTCAGCAGGCTTTTCCTCCTCCTTAGCGGCGGTGGTAGTTTCCTCCTTAGAGTCCTCGTCCTTCTTCTCTTCGTCCTTCTTGTCCTCTTCCTTAGCGGTAGTGGTGGATTCCTCAGCCTTAGACTCTTCTTCCTTAGCGGTGGTAGTCGTGGTAGTGGTTTCCTCAGGCTTAGGCTCTTCGGGAGCTGATGAACCTGAGCTGCCGCTCTTGGTAACGGTGTAGCCTTCCTTGCCTACAACTTCCTTGTTGAAGTCGTTCATAGTGCCGTAGAGAGCGTACCTTACATCGTCCCAGCTGCTGCTCTGGTAGAACTTGCCGTCAGCAGTCAGCACGTTTTCGAGGTAGATAACTGCGAACAGTGAGCCTGTGCTTTCCTCTTCGTCATCGGTCTTTACCTTTATCTCGTACAGACCGTAAACTCTGTTAACGTAGTCGCTCACGTTGTTGTAGTTGTTCTTGGAAGTGAATGCGACATAAACATCCTTCAGCACCATGCTGTCTACCTTTTCTACCTTGCCCTTGTAGTTTACGTTGGTAGCGTAGCTCAGCCAGCTTGCGCTGTTGCCCTGAAGTCTTGTCTTGATCTCGGTTTCTTCATCGCTGATGAGATCCTTTAAGTCAGCGCTCTCGTAAGCTGCCTTTGCGGTGTCGGCAGTTACGTATGCGGGCATGGTGTCCTCAACGGTGAATTCCTTTACAACGTAGCCGTCTTCGTCCATCTCGCCCTTGATCTTGTAGCCCTCAGACTTAAGGCTGTAGCTGTAAGCCTTGACTTTGAACTTGTCGCCCGCCTTAAGGCTGTCGTTGTTTTCCAGATAGAAGTTTACATTGTCAACGACCAGCTTATCCATGTTGTCGTTGTCGATATCCTTTACCTTAAGGAAAGGAGTACCCCTGTCATATACGAATTTGATGTTCTCGAATACATCGATCTCTTTCAGTTCGGTAAGACCTGTAACTTCGATATCCTTTTTCAGGACATCCTTGCTCTTGATGACATAGCACTTGCCATCGCTCTCAAAATAGAAAGCATCGCCTGCGGGCTTAAGGTCATATATCTCACAGGTAACGGTGATCTTGTCGCCGTTTGAAAGACTTGAGGTGTAGTCGTAGTTGTAGTAGAGATCATCGGGGGTATCAGCTGTGCTGTCTATCGACACACTGCCCTCGCCGTCAAGACCGCTGAATTCGACAGTGAAGTACTTCTCATCGAACGGATCAAAGTCGATGCCCTCTTCAAGGTTCTTGACTTCCAGTGTGAACTCGGTGTTGGTCAGCTTGATCTTGTTATCTTTGAGGTAATCTTCATCATATTCGATGGTTACCTTTACCTTGTCGCCGTTTTTGAGGTTCTTGTCCTTGTCGAACTTAGCCTTGATAAGGTACTTATCATTAGGGTTGGTCTTCAGCAGAGCCTTTCTCATCGAGATGATATCGCTGGTGTCCTTAGCTTTTGTCCATGTCTTTTCGAGCACTTTGGGGTCAACTGACAGGAAAGGTGAAACTTCCTTTTCATCAGTAACGTCCAGGTCGTCAAGCAGTTCTTTCATCTCTTTGCTCGAACCCTTAAGATTGCTCTTAATTGCAAGCGCTTTGTCGCTCTCCTTATAAACGTCGTTAGAATAAGCGTTCAGGTCGCCTGTAACAGTACCGTAGCTGTTCAGACCCTCGAACTTGAACTCGAACAGTTCCTTAGCATCTACCTTCTGGTACTTGGTGACATTTACTATAATGATTATAGCAACGATTATCGCCACAAGTGCTGCCAGCGGTATCAGCGCCATCTTGGGATTTTTCTTGATCTTCTCGATCAGCGGGTTAGGCTTCTTCGGCACAGCTGCCGCAGCCTGCTGGAAGTTGTTGTACTGCTGCGTCTGACCGTAGTTGGCACCGTTGTTCTGGTAAGCGCCTGCCTGCGGATCCATACCTCCTACAGCAGCCTGAGCCGCATCAGCAGCGTCAGCCACTACAGCGCCGCAGCCGCCGCAGAACTTCATGCCATCCTCGATCTGTGCGCCGCATATTGCACAAATTCTCATAACACAGTTCCTCCTGTTTCTTCATATATTCGGGCGTTGAACCCTTGTGTGCGTACATTGTGAAATACCTTAAAAATTTAAACATAAATGTACATACTAAGTATAAAACATTAAAAACCTTTTGTCAAGGGTACACCCAACATTTTGCGCTATAGCACAAAACGCTCAGTAAAAGCGCATTTTATTTGAGCATTTTCAATATTTAAGAAAAAAGCCTGTTGTTATTCAGCGACGCAGCATACGCAAAAAAGCGGAAGACCGCAGTCCTCCGCTTTGAAAACGTATTTGCGCGCGTATCAGGAATAGTCCACAACGTCGATCCAGCGCATGAGCAGATCCTTTTCTTCTTCTCTGCCCTTTATCAGCTGAGCGGCAGCCACGATCGGCAGCCATGCCTGAACATACTGCTTTGAAGTACCGCTCTTTAGGCAGTACTTGTCGAGGTAAGCGTCAGCAGTATCGGGATTATTGAGGCAGAAGAGCAGGTAAGTCCTTGCAACATCGGCAGAAGCGTTGCCCTGTCTTGCGGCAGACCAGTTGATGACATAAGTGCCCTCATCATTGATGATGACATTCTTTGGTGCGAAGTTGCCGTGACAGAGTTTGATGTGTTTTGGCATCGAGTCCAGTCTGGTCAGCAGTTCGTACTTCTTTATCTCGTCAATGGCGGCGAGCGATTTTATCTGCCTTGCCATCTTGTCTTTCAGCTTGGAGAGCAGGGGCATGTACTGAGCATGTATCTCCATCTGAATGTCGATGAACTGGTTGAGGTAGGTTTCCATCTTATCGGGATTTTCGTCCATTAACTGCTGTAGGGTCTTGCCCTTGATGAAGTCGAAGGAGATAGCCCACTTGCCGTCAACTACAGAAACTTCATGCAGTATAGGTGTTTTGATGAAAGAATTGACCATAGTGGTCTCGCACCTTGCATGAGTCAGCGCTGCGTAAAGGCATTTCTCCTTATACTCGGGTTTATTGTAAACGTTGATAGACTTGCCGTCGCACTCATAGATGTCATAGATGTCGCCGTGAGCGATGAAATTTTTCAGTTCCATAGATATTCTCCTTTTCTATATGGTAAATTAACTAGTGAATTCCATAAATCTTTTGGAATGTCTATATTATACTACAAAACTTTGCAAATTGCAAGCCCTTTTCGTGATTTTCACAAATGTTAAGTATATATTCATAATATATAGTACATCCATTCACAAGTTAGAACCTATTATAGCGACATTCTATAAAAGCAGGCTAATTTCGTTGTGCAAAATGCTGTGGCTTATATGGAATGTGTCGGCATGACTCCCGCCACATGATAACATCAATGCTGTGCAGAAGATGGTTTGCCGTTCTGCCAAAGGTGAATGCAGTTCTGACGGTGTTTGTCAAGCCGACACAACCGTGTGTGCCAATACTCCTTGACATGCTTTTATTTGGAGTGCGCCCCACCCGCCCGCCCACCGGGTTTTGTGCCCTGAATTATTGACCGGCACATTCGCGTGCGCCTCCGCCGAAAACGCTGTCGCGCTAACTTTTCGCCGGCAATTCGCCGCCGGCATAAAGAAAGGGCGCAGACAAGAGTATCGTCCGCGCTCTATTATTTGCGAATTGCCCGCATTTGGGTCGGAAGATCTGTTGTTCTTATCCGACTTCTGGGCTTTTGTTTTGCTTTGCTCAACTATAGCAATCCGCCTTAAAATTCAGACAAAATCCAGTCACAAAACCCATAAATCCCAGCTCTTGCGACTGGATTTTGTGAATTTAAAAAGTTGGATTGCTATAATTTTTGGCGTTGCTTGTGGACTGCTTCACCTATTGAGGGCACTGCCCTCAAACTCCCGCAAGCCCTCCGGCGGCGGGCTTGACCGACCGCTTTGACTCACGCACCGATTTGTGTTTTTGCACAGCTTTGTCTGCGGCAAAGCTCCTGCTAGAACGGAATTATTTCGGTCATGTCAAAAATTATGAATTATGAATTATGAATTATGAATTATGAATTGTACAAAGCATGTTTTTGTAAAGGGAGTATATGCTCTCTTTGGTGAGTTCTATCGGGTGATTTTTCAAACGTTCGGTATTGACTGAACCCGAAAGCATTTCAAGTTCTTCCTCAGTGGCTTTCGGTGTATCAAGCCCCAGACTGTCATAAAAGGCAGAAAATTTCTCAGCCGCCGCCGCAGGTGAGTGACAGCCCATAACTTCGGCAAGGTCGTCAAAAGTCTTTTCAAGGTAGGACTGCCCGCGCGGATCTATACAAAGCGCAGTATTTTCAACCATAAAGGGGAACAGCGCCCTCACGCACAGCGCCGCCGCGTGTCCGTGTGCCAGACCGTAATGAGTGGTCAGCTTATAGCACATGGCATGCCCCGCAGTGGTGGCGGTGATATTTATCGCCTGACCTGCCAGATTTGCCGCCCTCAGCATGTCAGCCCTGCCTTGCTCGGTGTTGTCAAGGTACGCCTTGCAGGAAGCGAAAAGCAGTCTTATCGCCTGTTCAGCGAAATCCTTGCTCTCATCGGTGGAATGCACCGACCAGTAGGACTCCACCGCATGGCAGAGCGCATCGAGCATAGCTGCTTTTTTGTGGTACACAGGCAGACCGCTCAGCGTATCGGGGTCGAAGACGACTGCTGTCGGTATACAGCTGTAGTCGGTCACAGAAATTTTATTGCCGTTATAGTAGATGATGGCGTAGCGCGTTGCTTCACTGCCAGTGCCTGCGGTCGTGGGAACAGCGAGGAATTCTATATTATTGGGTACTATCTTCTGCGATATGAACTCGGTGCTGTCGTCCATAGTGGCATACATTTTGATGCACTTTGCAGTATCCATAGCCGAGCCGCCGCCCACAGCAGCGACCATGTCACAGCCTTCATCTTTGTAGAGTTTCACACCTGCCAGCACCGAAGTGTAGTCGGGGTTCGGTGTAAAGTCTGAAAACCTCACGACCTTTATGCCTGTGCGCTCTTCAAGACTGCGGAAATATCCGCCTATCTCCAGCCTGTCCATCGATTTTCCGCCGACCAGCAGTATTTTCTCCGCGCCTGCTTCTTTGAAATAAGCGTCCAGCGCTTCGGGCGACTTGTCTATTATCTTCTGCATTTTGTATACCTCATTTCTATATATTGTGTGGGGACTGTCCCACATATTTACATTATATGAACATAAAAACGGGCAGAGAAACTCTACCCGCTTTATCCTAAAAAAATTGCCGCCTTGCCGTCGCATAGAAGATAAACCCGCAAAAATTGCAGGGTGGGTAAGACGACCTTAGAGCCTCATGATCCCTTCGTCCGTTGACCGAACGGCAAATGCGGTTCGGGCGGGAGGTCTTCAATCTTCACCAAGAGTGCGAATCCCTTTTAGTAAGTGTTGGATTTACAATATCTATGCTTGATCGTACAAGGTAGCAATCAAAAGACTTATTTTGTTATCGGAAGCACCGCTTCCTTTATGCTGTCTATATTATACCACATATCACATCGGATTGCAAACGGTAAAATAGACAAAATAGCGAGTATAATATTGTATAAACTAAAATATTGACATCGCGTAAAGGCTTATTCTTCGCCGTCCTCGTCGTCCTCAAAATCGAACATCTCTTCAAGGCGCTCTTCAAAAGCCGCACCAACGCGGTCAAAAAGTTCTTCGTCCTCGATGGAAGCCAGTATCTCCTCACCTGTTTCGGGGTCATACTCAACCTTGAGAATGACCAGCAGTGAAGCCTCATCAAGTATCTTGTCAGCATCATCTTCCTCAAAATAAGGGGTCAGTGCGTAATATCTTTCGTCCTCGAAATCCATGCAGTCCAGCAGTTCAAAAGTCTGCTTGTTGCCCTGTTCGTCCATCAGTTCATAAAGATCGGGGGTGTACTCATTCATCTGCTCGTCCATACCAAGACCTCCTTGATCGTAACAATATGCTTATCCCGCCTGCACAGACCGCATCTTATATATTGTAATAAGGTGACCTGTCTGACAGGGAAGATACCATACCAATATCCCTGTTATCATCTGACCGCAAAAACAGTCAGAAAAACAAAAGCGGCGAAGCCCGTTTTGACCGCCGCAACACATATATTATACAACATTCTCCCCCAGAAGTCAAGTAGCTTTTTCTAAAAAAAGACTATATTTATTTTTGAAATAATTAAATATAAAAAATATTGAAATGTTGAGAAAAACTATTGACAAAGCACAAAAAATGTGGTATAGTATATTCAAGGAAAAGGAAAGCAGATAAAATCAATAAAACGGTGGCGGTGATGAGCCGACAGGCACGTTGTTACCGTTGGGTCTTGATATTAAAGCCGATAGTTCCTTAAATGTGAGATATTCTCGGGTGAGAGTAAAGGTACTGCAAACAGTCCCGTGTGAGAACATGTTTCACCACGCAGTACAGACTCCGCAGGTATCTTAGTTTATGATGAGAGGAGCGAGTCCGATGGATGTAAGCGAAAGCCTTTTGAGTGTTCAGGGCTCGTACATTTCTTGATATAGAGCGGGAACGTGACTCAGACATATGGGCTGACAGTTCTAAACAAAACAGTGTTATCGGGAAAGAAATAAGCGACCCGCAGGGTAGTTTT
>NZ_ADKM02000065.1 GCF_000178155.2 Hominimerdicola alba 8
TCTTTATATTATAGCGATCCATCTTTTTTAATTCACAAAATCCGGTCGCAAAAGCTGGGATCTATGGGTTTTGTGACTGGTTTTTGTCTGAATTTTAAGGCGGATTGCTATAGGTCATATCGTCACAAAAGCCGCTGTAATTCTGCTATACTGTGTGTGTGACCGTGTCTGCTGTCACTGACATAATGGCAGTGGTCGTGGCTGTGTGTGACTGTATGTGTGTGGGTCGAACCGTCGTGGGTGTGGGTGAACGTGTGGCAGTGTACATGCGTATGCCTGTGCGCCAGAGTGTCTGCCGCCGCCAGTGCAGTACCCGCTGCCATTATTACCAGCGCAATGAGGTAGTTTGCCGAAAGTGCTTCCCTCAGCAGAACGAAAGACAGAAATGCACCGATGAACGGCGCGATAGCATAGTAAGCGCTGGTCTTAGCAGCACCAAGTTCCTTCTGTGCGCGGATATAGGTGAAAATGCTCAGACCGTAAGCCACATAGCCCAGCAGCAGTGCAGGCAGTATATAGCGCATATCAGGCAGCTTCTCACCTGTCACCAGTGCTATGATTACCGAACCCGCACCTGAACACAGCCCCTTTATCGTAACTATCTGATAGGTGCTTTTCTCGGAAATGCTGCGTGTGCAGTTGTTCTCAAACCCCCAGCAGACTGCTGCGCCCAGCACAAACAGTGAACCCGCTGTAAATTCAAGGCTGCCCTTGCCGCCGAACGAAAGTATCATACTCGATAAAGTGACCAACCCCAGTGCGATCCAGAGCCGCCTGCTTATCTTCTCCCTGAAAATGGCAAAAGCTATCACCGAAGTCGCAGCTATCTCAAAGTTGCCCAGCAGTGAAGCGTTTGCTGATGAACCTATCTTTATACCTATCATAAGCAGTATCGGTGCTAATATATCCAGTGCCACCATGCCTGTGGTGTATGGCAGGTCAGACCTGCAAAGCCGCTGTTCTGATGCTTCGTGTTTAAAATGAAAAAGATACATCGCTCCAACACCCAGCCCTGCACCTATGTACAGGAATCCTGCCATAAAGGTAGGTGCAACGTTACTCAGCAGCAATTTTGAGCAAGGCACGTTCAGCGCATAGAACAGTGCCGCCGCCACAGCGTAAAGAATAGCAGTTATTCTTTTGTTTTTCATTTTTAAACTCCGTTTCTATGGTCGTTCTGCAACAGCCGACCGCTTATTATAGCAATCCAACTTTTTAAATTCACAAAATCCGGTCGCAAAAGCTGGGATTTATGGGTTTTGTGACTGGATTTTGTCTGAATTTTAAGGCGGATTGCTATAGTAAAGTATATCACGACTTTGCGCTGTTGTCAATATTTTCTCGTCTTGACAAATATATATGCGCGATGATATAATTAGTTATATCTAACCTAAGCGAAGGAGTGACCACCATGAAACGAACGATAAGAAATTCTCTTGGCTTGTGCGCGATAATGACCGTTACAGTGATGGCAGCACCCGCCTTTTCAGACCCGAAACTCGTCCTGCGTTTTCTGCCGAAAGATATACTTGAAGCCGCCAAAGACCACCCCGGACCTCCGCTGAAAAAGCGTCTTGTCGCACATTTTCTTCTAGCGGCAGTCGGCGGGTATACCGTGTGGGCGATGAAAGACAACGCCGACCGGATCAAGCGGGAGAAACTCAGTTTTTGGCAGGCGTTCAAGCGTCTTATGGCATTCCTGTATGTCGAGAAAGCCTACGATATCGTCATACTTGACCAGCTGCTCTGCATGTCGTCAGGTTGGTATCAGCGTTTCTATCCCGAAACTAAGGAATGCAAAGGCTGGCATGACCGAAACTGGAATACCAAAGATCAACTGACCCATCTGCTTAGCTATCCGTTTATCTGCGCGGCACAGGCATATCTGCTTACTAAAAAGAAATAAAGTCCAAAAAATCACCCGCTCGCTTGACTTGCCTGCGCTGATATGCTATAATTTATAGTATCATCAGGAAAGGGGGCGGCGGTATGTGGCGCGGCATAAAGCGTATCATACGCGTAGTTTTATGGCTTTGCGGGACTTTCGCCGTGACTGCTGCGGCAGAACGCTTTGCTTTAGCGGCTGAACTTGTGACAGGCAGCAAAAAGGAAGTTTTCCTGCGGCTGCTGCCATACACCGTTCTGACAGCGCTTGTGCTTGCGGCAGGCAGTGCGCTGCTTCACAAAATGGGGCGCATGAACCTTAAAAAGCTGGATGTGATGTTCGGAAATGAATTTGAGTACGCCTGCGCAGGCATACTGCGTGCGAACGGCTTCAAGAATGTCAGGGTAACGCAGGCAAGCGGCGATTTCGGGGTGGATATCACCGCACAAAAGAACCATATAAGCTATGCCGTACAGTGTAAGCGCTACGAGAAAAAGGTCAATAATTCGGCGATACAGGAGGTCATTGGCGGTCTGGCAGTATATGGCTGTGAAGTAGGCGCTGTGATGACAAACAGCTATTTTACCGAACCTGCCAAGCGCCTTGCCGAAGCAAACGGTGTTATTCTCTGGGACAGGGACGCGCTTGCCGAAATGCTTGACCGCAGCGGCACAAAAAAAGCTGTCCGCCAAAGTCTGGCAGACAGCGAACAGCTTGATGACCCGGAAGCGGTCTGCGGCTGCGTGATAGATGATTACCTTTCAGAATACGGCATCGGCGCTGAGGTCGAGAATATAGAGGTATTGGAGGATAGCTGTGAACTGCTGGTCGAACTGAAGCTGCTGCAAGGCGTGCGCATCGATGATATCCGCGCCGTCACCGATGACCTTGCCGCATACGGCGGCTGGGAGTATGTGACCTGCGTTTTCCCATCAAAGACCGCAGGCAGAGTTGGTCTTGAGATACCTCTTCCCCTCGATGAAGAGGATGTATAACCGTTATTTTATCACCTTGCCGAAATATTCTGCCAAAGGCAGAGTTGCACCCGAATGCTTGCCGGCGGGTATGACCGTCACTCGCTCCTCACCCAGATATCCGCGAGTAAAGCTGTGTGTGGTAACAACTTCATCGCTGCCGCCTATAATGGCACAGATGCGGCTTTTGTCGAGGTCTTCAAGTTCACCGAACAGTCCTATAAACTCAGAGATATCACCTGTGTAGCCCAACAGCGGCAGATGGTAGAACGCCATAAGGCAGGGGTTCACCAGCACAGCAGGCAGCCCCGTTTCCGCTGACAGCACAGCAGCATAAAATCCACCAAGACTCGTCCCGACGATAAGCCCGATGCTTTCGTCAGCGGCGAGTTTATTCAGTTTAATGACCATCTCGCGCGGACTGACTGCGTCATAGTCATTCTGCGGCGATACCACATCATGACCGTTTGCTTTCAGAGCCGCAAATGCAGCGTTCTCAGCACTTCCGCCGTAACCGTGAAGATTTAATATCTTTATAAAAATCCCCCCCTATAAACGAAAAAAGCAGCCCTAAAGCTGCTTCTTCGCCAAATCACCTAAACCTTCATAATTCGTAAGAAAATTAATTATTTCTCACAAGACATATTATACAGCATGTTGCTTAATTTGTCAATAGTAAAATATAATAATTTTTAACTTTTTTGGTCAAAATATCTTTTTTGTTCAAAAACACGAAAATTTAATATTAATTAGCTTAAAAATGTCTTGCCCTTGACAAAAAGAAGCTATGGTGCTATACTTTAATAAGTAAAAGTACGAAATTGTTTGTCGCGGCAAAGTAAAAATATTAAACAAATTAATCTTGCTGCGGGAAGGGAGCATATAATGAAGATTGCGATAGTTGGTCTGGGACTTATCGGCGGTTCACTGGCTAAGGCGATAAAGAAGAATACCGAGCACAGCTGCTTTGCACTGGATATCGACCGCGCTGCCATTGCGGGCGCAGTCGCGCAGGAAGCTATAGACGGTGAGATAACTGTCGATGAACTCCACAGCTGTGATGTGGTGATGGTCTGCCTTCACCCCGCCCAGACTATTAACTTTATAATAGAGAATAAATCAAAGTTCAAAAAGGGCAGCATTGTTATTGACAGCTGCGGTGTCAAGGCGGCTATAGTCAACGCGGTGGAGAAACCGCTGGCTGATGAGGGTGTGCATTTTCTCGGCTGTCACCCGATGGCGGGGCGTGAATTTTCAGGCTTTGCATACTCGGTAGATAACCTCTTCGAGAAAGCCAGCTTTATAATGACACCGTCTGACGAACTGCCTGTAAGGATAGTTCGCGAAGTTTCACAGCTTGCTTACGAGATAGGCTTTGCCCGCGTAGTCACATCAACGGTAGAAGAGCATGACAGGATCATCGCTTTCACCTCACAGCTGGCGCATGTGGTGTCCAGTGCTTATGTGAAGAGTCCCAGCCTGCTGAAACAGTCAGGCTTCTCGGCGGGGTCTTTTAAGGACATGACCCGCGTTGCCAAGCTGAACGAGAATATGTGGACTGAACTTTTTATGATGAACAGGCAGCCGCTTATTGATGAGATCGACTGCATCATTGCCCACCTTACCGAGTACCGCGATGCGATATCGGCTGAAGATGCTGACGGACTTCGTGAACTGCTCAAAACCGGTCGCGAACTTAAGGAACTTTCCAACAATTCATAAGTGCCATCAACGGCAGACAGTCTTTGATACTGTCTGCCGTTTTTTTGAGTGCAATAACTTTTACAAAAAATTCACATATCCGAATTGTCCATTGATACTGCTATCTTCTAAGAGTGTGAAAATATTGTTAAAATTTTTACATCATGTTTTGTGACTTTACAATTGCTTATGACACCGTCAGTTATATGGAATAAGTCCTCAAAACATAGCTTTCATGGGCTGAGTGGTCGGTTTTGTAGTGGAAAAAGTCGTTAAAAATCATGTACTAAAAAAGTACACTTTAGTCCGTGAAATGGCACATTTAGGTCGTTAAAAAATTAACACTCAGATGTGAACGGTACAAAATAATGTACTCGCGTAAAATCAGAGCCATGTATCCGATGGCATGCCCCATGTAAAATTACCGCGAAAAATCGGGGGTTTTGCCGCCTTTGCTAACATGTGAAATAAATGTTAAACCGAAGTAATATTTCTGTTTTGTCCTTGACATGGTGTACTAAATGTGATATTCTTTTACAAGAAGATGATCTATATATTGTGTGTCCCGCAGGGGCGGGGCAGATCGTCCGATCAATCAGCAGACGGTGTGGATTTTCGCAGCATGACTTCGTTATTTTGCATATGTCTGTATAGTCAGGGAGAGATGTAAAAATGGAAAGAAATTGGTTCGATGAGGAGTGGAAGGGTTTTAAACCCGGCAGATGGTCAAGCACATCTATAAATCTGAGGGATTTTATCCAGAAGAATTTCACCCCGTATGATGGCGATGAGAGTTTCCTCGCAGGTCCTACTGAGGCTACAACAAAGCTGTGGGAGCAGGTACTGGAACTGTCAAAGCAGGAAAGAGAAGCAGGCGGCGTTCTGGATATGGATACTAAGATAGTTTCCACCATAACAAGCCACGCTGCAGGCTACCTTAATAAAGATCTGGAGAAGATCGTAGGCTTCCAGACAGATAAGCCTTTCAAGCGTTCGCTCCAGCCTTTCGGCGGTCTGAGAATGGCTCAGCAGGCATGTAAGCAGTACGGCTATGAAGTTGATCCTGAGATCGTAAAGATCTTCACTGAGTACAGAAAGACCCACAATCAGGGCGTTTTCGATGCTTACACCCCTGAGATGAAGCTGGCAAGACATGCCGCTATACTGACAGGTCTGCCCGATGCTTACGGCAGAGGCAGAATCATTGGCGACTACAGAAGAGTTGCACTGTACGGTATTGACTACCTTATTGAAGACAAGAAGGATCAGCTGGCTAATTCGCTGGTAAGAATGACTTCAAAGAATATCAGACTTCGTGAAGAACTGGCTGAGCAGATCAGGGCTCTTGGCGAACTGAAAAAGCTGGGTGAGATCTACGGCTGCGATATATCAAAGCCTGCAAAGAACGCTCAGGAAGCTATCCAGTGGCTGTATTTCGGCTATCTGGCAGCTGTTAAGGAGCAGAACGGCGCAGCAATGTCGCTGGGCAGAACTTCGACTTTCATCGATATCTATATTCAGAGAGATATTCAGAACGGCGTGCTGACCGAAGAAGAGGCTCAGGAACTGGTAGACCACTTCATCATGAAGCTCAGACTGGTCAAGTTCGCAAGAACACCTGAGTATAATTCACTGTTCTCAGGCGACCCCACATGGGTGACCGAGTCCATCGGCGGTGTTTCCATCGACGGCGTTCCAATGGTAACTAAGACTTCGTTCAGATATCTGAACACTCTCAACAATCTGGGTCCTGCACCTGAGCCTAACATGACTGTTCTGTGGAGCACAAAGCTGCCTCTGAACTTCAAGAAGTTCTGTGCCAGAATGTCCATAAGAACTTCGGCTATTCAGTACGAGAACGATGACCTGATGAGAGCTACTCACGGTGATGACTATGCCATCGCTTGCTGCGTATCTTCGATGGTAGTCGGCAAGGAGATGCAGTTCTTCGGCGCAAGAGCTAACCTCGCTAAGTGCCTGCTGTACGCTATAAACGGCGGCGTTGATGAGCGTCTTGGCGTTCAGGTAGGTCCTAAGTACAGACCTGTTGACGGTGAGTACCTCGACTTTGATGATGTTATGGACAAATACGATGACATGATGGAGTGGCTGGCCGGTCTGTATGTCAACACCCTGAACGTTATCCACTATATGCACGACAAGTACAGCTATGAAAGACTCCAGATGGCTCTCCACGACAGAGATGTCAAGAGATACTTCGCTACAGGTATCGCAGGTCTGTCTGTTGTTGCTGACTCGCTGTCTGCTATCAAGTACGCTAAGGTAAAGCCTGTACGCAAGGATATCGAGATAAAGGATAAGGCAGGCAACGTTATAGATGTTGCAAGAAATGTCGTTGTTGATTATATCGTTGAGGGTGATTTCCCCAAGTATGGTAATAATGATGACAGAGTTGACAAGCTGGCTGTTGATATCGTTAAGCGCTTCATGAACAAGATAAGAAAGCATCACACTTATCGTGACGGTGTACCTACCATGTCTATACTGACCATTACTTCCAACGTTGTTTATGGTAAGAAGACAGGTTCTACTCCTGACGGCAGAAAAATCGGTGTGCCTCTGGCTCCCGGCGCTAACCCGATGCACGGCAGAGATACTCACGGTGCAGCATCTTCGCTGTCTTCCGTTGCTAAGCTGCCTTTCAGACATGCTCAGGACGGTATCTCCAACACATTCTCCATCATACCCGGCGCACTGGGCAAGGACGATGAGATGTTCATGGGCGACATAGACATCGCAAGCATCACAGAGGAACTCAACAATGGCAACTGATAACAAGACCGAAGAAGAGAAGGTCGATGAGTTGGTCGCTATGATCGACAAACTCATTGAAAAAGGCGACGGTCATGTGAACGTAAAAGCAGGCGAGGTGACCTCAGAAGAGGGCGCCACGCTGAACGTTCAGACTTTCCGCAGCAATGACTGCGGAACAGGTGCATGCTGTCAGCCAAATGAAAAAGCGCCCGATGAGGACGATGACGAGTTGTAATATTGAAAGAAGGATAAATATGGCAAATTTTGAACCTACTGATACACAGGTCGATAACCTGATCGGTCTGCTTGACGGCTATGCTGAAAAAGGCGGACATCATCTGAATGTAAACGTGCTCAACCGTGAAACTCTGCTGGACGCTCAGGCACACCCTGAGAAGTACCCACAGCTGACTATCAGAGTTTCGGGCTATGCAGTAAACTTCGTTAAGCTGACAAAAGAACAGCAGGACGATGTTATCTCCAGAACATTCCACGAGAGTCTGTAATCAATCGACAAAGACCGATCGGCAGCAAT
>NZ_ADKM02000064.1 GCF_000178155.2 Hominimerdicola alba 8
CAGTCTGTCTCAAAACCCCATATCCTCCACGGATATGGGGTTAAATCATGCCGCGAACAGCCAATATCTGTCAAAAGCAGCAAAAAAACAAGTAAATACACCCCTGTTCCGGCGGTGCATTGCATACTTTTTCAGATTCATGGCAGCAAATTTAAGCCTGACCCATTTGCTGACCTGGGACAAGCCTCTGAAATATGTGAATCGCATCGAGTGTTTTTCTTTTGCATCCGCAAACACTCGCTCGATCGTTTCTTTTCGCTTATCATACAGCTCTTTCATACCTGCGGTGTGCCGTATGTCTTCGACCTGTTCAAGATAATCGAGCCAGATATGTTTAGTTACAGTCTTTTCGCATTTGGCGTTGTCGGTGCATTTTGCTCTGTTCGGACAATCCTTGCAGATATACCCCTTGCTTTTGTATTCTCTGTTGCCTTCTCTGTTAGTTGTTGAATAGTTTAAAACTTTGTTTTGCGGACAAATCACGCAGTTGTAATATTCATCAAGAACATATTCATACGGTCTGAAAAATCCGTCTTTACCCATAGGGCGTTTGTATGGCAGCACCGGTATCCTGCCGTCATCTATCACTTTCTTCGCTATCCAGGGGGTCTTGTAAGCTGAGTCCATTACTGCATATTTTATCTTTTTAAACCGTTCAGTAAGCTTGTCATATAGTCCGTCAAAAGCCACGCTGTCGTGTACATTTCCGGGATTTAAAGTGAAATCCATGATATATCCGTGCTTATCGCAGGCTGTTTGAGCTGCGTATGCAAAGCATTTCTTATGCTCGCCCTTATGGAAAACTCCGCACTCAGGGTCGGTAGTCGAAACGGTCACTTCTTTAGCCTTTGCGTTTTCAACTTTTGTTGGATCATCGGTTGGATTTTCGGTTTTTTTATCAGATCTATTTCCGCCGTCCTTGCCATTCTTATCTTTTAAGGGCTTTTTTCCGTGTTTTTCACGGTCTTCGTTTATCTCTTTTAACAGCTGTTCTTCATATACCTTTGCGGCTTCCGGAACTGCTTTCTTTACAGCTTTTTTCATATTAGCATTTGCCTTTATGTGCGTTCCGTCAATGAATACCGCTTCGGGCGAAAGATATCCGGCACCGTTTATCTCTGACAATATCCAGAAGAATATTTCTTCGACCACTTCTTCGTTGAATCGATGTTTGAAATTTCTGCTGAGTGTTGAAAAATGAGGCGTCTGCTCATTCAGAAGATACCCGCAGAACCAGCGGTAAGCTATGTTCATTTTTACCTCTTCCGCAGTCTTACGAAGAGATGGTATGCCATACAAATGCTGTATCAGCACCATTTTGAAAAGCACGACAGGATCAACTCCGGGTCTGCCGTTGTCAAGACAGTACAAGTTCTCAACAAAATCATAGATCTTATCGAAATCTACAGCTTTGCTGATCTTCCTCAGAAGATGATCTTTCGGTACAAATTCTTCTATGCTTATCATTTCTAACTGGCTCATTTCTTTGCTTTTCTTTTCTAGCATCTTTTTCACCCCTCTTTATTATACCACACTTATTCAAAAAAGCCTACCCTTTCGGGTAGACTTTTGCGACAGACTG
>NZ_ADKM02000063.1 GCF_000178155.2 Hominimerdicola alba 8
AGACCTCCTATGGCATATTATAAACCATAGGAGGTCTTTACAAAGTGGGTAGGTACTATCGTGCATTTATTTCTGCTGTGACATCGTCAAGCAATTCCTGAAGGTCTATTTTATCGGGATTGCCTGCTGCAAGAGTGCTTCCCAGCAGAGATGACGGTGTCCAGTATGCATCCGTTACGTTCTGTCGTACAGAAAAAGCAGACTGCTCACCAAGAGCCACAACAGCAGGTGATGACTGAACTTCTTCCGCCTGCATAGCCTCAACATTTGAGGGGCACTCACCTGTCACTTTGAAACGTTCCACCTGATTATCATAATTTGATACCCATTCAGCAAACTTTACAGCCCAGTCGGGATTTTTTGTTCCCGAGTATACGCCGACATACTTATATCCCATAAATCCGGACATCTGTACCTGATCGCCGTTGACCGTAAATGTAGGCAGCTTTGTAGCTCTGAGATTGTCGCCCCATATACCGCGAAGGTTCTCGTAATCCCACTGTCCGCTGACAAAGGCTATAACGCTGTCATCCGAAGCTCCATCGATGGGGCTTTCCGTACTTCTGAAGCCCTTGCTGCTGCTTATATCCAGCATCGCCTGAGCCACATCAACGCCTTTATACTTGTTCTTGGTAGAGTTCCAGTCACATTCGTTGAAGGTACCGCCGGGATTTGCTTCGGCAGTCAGTCCTGCTCCGCCGAAGAATGAATATGTATACCATCCCGAAGACCAGTCCATGGCGAAGAACTTGTTCTTCTTCCCTGCAATTTCGAGGATATTATCAAGTGACTGAACATCCGATTCGTTAAGATACTTTGCGTTATAGTAAAGGAAA
>NZ_ADKM02000062.1 GCF_000178155.2 Hominimerdicola alba 8
TGCGCGGGGCTGTTTTCATATCAGTATTATGACAGTCCCTCTGACTGCGAGAGGGGCTTTCTTTTTAGTCGGGCATTATTATGTAGCCTGCGGTGTCACCGACGCGCACATCGCGGAAACCGCGCTTTATCGCCTGCACATCGACTTCATCACCGAAAGCATGGCTGACTGCAAGCTGAGGGAAATTCACGCCGACAGCATCAGCCTTATAACAGCCGCCTGCCATGCGGGTGTTTATCTCCATGAACACATACTCACCTTCAAGCGGGCGAAGCTGTATGTTATAGGGGTACTCGATGACAACTTTTTCGGATATTTTCTCGGCTATGCGGATAAACTCCTCATCAAACCTCAGCGCGGTGATGTGGCGGTCTACCTTACAGCGCGGGACAGCTATCAGCCCGCCCGATGTACGCATGCAGTCGATGCTTATCTCAGGTTCGCTGAGGTAGGGCATGACCACTGTGGGGTATATGCGAGAACGGCTTTTAAGGTCTGCGATATAGGCGCTGACGCTGATATCTTCGGGCAGAGTTTTCGGCGCGTCCTCGTCATAGAGCCGCCTGTAGGTGATGCCGCCCTCGTCACGGTCAGCCTTTACGCATACCTTGTGCTGTCTGCCGTATTTTTCCTTGATGGCGGCATAAGCGCTCTCAAAGCCCTCTACTGTGGTTATCCTCTCCATCAGCGGGGTGGCACACAGACTGTTCTCGCGCATGAAATTACATGACCTGAACTTGCTGTCGAGCATGTCGTTCTGCTCAAAATTGCCGTCTGCGGTGACTTTTGTGCCTATCGCGGCGAACTCATCGAGGTGTTTCATTATCTCGGCACGCCAGCGTTTAGGGAAGAACACATCTACCTCGTGTGCCTTGCAGAAATCCAGCGCCCACGCGGTATACTGCACGCCGTCAACGCCGCGCGGCTCGGTATAACGCTCGTCTGCCGATGCGCCAAAGACAAAATCCCCTACCTTTGCGCTGGCGATGATATAGTTGCGCGCATCTCGCCTGAGCATCTCTATAAAATTATACGCCTGACTGAACCAGTGGTTGAACCAGATAACACGCTTGCCATTCTTCATATGTATTTCTCCTTTATATTACAGCGAAAAGCCCGAGAGCGTGCTCACGGGCTTTATAGCAATCCGCCTTAAAATTCAGACAAAATCCAGTCACAAAACCCATAGATCCGAGCTTTTGCGACTGGATTTTGTGAATTTAAATAGTTGGATTGCTATAGGATATTTTATTTATAACACTCAAATGCCTTTTCTGTCACCTTTGCGTCCTCTTCGCTCTGCTTTGTCACAAGGCTGACAACGGGTACGACTATAAGACCGAACAGCATCGCGAATGCACCTGCGTTTACGGGTGAAGCCAGTGCCAGACCGCCCAACGTCTTAGGCGCATCGGGTATCATGCCGAAGGTGTATATCAGCATGTGTACGACAGTTATGCCAACGCCGCAGATGAAACTTGCCATAACAGCCGCCTTTGTTACGCCCTTCCAGAACAGGCCGTACATGAAAGGTGCGAGGAAAGCGCCTGCCAGTGCGCCCCAGCTGATGCCCATCAGGCTGGAGATGACCATAGCGTCCTGCTTTGCGCCGCGCAGTGAGTAGATGGCGATAGCGACCGAGATAAGCAGGAAAACAGCGATGAATGCACGCATTATGTTGACTTCCTTCTTCTCGTCCATCTTGCCTTTCATAAGGGGCTTTATCAGGTCGATGGTCAGGGTCGAGCTGGAAGTAAGTACCAGCGAGGACAGAGTGGACATCGAAGCTGACAGCACCAGCACGATTATCAGTGCGAAAAGTCCGCTGGAAAGGCTGTCCATCATTGAGGGGACGATAGCGTCAAAGCCTTCCTTTGGTGCGCCGTCAACGTTCTCCATGAACAGTCTGCCGAAGCCGCCGAGAAAATAACAGCCGCCTGCGACAACTATCGCGAACACGGTGGAAACGACTGTGCCTGTCACAACAGCCTTGTCGTCCTTGATGGCGTAGAACTTCTGCACCATCTGGGGCAGTCCCCATGTACCCAGCGAAGTCAGTATAACAACGCCCACAAGGTTTATGGGGTCGGGTCCGAACAGCGAGTTATAGACCTGTGTATTGCCGTTTGCATCGGGTATAGCGCCCATAGCTTTCAGCGAGCCTGAAAGACCGCCATGAACGTTCAGCACTGCCACAACAACGGCGGCTATGCCTATCAGCATGATTATGCCCTGTATGAAATCGTTGAGCGCAGTTGCCTTGTATCCGCCCATGATGACATATATCGCTGTGAACACTGCCATTGCGATTATGCACCATTCATACTCTATGTGGAAACTCTTCTCGAACAGTCTTGAAAGACCGTTGTACACCGATGCGGTGTAGGGTATCAGGAAAATGAAGATTATCAGCGCCGAAACTGTCTTCAAAGTTTTGGAATTATAGCGGTGCTCAAAAAATTCGGGCATCGTTTTGGCATCTAGGAATTTAGACATCGCGCGGGTGCGCTTGCCCAGCACAAGCCAAGCCAGCAGCGAACCTATCAGCGCGTTGCCGATGCCGACCCATGTTGAAGCCACACCGTAAGCCCAGCCGAATTTGCCTGCATATCCCACGAAGATAACTGCCGAAAAATAAGATGTGCCGTAGGCGAATGCCGTGAACCAGGGTCCAAGACCTCTGCCGCCCAGCACGAAATCAGCCACATTTGCCGTTTTTTTGCGGTAGTACACGCCTATACCTATCATAATGAACAGGTATACACCCAGTATGATCCATCTGACGATCATATCACTCATCACATACACTTCCTTGTCAATTTTTAGCATTAACGTTTTAACGCTTTTATGCTTTTACTTAATAAAGTTTACCATGATATTATAATACATTTTCCCGCCAATGTCAACCGCCGCTGACTTCTTTTCGGCTATAAAATTTAACGAATTTTATCCGCCAAATTTGTACAGGTTGACTTTGATGAACATTCACAGCCGAGCGTTTTGCAGTTTAATCTATTACCAAAAGCTAAAAATATGGTGAAAGCGAGGTGAAATAAGTCGGCAAATGTTTGACAAAGGCGGAGTTTTACTATATAATGTTTATACTTGCGAAAAGATGATACCGAAAGGAAAGATAGAATGAACAGCAAAAACAACGGAGGTCGCCCTCTTGACCCGTATGAACTGCAATATCAGCAGCAGCTTGAACAGTTCACACAGCTGGCGGGCGACACAGATGATGATATCGGGCTTGACCCCGGCAGTATAGACGATGCCTTTGCGGGGTACGAACAGCAGACTCAGCAGCAGTACCCACTTCCGCGAAACTATGGTCAGCCGAATGGTGGTGCGGTCTATGGAAGACCTCAGCAGCCTTACCGTGAACAGGGCGAAACATCTGGCAGGGGCAGACAGCCTTACCGTGAACAGGGCGCTCGGCGCAGAGAACAGCAGTCGGACAGAGGTCAGCAGCCTTACAGACCCGCACCTCAGCGACCCGCAAGGCAAAACACTGAACCGCCCCCGCGTCCGCAGAAGAACAAAAAGCGCTCTTCAAGCAGGAACAGACCGCCAAAAAAGCAATACGAGCGTGAACAGCTGCAATTCGGCAGCCATCATGAAGAACACACGCGGGCAAAAAGACACCCGATACAGCGTTTTTTCAGCACAGTTGTCATTCTGGTGCTGGTGATGTTTTTAGCACTGAACTGCCTGCTATACTACTACGTTTGTCTTGTGAACCAGCGCGGCAGAGGAGAGAGGGCGGTCACGGGCGCTTCGATGAAGTCAGCCGATGTGACCAACATACTGCTGATAGGCTCTGATACACGTTCACCCGAAGAATTCGGGCGTACCGACTCGATGATACTGTTATCGGTGAACAGTTCCAAAAAGACAGTCACCATGACTTCTTTCATGCGCGACATGTATGTTGAGATAGTCGGGAACGACAACAATGGTGAGAAGGTCGATGTATGGGACAAGCTGAATTCAGCCTACGTTTACGGCGGTGCGGAACTGCTGATGGACACTATACAGTACAACTTTGACATAGCGGTAGACGACTATGTTTATGTGGATTTCTTCGCGTTCATCGACATAGTGGACTCCATCGGCGGCATAGAGGTAGAAGTCACTGATGAGGAAGCGGAAGGAATGGAAGACCCTCAGCGTGAGCAGAACAAGTATCTCGGTCAGGCAAGCGGCACCGACCTGCTGACACACGGCGGCAAGCTGAACCTCAACGGCAATCAGGCGTTGGCTTATGCAAGGCTGAGGTATGTGGGCAACGCCGACTTTCAGCGCACCGAACGTCAGCGTGAGGTCATCGGCAAGATCATCGACAAGGTAAAAGGCTCGAACCCGCTGGTAATGAACAAATTCGCCAAAACATCACTGTCAAAGCTATCTACCAACATGAGCAGGGCTAAAATGATGACGACAGCGTACAAGGCTATATTCTCGCTGAACTATGAGGTGAAGTCGCTCAGACTTCCTGCCGAAGGTGCGTACAGCTACGGCTGGCATGGTGACCAGTCAACCCTTGATGTTGACATTGACGCTTGCAGGGCGCTTCTGAGAAGTGAGATATACGAGTAACCGCACAGCGGACAGTTCGTTATGAGATTGCTGATACAGAAAATTAAAGCCATAGTATCTCTGATGTGAAGTCAAGTACTATGGCTTTTCTGTTTACAGCACAGAGTTTCGGGATAAGGAGGGAAAATATGTGCCTGATATGTGAACGCATAGAGATGATAAAAAAGGGCGTGAACCCTTATTTTGTAAAAGAACTTGAAACAGGATATGTGGTGATAGGTGATAATCAGCATTTCTACGGATATACGCTGTTTCTTTACAAGCATCATGATGATAAGACAGAACTGTTTCATCTTGACCCTGCGGAGAGGGCAAAGTTCCTTGAAGAAATGACGATAGTTGCCGAAGCTGTTTCAAAGGCGTTCGGTGCAGATAAAATAAACTATGAACTGCTCGGCATGGGCGATGCCCATCTTCATTGGCATCTGTTTCCGAGAACCGACCGAGATATCGAAAACTACGGAAACAACGGCAGAGGTCCTGTCTGGTGGTATCCGATGGAAAAGATGTACTCAGATGACAACAGACCCGACCGCGAAGAACTTGAGGATATGAAACAAAGACTGCTTGATGAATTATAGCGATCAGCCTTAAAATTCAGACAAGATCCGGTCACAAAACCCATAAATCCAAGATTTTACGACCGGATCTTGTGAATTTAAACAGTTGGATCGCTATAAGTCCTATATAGCCACTGTTTTTGTGGTGTGTAAGCGGGATAACCACATAGATAAATTATTGTAGATACAGTTCTGTCTGCATAGAACGGATAAATACTATGCCCCTGAGTGCTTTGCGGCACTTTGGGGCATATTTTCTGTATGGGTGTATGTCGTGGGGGGCGTAGTACAGTTAAGAGGGGCGTAGTACAGTTCATGGTGGTGTGTAGTACAGTTTTGGGGAGCACGCGGGATTAATTTTAGCAGATATCAACAAGTGTTTTATGTAAAAATGATGCTTTATTATGATATTTTACAATTCAAGCAGAGAACTATTGACAAATCGGGTGCTTGGTGTTATGCTATAGGTGTACTACGACAGATAATACAGTTGGTACACATAGGACAGATGAAAAGAAACAACAAAACATTCCGCAAAGAACGGAAAGAAAGGCAGGTCAACATGAGCGGTCTATTATCGTTGGCGATAGGTGCGCTGGGCGTATGTGTTTATCTGGCAGGCAAAGAAGATCGTCAGGACACTGAAAGAAACAGAAAAAAAGACGGTGTATCACAGCAGACGATAGTCGAATGACCGCATAATGTCAGCTAAAAGAAAGGAGGTCGGCTATAAAATTATCAGGCTGACGACAGAAGATACGGAGAAAAGCGGCATCTGCACAGCGCGGAGAAAAAGCGGTGTGGGACAATGACGCGGAGAGAGAAAAAGAATATGGCTATCCCTTTAGCACACTGCTTTGCATGGGTGCGGCGCTGTTACCTATCCTCTGCCGAAGATGGGTCGGGTGATGAACGGTGATTATTCAGAGTACACATTAACATGGTGCGGCGCGGTGTGTCGGCGGGATGACCATAACAGAGAAAAAAAATCAAAGAGGAAAAAGGAGAAAAATGAAAATAGCAGTGATAATTGCCGCATCGGCGGTGATGGCTTTGGGGCTGAGCGGGTGTTCAAGCGAAGGTCCGAAGCAGGACATTGACACCATGAAATATGAGGTCGATGACATGAATGTTACAACGAAAAGTATGTATGAAACACTCGATACACAGGGTTATGTGGTTGACAATGTTGTTTACAGGGGCGATGATCTCTGTGACGATGAAGCGCTCGAACAACTCAACAGTAATTGCGAAAATGACGAGCCGTACACAAGCTGTATAGGTTTCAAGGTGGACTATCACCTGTCATCGAACCCGTTA
This sequence comes from Hominimerdicola alba 8, assembly GCF_000178155.2. Taxonomy (GTDB): domain Bacteria; phylum Bacillota; class Clostridia; order Oscillospirales; family Ruminococcaceae; genus Hominimerdicola; species Hominimerdicola alba_C. The sequence goes on from NZ_ADKM02000062.1 coordinate 6,480, forward strand.
GTTTTGGCGCGAAGGCTTCTGGGCGGCAAAGATATAGACAATGAGGAGAAAACACAGTACTTCTGGTTCGGTAAAACAGATGACGGCGAATGGGAAAAAGCTTACAGCGGAGAGATAGACATAGTCGTAAAGTAGAACAGGAGAAAGAATACAGCAGAAAAAGGAGTGCATGATATATGAAAAAGCTGTTCGCGCTTGTGATGGTGACGGTATTGGCGGCACTTATGACAGCATGTTACGCTGACGGCAGGGGCACATATTTCCCTGACAGCGGTGAGATGCAGAAAAACCTCACAGATAAGGGCTACAATGTCAGCATTGAGGACACTGACAGCGGTGAACACCTCATGGGCGGCAAGGGTGACACGTTCATAGAGTTTTATTGGCTCGACTCACCCGATGATGCAAAGGGGCTTTCAGATGAACTGGCGGCACATCACGCCAACTACAAGGAACTTCGCAGTATCACCAACAGTGATGAACACGGCAACATAGTGTTCTGCTCGAACGGTTCGGCTATGGACGATGCGGGCATACAGATAGTTGAGGTCAAAGTTGGCGACTGACGGCACATATATCAGCAATTACGTGTATAAGACCCGAATAAATAGATAATAGGGGTCGGCATAACAGAGATATGTATGCTGTTCGTGCATGCGCGGGAGAAAACTGACTTTCCAAAAGAACACCACCGTAAATGACGGTAAACAAAGAATAACACTGACTGTCATACATGCCTGCTGAAAGGCGGTACGGTGTTCAGGCGGGATAGTCACACACAAAAAAGAGATAACAAGACATTTGACGAGAGGAGGAAAGCTCTTGATAAACATAGACCTGACAGGCAGGATACCCATTTATGAACAGATATGCAAAGGCTTTTCGGAACTGATAGGCAGCGGGGCGCTGAAAGAGAACGACAAACTTCCCGGTGCGCGAACGCTTGCAAAAGAGCTGGGACTGAACCCGAACACGGTGGCTAAGGCTTACAGCAGGCTCGAACATGACGGCATAATATATTCGGTGGCGGGTAAGGGCTGTTTTGTGGCTAAGCAGAAAGGTCACATAGAAAAGAAGCTGTTCGAGGCATTCGATGCGGCGGCGATTGCGGCGCTCAGGGCGGGTGTCACCGCTGATGAACTGAAACAGCGGGTCGATGATGCGGCAGTCAGCTCAGGTAAGGAGGACAACTGATGATAGAGATAAACAATGTCACCATGAAGTTTGACAAAAACAAAGGTGAGAAAGAGGACTTCACTGCACTTGACAGAGTGAGCATAAACATACCCGAAAGCTGTATATACGGTTTTCTGGGGTCGAACGGTGCGGGCAAAAGCACGCTGATGCGACTGATGTGCGGTGTATACCCATGCACTGAGGGCAGTATAAAGATAGACGGCAGAGAAGTATTTGACGACCCCGAAGCAAAGGGAAAAATATTCTTCGTTAATGATGAAACGATACAGTATTCGACATACACGCTGAAAGACCTGAAAAACTACTACAAATGCTACTACCCGCAGTTCTCGGAGGAAGTATTCGACAGGCTGACAGAAAAGCTGTCACTGCCGCAGAACAAGAGAATGTCGCAGTTCTCTAAGGGCATGAAGCGTCAGGCAGTGGTGGTGGCGGCGCTCAGCTGCAAGACCAAATACATAATGCTTGATGAAGCCTTTGACGGTCTTGACCCTGCGATGCGCAAGATAATCAAGACCATGATAGTCGATGAACTTATGGACAGAGATGCGGCGATGATAGTATCTTCCCATAACGTGGCGGAGATAAATGAACTTTGCGACAGGGCGATGCTGATACATCAGGGGCATCTGATATTTGCGGGCGAGGTAGACGAGATAAAGAGCGGTTTCTGCAAATTGCAGACCTCGCTCGGCAGCAGACAGATGACAAAAGAAATGGCAGAAGCGGCAGGACTGGAGGTAATGCAGTTCTCGACACTGGGCAGTGTGGCACAGATGATAGTGCGCGGCGGCGCAGAGGATTGTCTGGCAAAGCTGAAAGGGCTTTCGCCCATACTGCTTGAAGCAGTGCCGCTGACATTAGAGGAGATATTCATATACGAACTGGAGGTGCGGGGCTATGGTGCAGACATACTTAAAGAAAATTGAACTTGCCTCAAGAGCGGAATGCCGCAACAGAAAAAAGATAAGACTGATACTGCTGATACTTACGATAGTCGGGGCGCTGTTTGAGATAAAAGATTACAAGGTCATGACCATCACAGAAAATGCTTACAATGATGGTATTCGTTTTCAAAGATCCCCTTCTTTGGAAGGTATATTCGGTGCATTCCTGATGTTTTTGGCGGCGTGCTTCGGGCTTTTTGCGGTGCATGGCGTGTTCAGTGACCTGACTTCAAAGCAGAATGCAGATATACAGCTGTCACTGCCGATGAATGCTAAAGAGAGGTATCTCTCAAAGCTGATGGCGGTGTTCAAGCTGCACATACTACCCATACTGACAGCAGGCATCGCTGTGATACTCATAGGCAGTGCAAAAGAGGACGCTTTTGACATGATGGGCTATATCGTGCGTTTCCAGCTGGTGACGCTGGCTGTGGCACTGTTCGTTGACAGCGTGAGCATATTCTGCATGAGCTGCTGCGGCGCTAAGGCTGAGGGAATATACACCTCGATAATAATGGGAGGCTGCATCAGCGTACTGCCTATCATGTTTTTCATGGAAGCGATAATAGGTTTCTCGGGCGTTGACAACACATATTCTTTCTACATGAACCCGTTTTATGTGTTCGGCGGTTCGATACTGACCGCTCTTGAGGAAGTTGGTACAGGTATAGGCGCAACAATGCCGTATATCCTTGCAAACCTGCTTATGAGTTTCGCGACCTTGTTCGCCGCATATTTCATATACCGCAGGCGTGACGGCAGACATGTGGGCAAGCCCATCGTGTACAGCTTATTCCTTGAACTGTTCATGTTCACAGGGCTGACAACGCTGTTCTTCGTATTCGTATACACAGGCGGCTGGTCGATAGGACTCACCGCTGCGCTGATAATCTGCATTGTGATACGCATAATACTGGCAAGGGCGAAGATAACCCCGATAAAGTTCGTCATATGGATAGGCAAATATGCTACTGCACTTGCTATATTCATTGTGTTGATGGGTGCGGCTTACTACACGGGCGGTTTCGGCTACTACAAAGTGAGATACCATATGAATAACGAGAAAGCTATCAATATTGAAGCCACTGCAATATCTGCTAACCCGTCAAGCGCCTACACTTCCTCCGAAACAAAAAACAGATATTTTCAGCGGGACTTCAGAACAGAAAATACCACAGCAGCAAATGATGTGACGGTACCCGCAAACTGCACCCGCGAAGAAGCAAAGCAGGCAGTTGAAGATATAAATGATCTGATCGACCGTTATCACAACCTCCAAGACCGCGATAACGAATCATTTCTCAGTATTTTTACGGATAATTACAGTAATTGGTATTATAGTCATGATTATGACTACTATAATATAAGGATAACGATCAGTGATCTGAAATTCAATACTAAATATACGGCTAACATAACATTAGACGATGAAACCGAATATGAAGAGTTTTGCAGTGAACTGAGCAAGATACTGGAAGAATCGTACACAGAAAGTTACAGATAAAATGAAGGGCACTCACCGATAATGGCGAGTGCCGCTTTGTTTTATACGCACGATCTTATCGAAGTATCAGTTCCATCAGTATACACTCACGGTCGCCTGCGGGCATGGGGAATATCTCTCTGCCAAATTCTTTGAAGCCCACCGCTTTGTAACAGCAGGCGGCGCTGACATTATCGGCAAAAACGCCGAGATCTATCCTTTTGGCAGACAGTTCACGCCTTGCATATTCGATACCGAGCCTCAGCATCTCACTGCCCTTGCCCTGCCCCCTGAGTGCGGGGTCAACTATAACAAAGCCGAAGCGCACTGTGCTTTCGTCAGTCTTATCGGGATACCTTATTATAAAATGACCCGCGATACTGCCATCGTCCTCAACAGCAGTAAGCGGAAAAAACTTCCCTGCTGACTGCATATTCGCATAATTCTTGTCGATATCACTGCCCGTCAGCGGAAATCTGCAATACCTGTCAGCCGACCAGCTGTACAATTCTTCAATATTTCTTATCCAGCCCGCTATGGCTGTGCCGTCTTTGCTTTCATACTCACGCAGTAACATAATGCTTTCTCCTTTACTATAGCGATCCGTCTTTTTAGATCCACAAGATCCTGTTGCCGCCCGAATTCCTTAAAAGTACGGCGCATGAACACGGTCTGTCACTTATCATAAATGCTCCTGATGACCCTTGCAGGACTGCCGACTGCTATCATGTCAGCGGGGATATCCTTTGTCACCACCGAGCCTGCACCGATCACGGCATTGTCACCGATGGTAACACCGGGCAGGATAATACTTCCCGAACCTATCCAAACGCCCTTGCCGATATGTACGGGCGAGGGAATAAGGTCGCCGCGCTCTTCGGGCAACATACCGTGATTTAAGGTCGCGATGACGGTGCCATGCCCGATAAGGCAATTATCACCGATAAATATCCCGCCCTGATCCTGAAACTTACAGCCCGCGTTGATAAACACGCCCTTGCCGAGATGGATATTCTTTCCGCAGTCGGTGTAGAATGGCGGGAACAGACCGAATTTATCATCAAGGGGCTGTCCTATCAGTTCTTCCATAAGGCGGCGGAGTTCGGTCGGTTCGTGATAACTTCCGTTTATCTGAGATGTTATGCTAAGTGCCTGCTGACTGAGTTCGTGCATTTTCAGGTGGACTTCACCGCCGCATTTTGTCTGAGCACTGCTGTTCATAGCATTAACAAATTCTTCGTTGGTCATTTTATATTTCTCCTTAGCATGATATTTTGCGTTTATGCTCAGTATATCACAGCATCTGCCAAATTACAAATACCTATTGTGAATGCACTGCTATTCATTTTGCGAATAAGCTATATTCTCTTTTGTGGTTATCCCGCTGACACACCACAAAAAAGCGGCTATACAGAACTTAAGGTTCTTGGCGTATATCTTTCCCCCGCCGCAGGCGGGGGAAAGATATGGGGCGCTCAATTATCCTTTTGTTTAACGCATTTTTAGCACACCGGCTGAGAATGCGTTAAACAAGCGGGAGAACCACGTTCTCTTTTTTACAAAAAGTACCCCGACTGTGAGTGGTCGTACAGTCGGGGCTGAAACTTAAAGTTTCTATTCAACAAAGAGGAAAAGAACATTTCATTACTCAGTGCCGCACCGCAATATCCTTTGAAGATACACAGTGCATTCCATTTTCTGCATAAGTATGATGCTTATGCTACAGCATAAAGCGAAAAAATGTTAAGTAAAAATAACCTCTGTAGGTCATGCTATAAGTATACACCATTTATTAATACTTGTCAATACTTTTTGTATAAGTTTTACATTTAACTAATTATTTGACCGACGATTTTATATATATTGTATTTTTATTACAGGGAACTATTTACATTCATACAATGTTATCAGTGCAGGAGCGTGTCAGCTTGACAAGTTCGGCGCTGACATGATATAATTTCACTTATATGACAATATTCGCAAAGGATGGACATGATAACATGGAAAACAGCAAGATGATAGCTAAAGCGGCACTGGAACTGCTTGAAAAAATGGAGATAGTCAGCGTTGGCATAGACGGTCTTGGCGGTGCGGGCAAAAGCACCATCGCGGAAGAGGTGCGCACTGAACTTGAAGCGGCAGGCGTGCATGTGGTACTTCTGCACATAGATGACCTGATAACCCCGCGTGCAGTGCGTTACAACAATAACTTTCCTGAATGGGAGTGCTACTATGTTTTACAGTGGCGGTATGACTATTTCACCGAAAAACTGGAAATACTCAAAAAGGGCGGCAAGACAGAGATAGAACTTTATGACAAGGACAACGACAGCTATATCACCGAAGAATACAGCACAGCAGGCAGAACTGTCATTCTTACAGAAGGTATATTCCTGCAGCGGAAAGAACTTGACGGTTCGTTCGACCTGACGGTATACATCGACCTGCCCGAAAATATAAGGCTTGAAAGGGTGCTGTGCCGCGACAGGTACATCGGCAATGATGAGGAGATACGCGCTAAATATGAGGGCAGGTACTTCCCTGCCGAGCGCAGGTATGTCGAGGAATACAGCCCCTCTCTCAGGGCGGATATCACTGTCAGCCTCAACAGCTGAAAATGTGTGCGCGGAGCGGTTAGTTAAATAATTACATTATATCGGGTTGATGTTGACATATTCACAAATTTGTGATATAATTACAATGAAATATAAAACATTGGTCTGTAAAATAATCGCCCGAACGGAGGGAAGAGAATGCACACGGAAGAAGAATATCGCGCGGCGCTGAGAGAGATAACCGAACTGAAAGGCGAACTCTCGCGAATGCGGAAAAAATATGAAACGGTGACAGAATTCATGTCACACACCAGCCACGAGATACGCACGCCGATGAACTCGATAATAAGTCTTGCAAGCATCGGTGAAGAAGAGTGCTACGGGCGGGCTGTCGGGGAATACTTCAAAAATATCCGCGAATCGGCAGAGTATCAGCTGGAGATACTCAATGAAGTGCTGGACATGGCGAAGATAGAGAGCGGCAGTGTGACCCTCTACCCCGAACCATATTCGCTGGAAAGTCTGGCAGAAAGCATAAGCGCCATCATTACACCGATGATGGAACAGAAGAAGATAGATTTCCGCTTTGAGTTCCACGATATTTTTGCCGACACGCTGGTGGTGGACAAACTGCGTCTGCGGCAGATATTCTTAAATCTGCTGTCAAATGCGGCAAAGTTCACGCCCGAACGCGGACGGGTCGAACTGATAGTTTCTCAGCTGGCGGCAAGCGGCGGCAAGGTGAGGACTGTTTTCACGGTGAAGGATAACGGCATCGGCATGAGCCGCGAATTTATCGACAAGATGTTCACGCCATTTGCACAGGAGAGGACTTCCTCCACTGCCGAGATACAGGGCACAGGGCTTGGTCTGCCCATAGCCAAAAACCTCACCGAGATAATGGGCGGCGAGATGCGTGTAACTTCTCAGCTCGGAGTCGGCACGACTTTCACGGTGGAACTGGACTGTCAGCCTGCGGGCGATGTGCCGTCAAACGACAAGGTAATAGTCAGGAACATAAACTTTGCAGGCAGGCGCGCACTGGTGGTAGATGACCACTCCATCAACCGCATACTGGAGGTAAAACTGCTTAAACGGGCAGGCTTTGAAACAGATGCGGCAAGCAACGGCTATGAGGGTCTTAAAAAGTTCATGGCGAGCGAGTCGGGGCATTATGACCTGATACTTATGGACATAAAGATGCCTGTAATGGACGGACTTGAAGCGGCGCAGAAGATACGCGGACTTGATCGCAGTGACGCTGATACCGTCAGGATAGTGGCAATGAGCGCCAATGCTTACCCCGAAGATGTGAAGCAGTCAAAGGCGGCGGGCATGAATGAGCATATCGCAAAACCTGTGATACCTGCGGTGCTTTACAATCAGCTGGCAATGCTGTTTTCAGAGGAAAAATAAAACAACTGCGGCATTGATACCCGACTGCTGTAAATATACTGAAAAGGTATCGGTTGTGCTTGACTAACCAACATTTATTGTGGTACAATTGAATTGTAAAAATCGAATATTTCACGGTGACTGACACCGATAGAAAGGAAGCATGGTTATGCAGACGAGAGTAGCTGTAATTTCTATCATCATCGAAGATTCAAGCACTGTGGAAAGCATAAACTCCATACTGCATGATTTTGCAGAGTACATCATCGGAAGGATGGGGGTTCCCTACCGAACTAAAAAGGTAAACATCATAAGCATCGCCATCGATGCACCGCAGGACAAGATAAACACTCTTGCGGGCAGGATAGGCAGGCTGAACGGTGTTACAGCAAAGACGGTATATTCATCGGTCTGAGTCTAAGCGCGGCTGACGGCTAAGACCTGAAATTTAACAGCGACAAGCATCTCCTGACGCCGAAAAGTTCTTTGAGGCGAAAGCAGCAAGCACTATACGGCTTCGTGCAGATCGGCGCGGGGTCTTTATCGGTATACTTACCCGTGTTTTCTGAGGAAGGAGAACACGGGTATCTTTTATGCTTTTTACAGTTTTTTCACAAAGGAGATGAAGGGAATGGGACTTAATGACACACCCTCCGGCGAGAGGGTACACATCGGATTTTTCGGGCGCAGGAATGCGGGAAAATCAAGTGTGGTGAACGCATTTACAAATCAGGAACTGGCGATAGTTTCCGACACGCCCGGCACTACCACCGACCCTGTATACAAGGCGATGGAACTTCTGCCGATGGGACCTGTGATGATAATCGACACACCCGGTTACGATGACGAGGGCGAACTGGGCGAACTGAGAGTAAAAAAGACGGTGCAGGTGCTTGGCAAGACCGACTGTGCGGTGCTGGTGACAGACTGCACGCGCGAACTCGATGACAGCGAAAAACAGCTGACAGAACTTTTCGTGCAGAAGAAGATACCTTATATAATAGCGAAGAACAAGTCTGACCTGCTGGAAAGCGTACCACAGGCGGGCAGTAACGAGATATATGTCAGTGCGCTGAACAAGACTAACATCAACGAGCTGAGAGAACTTGTCGGCAGGCTCAGCAATGTGAAAGAGCAGGAAGACCCGCTGGTGGGCGACCTTGTCAAGGCGGGCGAACTGGCGGTGCTGTGCATACCGATAGACAAGGCGGCACCAAAGGGCAGGCTGATACTTCCGCAGCAGCAGGTGATAAGAGATCTGCTGGAGCATGGCGCGGCGGCGCTCACCTGCCGTGAAACTGAACTGAAAGGCTATCTCGAACAGCTTAACCCTAAGCCTGCTGTGGTCATAACCGACAGTCAGGTGTTTGCAAAGGCGAATGCCGACACACCTGCTGACATCAAGCTGACTTCATTCTCGATACTCATGGCAAGGCACAAGGGATTTTTAGAGATCGCTGTGCGCGGCGCTAAGGCGATAGACACACTAAAGGACGGCGACAGGATACTTATCTCGGAGGGGTGTACACACCACCGTCAGTGCGAGGATATAGGCACTGTAAAACTTCCGAAACTGCTGAAAAAGTACACGGGTAAAGAGTTCAGGCCGGAATTTTCATCGGGCAGAGAGTTTCCCGATGACCTTAGCGACTTTGCACTGGTCATACACTGCGGCGGCTGTATGCTCAATGCCCGCGAGATGCAGAGCAGGATGCAGACTGTCGAAGACGCGGGCGTGCCTGTCACAAACTACGGCACAGCTATCGCATACATGAACGGTATACTGAAAAGAAGTCTGGAGATACTGCCCGGACTTTTATAGAAAAGAGGTCAGCGATGAAGAATAAAGATGCTTTTCCATATGAAAAAACAGGTGCGAACGCAGACAAGTTCGCTGAGATAGACAAGTTTTTACAGCTGAACGCCCGTTTCAGCGGGGGCATGAACAAATTTAAAACAGTTCTGGGTTCTTTCGTCAACCGCGGAGGGAAAGCGCCCCTTGAAAGGGCTAAAAATATAGTGAACTCCGACGGTATTGACAGCGTTTATGACGACCTTATGCACTGCACGAGGATAGACAGGTGCGATATCTTTATCGGCAAAAAATACATTTTCAAACAGGGCATGTTCGTTTTCAGAATGAGTGATGTGCGCGAGTGCTATATAGTCGATGAAGCATCGGGCGATGACAACGAGTATCACTGCATGGTGGATATCAGCGATGAAACAGGTACCGATACACTTGAACTGAGAAAGCTGAGCATAATAAAAGTACAGCGTCAGCAGCAGTTTGAAACTATAAACAAACCCATCGAAGCGGCTAAGATAAGGCTGGAATGACAGTTCCCCCTGAAACATAACGGAGGTGCGGCATGGACGGCAAAGAGATGATATCCTACTACGACATGGGCGGCAGAGATGCCGAGATGTACAGAGCGATAGACGAATACCTGCGTCTGACAGCAAGGTTCAGCCCTGAAAATGTTGCGCGAAAAAGAAAGAAACTGCTGACGGTCACACTTGTCGGCGGTATACTGCTGTATGTATCTATCCCTGTCACACTGCTGACAGTTGGGTTCAAGATTCCCGCAGTGGGACCGGAATTTGTGATAGGCAATTTCCTGGTGGGCGTTTGGAGACTGGCAAGGCAGATATACGGTGTCGGTCCTTTCACTGAGATGGAGAGGGCTGAGAAAATAATCTCGGCGGACAGCCTTGAAAGGGTCTATAACGACTTTATACATGCGAGACAGATGGGTGATACCAATATCAGGCTGGGCGAAGAATACATCTTCAAAAAGGACGACTGCCTTTACCGAATAAAGGACATACAACGCACCTATATCAGGAAAGAGAACAGCGATGACAGCTGTCACTATTTCGCCAGCGCTGAGATACTGGACGAATGCGGCTTATGCCATGTCGATGTGAAAATGCTTCACGGTTTCAGCGAAAAGAAAATGCAGGCGCGTTTTGAGGAACTGACAGCGCCCATAGAACAGGCAAGATACAAGCAGAATAAATCGGAGGACAAGCTCTGATAACAGATGACAGAGGAAAGAGGACAAAAATATGGACAACAAAGTTGATTTTTACAGGCGGCTCGACAGTGCTGATGCACAGAAGTATGAGAAGATAGACAACTTTCTCGCACTTTCGGCAAGGTTCAGCCCCAAAAGGATAAGACAGAAGAAGATACTTACAATAACGCTTGTTGCGTTCATAGCGGCACTGTTTCTGTTTATGTGCTTGGCGGCAGATGACCTGAGCGTCAGAATAATGAGCCTGCTGACCCTGCCTGCGCTTTTTGCCGGAGCATATTATAGTGTCAGAAAGCTGAACAACAACTTCTTTCCCGAAATGGAAAGGGTAAACACGATAATCGAAACTGACGGCATCGACGCTGTATTTGAGGGGCTTATGAAGGCAAGGAACATGAGCGTGAGCGGGTGTTCTTCTGACGGCAGGTATGTATATATCGCAGGCAAGACCATGTGCAGGCTCGCAAACATACAGAAAGTAAGCAAGCGGTATGTTTCACACGGCAGGGGCGGGTCGTATCACGTTTTTATCGAAGTTGCTGACGAGATGGGTCTGAATGAGATAGACCTGAAACAGCTGAGAGGTCTGCCGATGACGCAGGATAAAGAGTTACAGCGGATAAATGCTGAGATAACGATAATGAAGTTTGCTTTGGAAAAAGCGGAAAAACAGGGTGAAATGTAATGGGCAGAGTAAGAGAGCTTATAGACAGGCTTGGTGAGAACAAACATCTTGACAAGGCTGAATGGGTGGAAGTGCTTTCTGGCTTCACCGATGAGGACAGGGAGTACGCGGCATCGCTGGCGCGTGAGATAAGTCTTGCGCACTACGGCAACAAGATATTCATACGCGGCATAGTGGAGTTCTCAAATATATGCAAAAACGACTGCCTTTACTGCGGCATAAGGCGTTCAAATCAAAACGCACAGCGCTATCGGCTGACTGCTGAGGAGATATGCGAATGCTGTGACGAGGGGTATGAACTGGGTTTCCGCACATTCGTTCTGCAAAGCGGTGAGGATAAAAGCTATTCCACCGAGATGCTGTGCGGCATAGTAAGTAAGCTGAAAGAAAAGCACCCCGACTGCGCGGTGACCCTCTCGCTGGGCGAACTTGAATATGAGGACTACAAAGCTCTGCGTGAAGCGGGGGCTGACAGGTATCTGCTCAGGCATGAAACGGCGAACAAGGCGCACTACGAAAAACTCCACCCCGCCGAAATGTCGTGGGAACACCGCATGAAATGTCTGGAACAGCTGAAAGAACTGGGCTACCAGACAGGCGCGGGCATAATGGTAGGTTCGCCTTACCAGACGGTAGAGTGCATCGCTGAGGACATGCTGTTCTTTGAAAAATTCAAGCCCGAAATGATAGGTATAGGACCTTTTCTGCCCCACAAGGACACGCCTTTCAAAGACGAGCCGAAAGGCAGTTACGAACTGACGCTGTTCCTGCTGAGTCTGTGCAGGATACTTCTGCCGAGAGTGCTTCTGCCTGCCACGACTGCGCTGGGCACTATACACCCGCTGGGGCGCGAAGAGGGGGTAAAAGCGGGGGCAAACGTAATAATGCCCAACCTTTCGCCCACAGCGGTGCGCAAGAAATACATGCTTTACGACAACAAGATATGCACAGGCGATGAGAGCGCACAGTGCAGAGGCTGTCTTGAACAGCGCATGAAGTCCATCGGGTATGAGGTGGCAGTAACGAGAGGTGACTTTAAATGATAAAATTTGCGATATACGGCAAGGGCGGCATCGGCAAGTCAACGATAGCCTGCAATATCTCGGCGGCGCTGGCGGCAAAAGGTCTTACGGTGATGCAGATAGGCTGTGACCCGAAAGCAGACTCGACTTCACTTTTACACGGCGGTGACAGGATACCAACTGTGCTTGACATGACCAGAAAGACAGGCGGTAAATTCACGCTGGACGATGTGGTGTTCAGGGCTGAGTGCGGGGTGTACTGCGTTGAAGCGGGCGGTCCGATACCGGGTCTTGGCTGTGCGGGACGAGGTATAATAAACGCGCTGGAAAGTCTGGAAAAGCTGGGGGCTTATGAGAGGTTCAAGCCCGATGTAGTGATATACGATGTGCTGGGCGATGTGGTATGCGGCGGTTTTTCCATGCCGATGCGCAAGGGCTATGCCGACAAGATATTCGTGGTCTGTTCGGGTGAGAAGATGTCGCGATATGCGGCGGCAAACATCTGCATGGCTGTGGATAATTTCAAGGGACGCGGCTATGCGGGTCTGGGCGGCATAATCCTCAACCGCAGAGGAGTCCCCGATGAGGACGATGCGGCGGCTGAACTGGCGGCTGACTTCGGCACTGAAGTGATAGGCACACTGGACAGGAGCGAGGATATACCGCTGGCGGAAGAGCGCGGCAAAACGATAGTCGCGAGTGCCCCCGACAGCGATACGGCGAAACAGCTGGAAGCGATCGCTGACAGCGTATATGCGGCTTGCGGAGGTGAGTGATATGCTGAAACAAGTCGGTCTTGACAGACCGCCCACAGTCAGGCTGGGCGATGCGGTGAACGGTGACTTCTTCGCGGGGGGACTTGAATACAATCCGCCAGCAAGGGGCGTGTGGAACATAGTACACACAGGTATGCTGATACCCGAAACGCATGAGATATTCGCCTGCGCACAGGGCTGTCTGCGGGGCGTGATACTCACGGCGGCTGAGATGAACGCGCTGGACAGAATGAGCTGGATATCGGTATCCGAGCAGGATATGTTCGACGGCACACTTGAGAGCGATGTGACGGACGGTGTATGTGAGATACTTGAAAAACTCCCCTGCCGTCCAAAACAGGTGCTTTTATACCTCAGCTGTATACACCTGTTCGCGGGGTGCGACTTTGATGTGATAATAGCGGAACTTTCAGAAAAATACCCCGATATATACTTTGCCGACTGCTACATGACCCCCACCATGAGAAAGACTATCTCGCCCGATGCGAAGATGCGCGCACAGCTTTATGATGCGCTCAGACCGATGGGACTTGACAGAAATTCGGTGAGCATACTGGGCAACGACAGGGCAACAGATGAAAACAGCGAACTGGTGAGGGTCATAAAGGATAACGGCTTTGTCCTGCGCGACCTGACAGCATGCACAAGCTATCAGGAATATCTTGACATGGCAAAAAGTTCGCTGAACATAGCTTATCTGCCCACTGCGCAGTTCGGGTGCGAAGAACTTTCGGCGCGGCTGGGGGCGCAGGCGATGTATCTGCCAAACAGCTTTGATGCTGACGAGATAAGGGCGAACATGGCAAAGCTGTGCGAAGCACTTGGGGTAAACTGCCCCGACCTGACAGCAGAGGAAAATTCCGCAAAAGAAGCGCTGGCGGCGGCTAAGGAAGCTGTCGGTGATACGCCCATAGCCATCGACTTCACGGCGGTGACTCAGCCGTTCGGACTGGCGGAACTGCTTGTCCGTCACGGTTTTGATGTGAGATATATCGTCAATGACTGTCTTGGCGAGGACGGTGCGGCGTTTGAGCGGCTGAAAAGTCTTGCGCCCGACATCACCATATGTTCGGCAGTGAATGTGAACATGCTGGATTTCCCCGAACTCGAACATGAGCGGGTAATAGCAATAGGGCAGAAAGCGGCGCACTATTTTAACACCGACTATTTTGTTAACATAGTGCAGAACGGCGGATACTGGGGTTTTACAGGCATAAGCGCCATAGCCGATCTTATTGCGGGAGCCGCCCGCGCACCTAAAGACAGGCGCAGGCTGATATCCCACAAGGGCATCGGGTGCGAAAGCTGTATCTGACCACTTAATTTAAAGGCGTATGCAGTAACAACAGGCGGTGCGCAAAAAAATGTCGTATATTGTTTTATGGTCATCACGCCGACACACCTGACATTAACAATAGTTGGCGGTTCTCTTTTACCCAACGCAGGCGTGGAAAGAGAACATCTCAATAACGATCACTTGTTAAACATATCCCAATTTGGTTGTGTATTGTTCCCCCGCCGAAGGCGGGGGAACAATACGAAAGAACAGCCATTTTGTATCATCAGCAATACACATCAAAAATGGGAGTTAAACATTTATACTTATAGCAATCCAACTATTTAAATTCACAAAATCCAGTCGCAAAAGCTCGGATCTATGGATTTTGTCTGAATTTTAAGGCGGATCGCTATAGTGGTGTTTAAATGGATGACCATATATTATTTTACAGGAGTATTTTATGAAAAATGTTAGCAGGATAATCCCCTGTTATGCGGCAGACACTTCGGGCGTATGCTCGGCGCTGTACGAATTCGGGGGAATGACGGTGGTGCATGACGCATCGGGGTGCAATTCGACCTATTCCACCCACGATGAACCGCGCTGGTACGACCAACGTTCGATGATATATATTTCTGCGCTGACCGAACTTGACGCGGTCATGGGCAACGACGAAAAGCTGATAGCTGACATAGTTTCGGCTGCTAAAGACCGTTCGCCCGCATTTATAGCACTGTGCGGTTCGCCCATGCCGATGATGACAGGCTTTGACTACCGCGCGGTGGCTGAGGACATACAGCACCGCACAGGTATACCGACTTTCGGAATAGAAACAAACGGCACGCGCTCGTATGTTGACGGCGCATCAAAGGCACTGCTGGCACTGGTGAGAGAGTTCGTGCATGACATGCCGAAAGACAGCTTTGAAGGCACAACTGTCAATATCATCGGTGCTACACCCCTTGACTTTGGCATGACAGGCGCAGTCGAAAGCATGCGGAGATATTTCAGTGAGCACAAGATAAAGGTGATATCCTCGATAGGCATGGGAAGCACCCTTGACGAGATACGCAAAGCGGCTTCGGCTAAAGTTGATCTTGTGGTGTCATACACAGGGCTTGAAACTGCGCGGTATATGGAAAAAGAGTTCGGCATACCCTATATCTGCGGTGTGCCTGTGGGAGAAACAGTGCAGGCGGAAACTTGCTGCGCTGCACTGCATGAGGCGGCGCATGGCGGCAGACCGATGTCAGTTATGTATCGCGGCAAGTGCGTCGAAGAAAAAGCCGAGCGTCTGGTAATAGGCGAAGCTGTGACGGCAGGTTCGATAGCATTTTCATGGCATATACTTACTCACAGTGCAGTCGATGTGATATGCCCACCCGATATCGATGCTCCCCTCAGCCCTGATAAAAAAGACCTGCCTTTGCTTTCGGAAGATGAGATAACGGCTTATCTTTCGGATAACGGCATAAAAACGGTAGTCGCTGATCCGCTGTACAGATACATTCTGCCAGAGGGCTGCAAGCTGATCGAACTGCCGCACTTCGCGTTTTCGGGCAGATGCTTTGCAAGGGATATGCGCGATATCATCAACAATGTTAATAAGGAGTTTTTTGAATGATAAAACTGGCGATATACGGCAAGGGCGGCATCGGGAAATCCACCTGCACGGCAAATCTGGCGGCGGCGTTCGCTTCACTGGGCAAAAGGGTGATACAGATAGGCTGTGACCCCAAAGCAGATTCCACCATTAACCTGCTGGGCGGCACACCTGTCACCCCTGTGATGGACTACATGCGCGAACACGATGACGAGCCGACTTCCATTGAAGAGATAAGCAAGGTGGGCTACGGCGGCATACTCTGCATCGAAACAGGCGGACCAACACCAGGTCTTGGCTGTGCGGGACGCGGCATAATAACCACCTTCGCACTGCTGGAAGAACTTGAACTCTTCGAGAAATTCAAACCCGATGTGGTGCTTTACGATGTGCTGGGCGATGTGGTCTGCGGCGGATTTGCCGCCCCCATACGCGAGGGCTATGCCGACAAGGTGCTTATAGTGACTTCGGGCGAGAAGATGGCGCTGTATGCAGCAAACAACATCAACAAAGCGGTGAAGAACTTCGAGGACAGAAGCTATGCAAAGGTGCGCGGCATAATAATGAACCGCAGGGCTGTCGAGAACGAGGAAGAGAAAGTCAGGGCTTTTGCCGAAAGTGCAGGGCTTGATGTTGCGGCTGATATCCCACGTTCGGCTGACATAATAAAGTACGAGGATATGGGCAAAACCGTCATTGAGGGCGACCCCGAATGTGAAACCGCAAAGCGTTTCTTCGGGCTGGCAAAACTGCTTATTGCGGAGGACGAAGCTAATGGTTGAAGCATATTACATCACGGCGGCAGAACTGGCGGAAAAGGGCTTTGAGAACACGCCCGATGAACTGATGAGTTCAAAGCACATGATATACAGTTCACCTGCCACGCTGGATTTCAACTCGCCCGGTGCTAAGGGTTTCGGCGTAAAGCGTGCGGGTCTGGCAATACCCGGTTCGGTGATGCTGCTGGTAGCACCCGGCTGCTGCGGACGAAACACCGCTCTGCTGAACGAACTTGGCTACAACGAGAGGTTTTTCTATCTTCTGCTGGACGATACCGACATCGTTACAGGCAGGCATCTTACTAAGATACCCAAAGCCTGCAAGGAAGTCTGTGACAGCCTTGACTACACGCCAACGGCAGTGATGATATGTATAACCTGCGTTGATGCACTGCTTGGCACTGACATGGAGAGAGTCTGTCGAAAGTGTGAGGAAGCGACAAGCGTCCCCACACTGCCTGCATACATGTATGCGCTGACCAGAGAAAAGCGTCTGCCGCCGATGGCAGGCATACGCAAGTCGGTATACGGTCTGCTGAAACCGCAGAAAAGGCGCGGCGACCGCTGTAATATACTGGGCTATTTCTCGCATCTCCATGACAGCTGTGAACTTTACAACCTGCTTAAGTCGGTAGGGGTAAGCACACAGGAACTTTCGCGCTGTGACACCATAGAGCGCTACCACGAACTTTCAAGCGCCAACTTCAACCTTGTCATAAACCCCGAAGCCAGATACGCCGCACAGGATATGGAAAAGCGGCTGGGCATACCGTTCATAGAGATAAACAGGTTTTACCGCATAGACAAAATACGCAATCAGTACCGCCTGCTTGGTCAGGCGTTGGGTGTGCAGTTTGAAGACGGCAAATTCTATGACGCGGCAAAGAAGTCAGCAGAGGACTTAGCGGCAAAGCATGGCACTGTCAGATTTGCGGTGGGCGAATGCGTAAATGCTGACAGCTTTGAACTAGCCCTTGCGCTGACAGAGTACGGTCACAAGGTAAGTGAGATATACGGCACAGTGGGTGAGCGCAATTTCTTCTATATAAAAAAGCTGGCGGAACTTTCGCCCGATACAAGGATATTTACAAATCTTTCACCGACTATGCTGAACTATGAGCGCAAAACTGAGATAGATGTCACCATCGGCGTAGATGCGGGCTACTATCACCCCGACCTGCCCAATGTGCCGTTCAATGATGAAGAACAGCCTTTCGGTTATGAGGGCGTGTCACTTCTGGCAGAACAGCTTTCAAAAGCACTTGAAAAGGAGGGTAAGTGATGAAAAAACTGCTGAGATTTATTTCTCCCCTTGCCCCCGATGATTCGGGCGCATGTTCGGTGCTTTACGAACTGGGCGGCATAACGGTCATATGTGATGCGGGCGGCTGTGCGGGTAATGTCTGCGGTTTTGACGAACCGAGATGGTTCACCAAAAAGTCGGCACTGCTGAGTGCGGGGCTGAGAGATATGGACGCCATACTGGGCAGAGATGACCGCCTTGTGGCAAAGCTGGCGCGTGCGCAGGAACAGCTTGGAAGAGCGTTCACCGCAGTGGTGGGCACACCTGTACCCGCTGTTATCGCCACCGACTACAAAGCCATAGAACGCATGGCAGAAAAGAAAACAGGAGTTCACTGTATATGCGTGCCCTGTGACGGCACAAAGCTGTACGACAAGGGCGAAGAGGACGCATATCTGGCGCTGTTCAAGCGTTTTGCACAGGATAAACTGCCCACAGAAAAAGGCACTGCCGCCGTGATAGGCGCGACACCCCTCAACACAGGCTTTGCCAAAGCTGACAGGATAACAGAAGTCATAAAGGCTGAGGGCTTTGATGAGGTAAAGTGCATCGGGCTTGACAGCGGACTAGATGAGATAAAGAACATATCGCGGTTCGAGAAAGTTTTCGTGACAGCGCCTTCGGGCATGAAAGCGGGGGCTTATCTTAAAGAAAGATTCGGGCTTGATGTGACAGCACACGGCTGTCCGATACCGAAAGGATATGAGGACAAGCTGAAAGCGCTCGCACCTGCGGAAAAGACGCTGATAATACACCAGCAGTTCACGGCGAACGCGGTGCGCGAAATCATCGGCGGCGGTGTCTGCGGAACTTTCTTCAAGCTGGACGAAAGTGCGGCACAGGCGGGCGACTTCCACATAGCTGACGAAGAGGACTTCGCTCAGAAGGCGATGGGCTTTGAGAGGATAATAGGAGATATCAGTCTTAAAAGGGCACTGCCCGACTTCGGCGGCGAATGGATAGATCTGCCGCACTTCGCAGTGTCGGGAAAAATGTTTTGATACGGAGCAACTAAAATGAGAAAAACCGTTAATATACGCGCTTTCGGCATAGTGCAGGGCGTGGGTTTCAGACCGTTCACGGCGGTGGCGGCAGAAGAACTTGGGCTGGTCGGTACGGTGGCTAACAAGGGTTCGTATGTGGATATTATTGCTACAGGCGAGGAAGAAGCGCTTTACACTTTCGCTGACAGGATAAAGCATGAACCGCCCGAAAGGGCGATGGTGCTGAGTGTTGATATAAGCGAAGCCGAGTACACCGAGTTTTCGGGATTTGAGATAATCGAGAGTGAAAAGGAGTACGGCGATATATTCGTTTCGCCCGATATTGCGACCTGCGATAAGTGCAGGGCAGAACTGTTCGATAAAACGGACAGGAGATATCTTCACCCGTTTATAAACTGCACACAATGCGGTCCTCGCCTGACAATACTGGACACCATGCCATACGACCGCGAGCGCACCACCATGCGTGAACACCCGATGTGCAAAAAATGCGCCGCAGAATATCACGACCCGTCCACAAGGCGGTTCGATGCACAGCCTGTCTGCTGTAACGAATGCGGACCTGAGGTGTATATAGTCGGCACAGATATTCGCGGCGGGGCAGCGATAACAGAAGTGCGCCGCGCCATCATGGAGGGAAAGATAGCGGCAATAAAGGGTATAGGCGGTTTTCACCTGTGCTGTGATGCGCACAATGAAGATGCGGTGGCAAGGCTGAGAGAACTCAAAAAGCGCCCAGCAAAGCCGTTCGCACTGATGATGAAAGACATCGGCACTGTACGGCGCGAATGTCATGTCCGCGCGGGACAGGAGGAATATCTCACAGGCTGGCAGAAGCCCATAATGCTTCTGAAAAAGCGCAGTACCACCACCATCAGCGAACTGATAGCCCCCCGCAACACGACAGTCGGAGTGATGCTGCCATACGCACCTGTGCAGATGCTTATTTTCGACTACCCTGACGGGATACAGTTCAGCGACTGTCTGGTGATGACCAGCGGAAATGTGCGCGGCGCACCCATCTGCCGAAATGACGAAGATGCGCAAAAAGAGATAGGCGGCTTCTGCGACATAATGCTTTCGCATAACAGGCAGATACTTCTGCGGGCTGACGACAGCGTTTGCGACTGGCTGTTCGGCAGACCCTACATGATACGGCGTTCGAGGGGATTTGCGCCCTTGCCGTTCATGCTGAAAAATAAGGATAACAGG
This sequence comes from Hominimerdicola alba 8, assembly GCF_000178155.2. Classification (GTDB taxonomy): domain Bacteria; phylum Bacillota; class Clostridia; order Oscillospirales; family Ruminococcaceae; genus Hominimerdicola; species Hominimerdicola alba_C. The sequence goes on from NZ_ADKM02000062.1 coordinate 26,761, forward strand.
CAGGTGCTTGCCATCGGCGGCGAACTGAAAAACTGCTTCTGCATAGCGCGGGGCGACCTGCTTTACCCCTCGCCTTATGTGGGCGACATGGCTGATATACGCACCGTCAAGGCGCTGGAAGAAAGCACCGAGCGCATGTGCGGTCTTTTGGAAGCCGAACCGCAGGTCATAGTCTGTGACACGCACCCTAAGTACAACACAGTGCGGGTGGCTGAGGAAATAGCGCAGAAGCGCGGCATTCCCCTGCTGAAAGTCCAGCACCACTACGCGCATATACTCTCCTGCATGGCTGAGAACGGCTATGAGGGCGAGGTGATAGGTGTCAGCTTTGACGGCACAGGCTACGGCGATGACGGCACGATCTGGGGCGGCGAACTGATGGTATGCAGCTACAAAGCCTACAGGCGCGTGGGAAGCATCAAGCCGTTCATACAGACGGGCGGCGACCTTTCATCGAAAGAGGGCTGGCGCATCGCTTCGGCACTGCTGAGGGACGCTTTCGGTGACGGCGGAGAGATACTCTGCCGCAAGCTGGGCATCTGCGAAACTAACGAGTACAAACTGCAAAAAGCGATGGCTGAGAAAGGTCTTAACAGCGTGCGCTCCACAAGCTGCGGGCGGCTGTTCGATGCGGTATCTGCCATACTGGGCATTGTCAGGACTTCGACTTTTGAGGGTGAGGCTTCCACCGCGCTGATGTGCGAGGCTGAGAAGTATCTTGAAAAGCACCCCGCCATCGCGGATAACTACCGCAAGCCCGAAAAACTCATAAAAGCGGACGAGGACTATGTGACCCTCTGCACTATGGTGCTGGCGGCGGATATTGCCGAACGCAGGCTTGCAGACTGTCAGGCTGGGGCGCTGGCATACACGTTCCATGCGGTGCTGGCTGACATGGTGACTGCCGCCTGTGTGAAGATAAGCGCTGACACGGGGCTGAAAACAGCCGCCCTCAGCGGAGGTGTCTTTCAGAACAGACTGCTGACGAGGCTGTGCTGTGACAGGCTGAGCGATGCAGGCTTCAGTGTGCTGACCCACAGTCTTGTACCGCCAAACGACGGCGGCATAGCGCTGGGTCAGGCGGCTTACGGCATATACAACGTCTGATAAGGAACATTTATCAAGGTGTTTTCTTTCCTCCGCCTGTGGTGGAAGGAAGAAAAGCGCCAACTATCAACAATACCCACTGAAAAGTTGTTTGATATGGTGTGGGATATCACATCAGAAAATAAGGAGGAAATTCAAATGTGTGTTGGTTTATCTGCAAAAGTAGTAAGTGTTAAGGACGGCACTGCGCTGATAGATGCGAACGGCGCAAAGCGCGAGGTAAGCGCCGACCTGCTGGAAGAACTTGAACCCGGCGATTACGTGATGGTACACGCAGGCGTTGCCATCGCGAAGATAACCGAGAGCGATGAAGACGAAGCTAACGATGTAATGGAGAATTTGTTATGAACGAACAGGCTAAAAAAGCGCGTGACATTATCACAAATTATAAGGGCAGACCGCTGAGGATAATGGAAGTCTGCGGCACCCACACCCACGAGATATTCAGGCTGGGTCTGAGGAAACTTCTGCCCGAAAATGTTGAACTTATATCGGGACCGGGATGTCCCGTATGCGTGACACCTGTCGGCTTCATCGACGAAGCTATCTGGCTGGCGCTGGAAAAGGGCTGTATCATCACCACTTTCGGTGACCTGATACGTGTACCCGGCACTGAGATGCCGCTGGCGGGCGCAAGGGCTAAGGGTGCGCAGGTAAGACCTGTCTACTCGCCGCTGGACGCAGTCGAAATGGCGCGGCAGAACCCCGATGAACAGATAGTTTTTCTGGCGGTGGGCTTTGAAACCACCACGCCGTCGGCATGTCTTGCAGTGGAAACAGCAAAGAAAGAGGGGCTTAAAAACTTCTCACTGCTGACCGCCAACAAGACCATGCCAAACGCCTACAACGCCCTTGAGGGCAGTGCAGATGCTTTTCTCTATCCGGGACATGTCAATGCCATAGCAGGCACAGAGATATGCGAAGAACTGAAAAAGCGCGGAGTTTCGGGTGTAGTTGCGGGCTTCACCGCAAGCGAACTGCTGACAGCGCTGGCTGTCATACTGGTGAACGCCGAAAAGGGCGAGCCGTTCTTTGTAAACTGCTACCCCCGCGTTGTCAAGGCAGAAGGCAATCCCTCAGCGCGTGAACTGGTAAAGCGCGTGATGGAACCCTGCGACACCGAATGGCGCGGTCTGGGCGTGATACCCATGTCGGGCATGAAACTGCGTGATGAGTTCGCAGAGTTCGATGCGCGCAAAAAATTCGGCATGCCGAAGATAACAGGCAAGCCGAACCCAGCCTGCCGCTGCGGAGAAGTTTTGCAGGGTAAATGCAAGCCAAGCGACTGCAAGGTATTCGGCAAAGTCTGTACCCCCGAACACCCTGTCGGTGCCTGCATGGTATCGGACGAGGGCGCTTGCGCGGCTTATTATCAGTACGGCGGAGTATAAACAGACTTCATGGATAAAACGGCAGTAAAAAATCACTAGCGAAAGTACACTTTATCGTACAACAGCATAAAGGAGTAAATTGAAATGGCAGAAAAAACAGTAACACTGGCACACGGCGCGGGCGGAAAACAGACCTCCGAACTGATAGATCAGGTATTCAAGGCGCACTTCTCGAACCCGCAGTTCACCGCAGACGATGCGGCTGTGCTGAACATGGGCGAGGGCAGACTGGCTATGTCCACCGACGGCTTCATCGTTTCGCCTTTTGAATTCAATGGCGGAAACATCGGCAAACTCAGCATTTGCGGCACAGTAAACGACCTGAGCTGCATGGGCGCAAAGCCCCTCTACATGACATGCGCTTTCGTCATCGAAGAAGGCTTCCCACTTGACAAGCTGGAAGAGATAGCGGCTTCGATGGAAAAGACCGCCAACGAAGTCGGCGTTAAGATAGTTGCAGGCGATACTAAAGTCGCAGGCAAGGGTCAGGTGGATAAGATATTCATAACCACCACAGGCATCGGTAAAATAATGGACAATGCAGACACCTCAGGCACTTACGCAAAGCCTGGTGATGCTGTTATCGTGACGGGCGATGTGGGCAGACACGGCTGTACTATCCTGCTGGCGCGTGACGAATATGGCATAGATGCTGATGTTGACAGCGATTGCGCACCGCTCTGGGGAACAGTCGAAAGCCTTTACACCGTCACCAACGAGATACACACCATACGCGATGCCACACGCGGCGGCGTGGGTACAGTCCTCTACGAGATAGCCGAGCAGAGCGGCGTGGGCGTTCGCCTTAATGCGGCTGACATACCCGTAGACCCCGCAGTTAAGGGCGTTTGCGGCATGCTGGGTCTTGAACCCCTCTACCTTGCTTGTGAGGGCAGACTTGTCATAATCGCCCCGAAAGACAAAGCGCCCGCGCTGGTCGAGAAACTGCGCGAGGGCAAGTATTCTAAGAATGCGGCGATAATAGGCGAGATAACCGCCGATAACGCAGGAAGAGTCGTTATGGAGACCGAGATAGGCGCACAGACGATGCTGCCTCAGCCGGGCGGCGAACTTCTGCCGAGAATTTGCTAAAAATCAAGCGGACAGGCATTGACCTGTCCGCTTTTTTGTGCATTTATCTGCGGCTTTCCTTCCCGCACCTGCGGCGGGTGAAGAAAATATCCGACTGTTCTCCCGGTTTTATCTGCCTGTCGAACCAAACCCGCCCGCGCCGCGTTCGGTATCCGAAAGTTCGGTCACTTCACAGACTTCGGGACGGAAGATGGGTGTTACCACCAACTGCGCTATGCGCTCGCCCGCATTGATTGTCTGCGGCTTGTCGGAATGATTGTGCAGTGCGACTATCAGTTCGCCGCGATAGTCCCAGTCTACCACACCAACGCAGTTTGCAGGCGCAAGTCCCAGCTTTGTTGCGAGGGAACTGCGTGCATAGATCAGCAGAACGGCGTTTTTCTCGCCGTCAAGTTCTGCCGCCAGACCTGTCGGGACTTTTTCAGTCGCCCCCGCCGCGATGGTCAGCGGCGCATCAAGGCAGGCAGTCAGATCCATGCCTGCGCTGAATTCGGTCTGGTAAGCGGGTATCACCGCATTTTCACGTAGTTTTTTGAATAGAAGTTTCATAGCTTTCTCCTTACTGCACACCGCGATAGTAAAGCCCGCGAGTGATCTTGTCGGGGCGGCCAAGTCCGCCGATGGAATATTCATCAATGATGCGGCGCACCTGTGCGGGTCTTTCATCGGTAAAGTCCAGCATCAGGAAATCAGCTTTGCCGAAGTCACCGATCTTGTCTGCCATGTAGAGGGTGTCGCTGTTGAGTATCTCCACGTAGCCCTCTTTGCGCGAACAGCGCACAGGAAATTCTCTGCCTGTACGGTCGGTGACTTTTTTTGTACAGCTTTTGCACCCCACCGCCGCCGATATGGGGCAGTTAGCCGTCAGCATCAGCGGAAGCCTGCCATAAGCGTAAACGCCGACAGGCAAGGGCTTTTTCAGGCGTGCGATCTGAACGGCTCTCAGTTCAAAGCTGACAACAGCATCAGCCGCGCCCAGCTTTTTCGCCACATTCAGCGCACAGGAATTGGTCAGATTAAATCCGAATCCCGCGTGGAAAGTCATTCCCAGCCGTTCAGCTATCTCAGCATGTGCGAGATTAGCAGCGTAAATGCGTGTGATGCCTGCCGACTGCGCCAGCTTTGTACGGTTTATCACCGACTTTTCATCAAAAGTAAATCTCGGCAGACAGACAGCCAGCTTTTCGGCAGGAAATACCTCAGCCGCCTTTACCGCGATATTCAGCGGGACAGCGCAAAATTCCACATCTTCGGGTGAAACAGCCGCCAGCTGTTCGAGCGTTGTCACGCTTGCCCGCAGAGTCCTGCCGCCGCCGTGATACTCTTCAAAGTCCAGAATATCCGCCTTTTCAAAGCCGACTTCCCTGCCGTTGACCTTAGCACGCAGTTCGTCCATATCCCTGCACGCGCGGCGGCGCAGGTCGTTGAGTGCTTTCGGGCTGACATACAGCCCCTCACCTATATGACAGACTACCCCCGCTGATGTGTATATGCTGTCGCCCAGCTTTGAAAGCTGTTTTTCCGCAAGTTCCCTGTCAAGGGCGCGGTTCTCGGCTTTTGAGGGTGCAGGGTCTTTCTCGGTGACACGGTTGCCATCGTCATCTTCGGCAGTCAGCGCTATCTCTTCGCCGTCACTGACGAAAAGTTCAAATTTAAGGGCTGAGCGCTTGTCCTCAGCGCGGTAAAGTTCATGTATCTTCGGGAATGCTTTTGCGCCTGCCGCCGCATCTTCACCTGTGCGCATGCCGAACATATCTGCCCCCAGCTTGTGGTGCAGATAACCGTCAGTAAAACCGCCCCGCGAAAACACCGCTTCGAGTGTGCGGCGGTCGTAAGGCTCTCCGTTCAGCGCATGTTTACAGCTGTCAACGGCGGCAGCGGCGTATTCGGGGCGCTTCATTCTGCCCTCTATCTTCAGCGAACTTACCCCCGCCGCAACTATCTCGCGCAGTTCATCGCAGTATGACATATCTTTCAGCGATAGATCGTAGCGCTCTTTTCCTCTTCCGCCCGCATTACACGGCAGACGGCAAGCCTGCGCACAAAGCCCCCTGTTGGCACTGCGCGAACCTATCACCGCACTCATATAGCACTGCCCCGACACCGACATGCACAGCGCCCCATGCACGAACACCTCAGTTTCGATGCCAAGCGCTGACAGTTCGCGGATAATATCCAGCGGCAGTTCGCGTGAAAGTACAGTGCGCTTGAAGCCCAGTTTTTTTGTCAGTTCCACCCCGCAGGCGGTATGCACCGTCATCTGCGTAGATGCGTGTATCGGCAGTTCGGGACAGCATCGGCGTGCAATCTCGGTAAGCGCCAGGTCCTGTGTGATGATGCCGTCCACGCCGACTTTAGCGCAGTGTTCCACCGCCGCCATGCACTGTTCAAGCTGTTCATCGAACAGCACCGTGTTGATGGTGCGGTACAGCTTGACGCCGCGCCTGTGGCACTCATAGACAGCCCGCTCTATCTCTTCATTGGTGAAATTCACCGCGTTCTGCCTTGCAGAAAAATCTTCGCCCCCAAGATAGACCGCATCGCAGCCTGCCCTGAGGGCTGCCTGCAACACTTCAAACGAGCCGCAGGGTGCAAGTATCTCAGCCATTACTTATTGCTCCCGCCGCCTGCATAATTGCCCGCAAGGTTCAGCGGTTTCTGTGCGGCACTGGTAACAGCGCTGATATCTTCTGCCCCCACAGATGACTTCTCGCCTATCGCCGCCTCGATATCGCCTTTAAGTATATCCACAGCACTGACAGCTTCGCCCACATTATTTGATGAGCCGAAATTCGTGCGCTCTGCCAGTTCCTTTTCCAGCTGTTCCACCCTCTCTTTGAGAGCCTTTATCTCACGCTGAGCGGCAGCTGCCTGATTTCTCGCCCTGCCCGCATCGTCAACATAATCCTTTATCTGGGTGCGTATATTGTCGATATTGCGGTTCTGCTGACCCAGTTCGTCCATACAGTCAAGGGCAGTCAGCACAGCACAGTCAGTGACAGAAAGGCTGGAAAATCTTGCGCGCATGGTGCGTATACGCTTGTCGAGTGCCTCCGCCAGCTTCTCCGTATAGTCCTTATTCTCCTCACTGGTAAGATTATACTCCTTACCCATTATAATAACCTTATAGGTCGCCATAATAATACCTCCTTGCAGACCAAAATACTTCACACTTCATTATACAACATTTTTCACAAAAAATAAAGACCTTTTGCAAAAAAAGTTTTCAAAAAAATCGGAGCATTTTTCCATGCTCCGATCTTATCATTTTTCATCAGTACATCTTGTTTCCCAGAAAGCCACTGCGCCTGCCGCCGCAACGTTCAGCGAGTCAACGCCGTGTGCCATCGGTATCTTTACGGTAAGGTCGCAGGCTGAAATGGTATCTTCCCGCAGACCGTCACCCTCTGTACCCAGCACTATTGCAAGTTTTTCCGCGTTTTTCAGACGCTCGTCCGCTATACTCACAGTGTCGTCCCGCAGTGCCATAGCCGCCGTCAGCCAGCCGTCAGCTTTCAGCTTTTCTATATAGCCGCTGTCGGAAGTCCCCGCATATCTCCACGCTATCTGAAAGACCGTCCCCATGCTGACACGGATAGTGCGCCTGAAAAGCGGGTCGGAACAGCCGTCGGTCAGCAGTATGCCGTCAATTCCCATAGCCGCCGCCGAGCGGAACACCGCGCCGATGTTGGTCTGGTTCATTATATCCTCCAGCACCGCGATGCGCCTTGCATTTTCGGGAAACGCCTGCATAGCGCGGCGCTTCATGGCGCACAGCACCCCCTGTGTCAGCTTGAAGCCCGTTATCTTCGTCAGCTGTTCCCTGTCGGCGGTGTAGACAGGTACATCGCCCAGCCGCGCGATGATGTCTGCCGCCTGACCGCTTACATACTTCTTTTCTGCCAGCATCGAAACTGCTTCAAAGCCTGCGTCCAGCGCCGTTCTTATGACTTTCGGGCTTTCCGCCACGAATATGCCCGCCGCTTTCAAGCCGAGTTCGGCAGTGTCAGTGTATGGCGCAAGTTCGGGCGCGGCGAGGTCAGTGACCTCGATGATATTTGCCACCTCAGCCCTCCAGCTCGTCCATCTGCTTTATCAGGTCACCGAACAGTGCAAGCGCATCGGTGACAGGCTTTGTGGTGGACATATCCACGCCTGCCCTCTTCAACAGAGATATCGGGTCGGTCGAACAACCGCCGCTGAGGAATCCCTCAATGTAGTCCTTAACAGCGGGCGCACCCTCTTTCAGTATCCTCTGTGAGAGCGCTATCGCCGCAGAATAGCCTGTTGCATACTGGTAAACGTAGTAGTCGTAATAGAAGTGCGGTATCCTCGCCCATTCCATCTTGATATCTTCGTCAAGCACCACACCGTCACCGAAATACAGCTTGTTCAGTTCACCGTATATCTCGCAGAGAGTGTCAGCAGTCAGCGAGTCGCCCGATGCACATATCTCATTGCATTTCAGTTCAAATTCAGCGAACATGGTCTGCCTGTAAAGTGTTGTGCGGAACTGTTCGAGGAAATAGTTTATCAGATATGCCTTTTCCTTCTTGTCATCGGTGTGCGCCAGCAGGTATTGCATCAGCAGTGCTTCGTTGCAGGTCGAAGCCACTTCTGCCACGAATATCACATAATCGCTGTATACCACAGGCTGGTTCTTGTTGGAGAGATATGAGTGTATCGCATGACCCATCTCGTGCGCCAGCGTGAACATGCAGTCAAGGGTGTCCTTGTGATTCAGCAGAACATAAGGGTGTACCCTTGCACCCGCAGAATAAGCGCCGCTTGTTTTGCCCTCGTTCTCGTAAACATCTATCCAGCGGTTTTCAAAGCCCTCGCGCAGTATTGCAAGATATTCCTCTCCCATCGGCGCAAGCGCTTTCAGCACTGTTTCCTTAGCCTCTTCAAATGTCACCTTCATCTCAAAGTCTGAAACGATAGGTGTGTAGAGGTCATAGTAATGCAGTTCGTCAACGCCCAGCAGTTTTTTGCGCAGTGCCACATAGTCATACATATAGTGCATGTTGTCATGTACTGCCTTTATCAGGTTGGTATATACCTCAGTGGGAACTTCGTTGGCAGACAGCGCCGCCTCAAGCGAAGAGCCGTACTTTCTCGCCTGCGAATAGAAGTTCACCGCCTTTATCTGAGCATTCAGCGTAGCGGCGCAGGTGTTCCTGAATGTGCCGTAGCTTTTATACATCGACTCAAAAGCCGACTTTCTCAGCACACGGTCGGTACTCTTCACCAGCGGTATATAACTGCCGTGAGTTACCTGATGCGCTTTGCCGTCCTTGTCAACAGCATCATCGAATTTAAGGTCAGCATCAGCAAACATGCCGTAGATATTCTCGGCAGAATTGCCCATCTCGCCTGTCATGGCAAGGAGTTTTTCCTCAGCTTCCGACAGAACATGTTCTTTTTTCAGGCGTATGCGGTCGAGGTGATGGCGGTAGAGTTCAAGGTCTTTGTTCGCCTTGTAGAAGCCGTCCAGCGTTTCATCGGGTATCGCGATAAGTTCGGGCGTTTCAAAACTGCCCGCTGAATTTATCGCCACATACACATTCATCAGCTGACCTGTGTAACTCTGGTACTTTGCAACGGCAGTGTCCTCATCGGACTTGCGCTGTGCGTAGTTGCCCAGCGCATCGCAGGCAACGGATATCTCATCACACATTTTCAGATATCCCAGCAGAGTGTCAGCGCTCTCAGCCAGTCTTCCTTTGTAAGAAGCTATCCTTTCGGGGAACTTTTTCAGTTCTTCCAGCGCAGTCTCCCACGCCTCATCTGTAGCAAAAATATCTTCTATCGCCCAAGTATTCTCGCGGGCAACTTCCGACCTCTTTGGTATTCTTTCTTCGCTCATGTCAATTCTCCTTTACGATTTATAATATTATCCCAATTGGGTTGTGTATTGTTCCCACGCCGAAGGCGGGGGAACAATACGAAAGAACAGCCATTTTGTATCATCATCAATCCACATCAAAATTGGGAGATAATATTTACATTTGAACTTTGCTGATACATAATTCATAATTATGACTATCCCTTTAGCACAACGGCTGAAATGCGGTGGGGGAAAGATATACGCCAACCACTTTAAGTTCTGCCGGATCGCTGTTTTTTGAGGTGTGTCAGCGGGATAACCATATTCATAATTATCAGCATAACAGTGCCGCAAACAAAGTAAAGCGCGAGTCAAAGCGTTCGGTCAAGCCCGCCGCCGTAGGGCTTGCGGAGAGTTTGAGGGGCAGCGCCCTTCAATTTGGTAAACAGTCCAAACACGGGCATTTCGCCCAAAATTTCAAACGCACAGATCTTCCGCCCCTGCCAATAATTATGAATTATGAATTATAAATTATGAATTATAAAAGATGCACTACTATTATACCACGCTTTTCGCGAAATAGCAAGCGCTTTTTGTCAATTTGGTTATACAAAACTAACCATCACACAAAAGAGAACAGCCCACAGCTGTTCCCACTTTTTATCCGTACAGAAAAACAGATCACTATAGCAATCCGCCTTAAATTTCAGACAAAATCCAGTCACAAAACCCATAGATCCCAGCTTTTGCGACTGAATTTTGTGAATTTAAAAAGTTGGATTGCTATAAAAGCACGTATCCTCTATTTCTCCCTCTTTCTGAACTTCTGCTTTATATCGGGCAGATATTCCAGAAACAAAGACAGAGCCAGCCCGCCGACACATCCGGGGTCAGCCAAAAGAGGTATCACCCACAGCCATACCCGCTTTATGCCAAAAGCCACTATCAGCCCCAGCGCACACAGCATACCGCCGTAAAACGGCGCACCCGACGGCAGTCTTTTGCGCTCTTCTTTTGGCAGTTTCCGCATTTTTCTGCCCGCGTATATCAGATAATAGTTCAGCGCTATCATAGCCGCACCCGGCAGGAACAGCAATGCGCCCGCTATTATCATCTCAACTCTGTATCTTTCCATAATGTTCTCTTATATATCGAAATTCAGCCCGCTGAAACGAGCGGGCTGAATGCTGATATCAAACTCTTATATCTCCCTCGAACACAGTGACAGCTTCGCCTGTCATGTAGACTGTGTCCTCAGTGTAGCGGATAGTCAGGTTGCCGCCGCGCAGCATAACAGTGACTTCCTCATTCATCGGGCAGTAACCGTTCAGCACTGCCGCCACCACTGCCGCACAAGCGCCTGTGCCGCATGCGAATGTTTCGCCCGAACCGCGCTCCCATACACGCATTTTCAGTGTGTGGCTGTCTATCACCTTGATGAACTCGGTGTTCACCCTCTCAGGGAATATCGGGTCATGCTCAAACTTCGGACCTATCTTCTCTATCTCCATATCATCGATATTGTTCATAAAGACGATGCAGTGAGGGTTGCCCATAGATACGCATGTAACGCGGTGCTTCTCGCCCGCTATCTCAACTTCCCTGTCAACAACTCTGCCGTTTTCGTCAGCAGGAAGTGTGCATGGTATCCTCTCAGGTTCGAGTATAGCCGCGCCCATGTCAACAGTAGCGCCGTTTACCTCGCCGTAATGCCTGCTGAGTTTTACCTTGATTATGCCCGAAAGCGTTTCGATGGTCATTCTGTCGCGGTCTACCAGACCGTTATCGCGCATGAACTTTGCAACACAGCGTATGCCGTTACCGCACATCCTGCCCTCCGAACCGTCAAGGTTGAACATTCTCATCCTGCCGTCAGCAACCTTAGAGCGGCATACCAGTATAACACCGTCACCGCCCACGCCGAAATGCCTGTCAGACAGGTTCAGCGCAAAGCCCTCAGGGTTATCTATCATGCGGTCAAAGCAGTTGAAGTATACATAGTCGTTGCCGCAGCCGTGCATCTTTGTGAAGTGCAGTGTGGTCTTTTCGCGGCGCATGTTGTTAATATCGACTATCTCGGTGTTCGATTCATTGTACTTGCTTCTTATGGAAGCCGCGATAGCGTTCGCGGTATCTATCGAAGTCAGGCATGGTATGTTCCACTCGACCGTCTTTCTTCTTATCTTAACAGAATCTCTTGACGGTATGCGTCCCTTTGAAGATGTGGAGATAACGTAGTTTACCTTGCCGCTCTCGATAAGGGTCAGGGTGTTTTCATCACTCTCGTGTATCTTCTTGACAGCTTCCGCCTTGATGCCGTGATCGTGCAGTACCCTCGCAGTACCCTCAGTAGCGTATATCTTGAAGCCCAGATCCGAGAACATCTTCGCGGTCTGAGGTATCTCCTTTTTATCGGAGTCACGCACCGTGATGAACACGCCGCCCTTCTGTTCCAGCTTGTAGCCTGCCGCAGTCAGACCCTTGTACAGCGACTCTTCCAGCGAACTTGAAACTGCCAGTACTTCGCCTGTTGACTTCATTTCAGGTCCCAGATGGTTGTCAACGCCTATCAGCTTCTCAAAGCTGAACACAGGCACCTTTACCGCAACATAAGGCGAATTCGGGTGCAAACCCACGCCGTAGCCCATATCTCTCAGCTTTTCGCCCAGCATAGCTTTTGTTGCAAGGTCTACCATCGGCACGCCCGTAACTTTTGAGATGTACGGTATAGTTCTTGAAGAACGCGGGTTTACCTCGATGACATAAAGTTCGTCCTCGTAGATAAGGTACTGTATGTTGACAAGACCCTTCGTTTTCAGCGAGAGCGCCAATCTCTTCGAGCAGTCAACTACCTTGTCTATCAGCCTGTCGGAAACGTTCCATGCGGGGTAAACAGCTATCGAGTCGCCCGAGTGTATACCTGTTCTCTCGATATGTTCCATGATACCCGGTATGAGTATATCCTCACCGTCACAGATAGCATCTATCTCCAGTTCGATACCCATCAGATACTTGTCTATCAGCACAGGGTTCTCGATGCCCTGATCGAGTATGATCGCCATGTACTCCTTAATATCTGCTTCGTTGAATGCGATTATCATGTTCTGACCGCCCAGCACGTAAGATGGACGCATCAGCACAGGATAGCCTATCCTGTCAGCAACTTCCAGCGCTTCCTCACAGGTCATTACCGTGAAGCCCTCAGGACGCTTGATGTGCAGTTCTTCCAGCAGCTCATCAAAGCGCTCTCTGTCCTCAGCCGCATCTATCGAATCGGGAGGTGTGCCCAGTATCTTCACGCCGTTCTCATTGAGGTGCTTTGTCAGCTTGATAGCCGTCTGTCCGCCGAAAGCCACAACAACGCCTGCGGGCTTCTCAACGCGGATTATGTTCATAACATCTTCATCGGTCAGCGGCTCGAAATACAGCCTGTCAGCGGTATCAAAGTCGGTGGAAACAGTTTCGGGGTTGTTGTTGACTATTACAACATCATAGCCGTGTTCTTTCAGCGCCCATACGCAGTGTACCGACGCATAGTCGAACTCGATGCCCTGTCCTATCCTTATAGGACCCGAACCGAATACGATGACAGTTTCTTTCTTCTGCTTCTGCTCAGCGATAAATTCCTCCGCTTCGTCCTCGTCATCATATGTCGAATAGAAGTAAGGTGTGTTAGCCGCAAACTCAGCCGCGCAGGTATCGACCATCTTGAAGACAGCATGTGCGTGTTCTTTCACAGGTTCGCCGCTTATGCGCTCAATGACCTTGTCGGGGTAGCCCATGCGCTTTGCTTCAAGGTAAGTTTCCTTTGAAACATCGCCCTTAGCCAGTTTCCTCTCCATGTCGATGAGCTTTGTCAGCTTGTACAAAAACCACTCATCTATCATAGTTTCAGCGTGAAGTTCATCAACGCTCACGCCGCGCCTGAGTGCTTCGTATACAAGGAATATCCTCTCATCACTTGGCTTTTTCAGCTTGTCCTTTATCTCTTCAAGGGTGAGGTCTGCCATCTTTGGCGAGATAAGGCAGTCGTGACCTATCTCAGCGCCGCGCACAGCCTTCATGATAGCCTGCTCGAAAGTAGTGCCTATCGCCATGACCTCGCCCGTTGCCTTCATCTGTGTGCCCAGTTCGCGCTTTGCATAAACGAACTTGTCAAAAGGCCACTTGGGGAGCTTTACAACAACATAGTCCAGCGCAGGCTCGAAACATGCGTAAGTTTTGCCTGTTACGGCGTTCTTTATCTCGTCGAGGGTGTAGCCGATAGCTATCTGTGCCGCCACCTTAGCTATGGGGTAGCCCGTAGCCTTTGAAGCCAGCGCCGACGAACGCGAAACTCTGGGATTTACTTCTATTACAGCATACTCGAAAGTTTCGGGATTCAGCGCGAACTGACAGTTACAGCCGCCCTCCACTTTCAGTGTGTCGATTATCTTCAGCGCCGCCGAGCGAAGCATCTGATACTCCTTGTCAGCCAGTGTAACCGCAGGCGCTATAACTATCGAGTCACCTGTGTGAACGCCCACAGGGTCAAAGTTCTCCATCGAGCAGACGGTTATCACGTTGCCCTTAGAGTCACGCATCACCTCGAACTCTATCTCTTTCCAGCCTGCTATGCACTTTTCCACCAAAACCTGTGTGATAGGCGAAAGGTACAGACCGTTTCTGGTTATCTCGATAAGTTCCTCTTCATTGTTGACGATTCCGCCGCCGGTTCCGCCGAGAGTGAATGCGGGGCGGATTATCAGCGGATAGCCGATGCCCTCTTCGTTTGCGAAAGCCACAGCGTCCTCAACAGTATTTACGACCTTAGATGGTATGCAGGGCTGACCGATCGACTCCATAGTGTCCTTGAACAGCTGTCTGTCCTCAGCCTTGTCGATGGTCTCTGGGTTAGCGCCCAGCAGCTTTACATTGTACTTTTCAAGGAAGCCCTCTTTTGCCAGCTGCATCGAAAGGGTAAGACCTGTCTGACCGCCAAGTGTTGACAGCAGACTGTCAGGGCGCTCTTTGATTATCACCCTCTTGACCGTTTCAAGTGTCAGCGGTTCAATGTATATCTTATCCGCCATCGCATTGTCTGTCATGATGGTGGCGGGATTGGAATTTATCAGTATTACCTCAAGACCCTGCTGCTTCAAAGCGCGGCAAGCCTGAGTGCCCGCATAGTCGAACTCAGCAGCCTGACCTATAACGATAGGACCCGACCCGATGACCAGAACGCGGCGTATTTCATTATTTAAAGGCATATCTTATCTGTCCTTTCTAAACATTTTTGTACTCGTCCATCAACTCGACAAAGCGGTCGAACAGGAAGCCTGTATCGAGAGGACCGCCGCAAGCCTCAGGGTGGAACTGCACCGAGAAAGCGGGTTCGTCAGTATAGCATACACCCTCGCAGGTGCCGTCATTAGCATTCACAAAGCTGACCTCAGCACCAGCGGGCAGCGAGTCATTGACGACTGCATAGCCGTGATTTTGAGAAGTGATATAAACTCTGCCTGTAGCTATCTCCTTGCAGGGCTGGTTAGCACCGCGATGACCGTATTTCAGCTTTTCGGTCTTAGCGCCGTGTGCCAGTGCAAGCAGCTGGTGCCCCAGACAGATGCCGAATGTAGGCAGCTTGAGTTCAGCTATCTTTTTCAGTTCTTCGATTATCTCGGTGTTCTCAGCGGGGTCGCCTGGTCCGTTTGAAAGCATTATGCCATCAGGAGCGATCTCCTTCACGCGCTCCACTTTTGTGTATGCGGGTACAACAGTGACCTCACACCCTCTCTTCACAAGACAGCGGCAGATGTTAGCCTTAGCGCCGAAATCGTACAGCACTACTCTGCGCTTTACCTCACCCTCAGGCGAGAAAACTTCTTCCTTATCGCAGGTGGTGTTCTTCACCGCATCGATTATCCTGTAGCCCTTTATCTCCTCAGGTACAGTGCCGTCATACGAAGCGACTATCTTGCCGTTCATAACGCCGTGTTCCCTCACTATTCTGGTGAGATGGCGTGTGTCGATGCCGTAAAGACCGACTATGCCGTTTTTACGCAAAAAAATGTCAAGATCACCCTCGCAGCGGAAGTTGCTGGGTTCTTGACACCATTGTCTTACAATATATGCTTTTACATGGGGGCAGTCCGACTCAAAATCAGAGGGGATCACGCCGTAGTTGCCGATCAGCGGGAAAGTCTGGACAACGATCTGTCCGTAATAACTGGGGTCGGTAAGTGTTTCGAGATAGCCTGTCATCGCAGTGGTGAAAACTATCTCGCCGACAGCCTCGCCCTCAGCGCCGAACGACTTGCCCTCAAATACAGTGCCGTTTTCAAGAATAAGGTATGCCTTATGCACATCAAGTCCTCCTTTGTACATTCTTCCCCATATTATAACACAAGCCCGTCCGTTTGTAAAGTGGGGGTCTGTACAAAATCACCCTATTTTTTAGCTGAGATTTTGGAAACTGACATTATCTGACAAGCATTAACATTTCTGTGTTATGTATCTTCTTATCCTTGATCCATCGAAAATCGATCTTTAAAGTTACTGCCGATTTTTCTCTTGACAAGACATTGACAATGTGGTATCATATATTCGTATTAGATAAATCTTTTGTCAAAAAAGAAAAGGAGTAAAAACATGCTTAAAAGAAAAATTGCGGCACTGTCTGCGGCGGCTGTGATGGTGCTGAATACGATGCCTGTATCGGCTTATTACTATGATGTCGATGTTTCAAACCCCGACAGTGTCATAGATGTACGTGTAAACAAGCCTTATTTCAACTTCATCGTCAAAGCCGGCGAGGGAGTTAACATGGACGATATGAAATTCGCGCTGAAAAACAGCAGCGGCGATGTGGTCGCCAGATTCGGCGGCGGTGACAGCAGGCTTGAAGTGCTTGATGAACACGCTTTTGATTTTTCAAGCTACCACAGTGTCAGCGATGCCAAATGGTTCCCATCAAGCTATGACAGATATGACGATGTTTACGACCTATTCACTCCCGACCCGATAAAGGGCGTTGAACCCACAGGTCAGATGTACAATGCAGTCGGCGGCGGCGTTATCAACGGCGACAAATACTACCTGCAATTCAAGGACGAATACTATTACTATTATGCTGACAAGAACAAGTTCAACATAGTCGATCAGGTCACTGTCCCCGCAAATACGATACTGGTGGATACCGATGCCAAGTATGCCACCAACAACGACAAGACCACCTATTTCTGGCTTGAACCTATCTCTTCGGCCGACCTTGTAAGCGACCACCCGCAGAGCAACGAATTGAGAATGTGCAATGTCGCAGGCAAGACTGTAAAGTTCAAAGCACAGCCGGGCACCTATCATGTTCGTGTCAACGGCGGACGCGCAGGCGGTTACACCTGTCAGGCATACGACCACGAAACCACATACCTGAAAGTAAAAATACCTTTCACTGAGGCTTTTCCCGATTTTTGCAACAGCGACCTTACGATCGACAAAGAAGCATTCGGCAAGACCTACCATTACGATCTTCGCGGTGACCAGTCGGTAAATACTTTCTCGGCACTGTATTACAGCGGTGCAGCTATATCAGCACCTATCCCCGATGCTGACGGAAACATTCAGCTGTGGGTAAGCGAAGATGAACTCACCGCTTATATGGAGTATGACTATACCTTCCGCGATGATTCATCTATCGGCGGCGGCGGCGGTTCTGTGCGCCAGGTTCAGCTTCCGCGAAGTGTCGAGAAGATAAACAACATCTTCGAGTTCCCGCAGAAAGGCTACTGCATCTACAACATTCAGCCATCGACCTACCAGCTGGTGCTCGATGACCCCATTCTGGCGCGTGACTATGTGATAAACAGCAACACAGTTAAAGTCACCGATACCAAAAAGATACAGCAAAAATCGTTCACTGTTGATGTAAAGCCGCTGTTGCTGGGCGACTGCAACCGTGACGGTGCCATCAATATAATAGATGTTTCCATAGTTGCTGCACAGGTCAAGGGCATCAAAAAGCTGGACGGCAGAGGTCCGCTGACCGCCGATGTTGACGAGAACGGAAAAATAAACATCACCGATGTTTCCAGCATCGCGGCACATGTAAAGAATTCAAAGAAGATACCGAGAAAATACGTCTGATATCATATATCCCCGCAAGGCTTGCATACTTGCGGGGATAATTTCTGTTCTGCTGTACATTTATTTACGCTTATACCAAACACAGCCGCGCGCTGATACCCTCCCCACTCAAGCTGCTATCTCAGCGCCGATACCCGTTTTGCCCTGTATCAGCCGTTTTTGGGTCAGCCCAAGACCGAAAACAGAACAGCGTTCTTCACCACAACAGGGTATATCATAATATTTTAAAAAAGGTAAATTTTTTGACAAGGGTCTTTACAAAATGCCGTCAGGTGTGATATAATAACTGTGTATGCTGAATTATACTTAATACGAACAATTGTTTACATTCAATTCCCGATTTTTATGTGTATTGCTGATGATACAGAATGGCTGTTATTTCGTATTATGCTTATCCCGCTGACACACCACAAAAAACAGCGATCTAGCAGAACTTAAAGTGGTTGGCGGATATCTTTCCCACGCCGCAGGCGGGGGAAAGATATGGAGCGCTCAATTATCCTTTTGTTTACAGCATTTTCAGCTGGTGTGCTAAAGGGATAGTCATATTTCGTATTTCTCCACAGCCTTCGGCGGGGGGAGAAATATACGACCAAATCGGGATACATTTAATAATGTGAGGTTATGAAATGGCTAACAAAAAACAGGATTACGCTAATGACGATATTACGATGCTGAAAGGCGCTGACCGTGTGCGCAAGCGTCCTGCGGTAATTTTCGGCTCTGACGGCATAGACGGCTGTCAGCATTCGGTGTTTGAGATACTTTCAAACTCAATAGATGAAGCAAGAGAGGGTCACGGCGACAAGATAATCGTGACCAAGTACGATGACAATTCCATCGAGGTGCAGGACTTCGGACGAGGCTGCCCCGTTGACTATAATCAGCGTGAAAAGCGCTATAACTGGGAACTGGTCTACTGCGAACTGTACGCAGGCGGCAAGTTCGACAACAATTCGGGCGAGAACTATTCGTTTGCGCTGGGTCTTAACGGTCTGGGCGCATGTGCCACACAGTATTCGTCAGAATATATGGACGTTGAGGTCTTCCGTGACGGCTATAAGTACGACCTGCATTTTGAAAAGGGCGAAAACAAGGGCGGTCTTAAAAAGGAAGAAACAAAGCAGAAAAAAACAGGCACCCGCACTCACTGGAAACCCGACCTCGATGTTTTCACCGATATAAATATCGATAAGTCGTTCTTTGAAGACGTTATGAAAAAGCAGGCTGTGGTAAATCCCGGCGTGACTTTCCTGCTGAGGGTGCAGAGAAATGACGGCACTTTTGAAGAGCAAACTTTCTTCTATGAGAACGGTATAGCCGATTATGTCAAGGAGATAGCGGGCGAAGATACGCTGACAAACGTTCAGTACTTCACAGGCGACAGACGCGGACGCGACCGCGCCGACAAGGACGAATACAAGGTCAAGCTGGGCGTGTCTTTCGTGTTCTCAAACAAGGTGCAGACGCTGGAATATTTCCACAACTCCAGCTTCCTTTCACACGGCGGTTCGCCCGATGATGCGGTGAGGAGCGCTTTCACTTCGCAGATAAACGCATATCTGAAAAACAACAACAAGTATAACAAAAACGAAAAGCCCATAAACTTCCAGGACGTTGCTGACTGCCTTGTGCTGGTATCAAGTTCTTTCTCAACACAGACTTCTTATGCGAACCAGACCAAAAAGGCGATAACCAACAAGTTCATCAAGGAGTGCATGACCGAATTTTTAAAGCACAACCTTGAGGTGTACTTCATCGAAAATCCTGATGAAGCGCTGAAAATTGCCGAGCAGGTGCTTGTCAACAAGAGAAGCCGCGAGAGCGCAGAAACTTCCAGGCTGAACATTAAAAAGAAGTTGCAGGGCACCATAGACCTGTCAAATCAGGTGCAGAAGTTCGTTGACTGCCGCTCGAAAGACCTGAGCAGGCGCGAACTCTACATCGTGGAGGGTGACTCGGCGCTGGGTTCGGTAAAGCTGGCGCGTGATGCGGAATTTCAGGCTGTCATACCCGTTCGCGGCAAGATACTCAACTGCCTTAAGGCTGACTATGACAAGATATTCAAGAACGAGATAATCACCGACCTCATAAAGGTGCTGGGCTGCGGCGTTGAGGTAAATACAGGCAAAAAGAAAGACCTCTCGGCTTTCAACCTCGATAATCTTCGCTGGAACAAAGTCGTCATCTGTACCGATGCGGACGTTGACGGCTTCCAGATACGCACACTGATACTCACGATGCTGTACAGGCTGACTCCTACCCTTATCGAAAAGGGCTATGTGTACATCGCAGAATCGCCGCTGTTCGAGATAACTACCAAAGACAAGACCTACTTCGCTTATGACGAACCCGAAAAGGACAAGATACTGAAAATGATAGGCGATAAGAGTTTTACCATACAGCGCTCGAAAGGTCTTGGCGAGAACGAAGCCGACATGATGAGCCTTACCACCATGAACCCCGAAACCCGCCGCCTTATCAAGGTCAACCCCGATGATGTGGAGATGACCCAGTGGATGTTCAACATGCTTCTGGGCGATGACCTGGCGGGCAGAAAAGAATTCATCACAAATAACGGCGCTGACTATCTCGAAATGGCTGACATTTCTTAACATGGCATAACAGCTTTTACATAATACGAAAGGACAGTAAAATATGGCAAGAAAAAAAGCAGAGCCTAAGAAAAAGGCTGCTGCCCCCAAGATGGACGCTTACATCGAGGGCGCGGGTCTGGTGGCTGAACAGAAGATCACCCAGACCCTTGAAAAAAACTACATGCCTTATGCGATGAGCGTCATCGTATCGAGAGCATTCCCCGAAATAGACGGCTTCAAGCCCTCCCACAGAAAACTGCTTTACACCATGTACCTGATGGGTCTTATAAAGGGCAAGCTGACAAAGTGCGCAAACATCGTGGGTGCGACAATGAAACTCAACCCTCACGGTGACGGCGCGATATATGAAACACTGGTAAGACTTTCGCGCGGCAATGAGGCACTTCTGCACCCATACGTGCAGTCAAAAGGCAACTTCGGCAAATCCTATTCGCGCGATATGGCTTACGCGGCATCGCGATACACTGAGGCTAAGCTGGAACCCATCTGCGAAGAGCTTTTCAGGGATATCGACAAGGAAACGGTGGACTTCGTGCCGAACTACGACAACACCATGACCGAACCTACTCTCTTCCCTGCCACTTTCCCGACGATACTGGTAAACGCAAACGTCGGCATCGGCGTTTCGATGGCTTCGGCAGTCTGCCCTTTCAACCTCACTGAGGTCTGCGAAACTGCCATCGCACTGATGAAAGATCCCGATGCTAATGCACTTGATACACTGAAAGGTCCTGATTTTCCCGGCGGCGGTTATCTGCTGTACGATGAAGCCGAACTCGACAAAATATACCGCACAGGCAGAGGTTCGGTAAAGCTGAGGGCAAAATACCGCTACAATTCCGACGAGAGGTGCATAGAGGTCACCGAGATACCCGCCACCACTACCATCGAAGCGATAATCGAAAAGATAATCGCACTGGTAAAGGCGGGCAAGATAAAGGAGATATCCTATATCAGAGATGAAACAGACCTCGACGGCTTGCAGATAGGTATTGACATCAAAAAAGGCGTTGACCCCGAAAAGCTGATGCAGAAACTCTACAAGCTGACCCCCTTGCAG
The DNA here is from genome assembly GCF_000178155.2 of Hominimerdicola alba 8. GTDB lineage: Bacteria > Bacillota > Clostridia > Oscillospirales > Ruminococcaceae > Hominimerdicola > Hominimerdicola alba_C. The sequence goes on from NZ_ADKM02000062.1 coordinate 47,980, forward strand.
GATACCTATTCCTGCAACTTCAACATACTGGTACACGGCTACCCTAAGGTAATGGGCGTGTATGAGATCTTGGACGAGTGGACAAAGTTCAGGCTTGACTGCGTAAAACGCAGGGTAAACTATGACCTCAAAAAGAAGCGCGACAGACTCCACCTGCTGAAAGGTCTGGGCAAGATACTGCTGGATATCGACAAGGCAATAAAGATAATCCGTGAAACTGAGGAAGAGAGCGAAGTCGTTCCCAACCTGATGATAGGCTTCGGCATTGACGAGGTACAGGCTGAATACGTGGCTGAGATAAAACTGCGCCACCTCAACCGCGAGTACATCTTAAAGCGCACCGCCGATACCGAAAGACTCGAAAAAGAGATAGCTGAACTGGAAGAGATACTGGGCAGCGAGAAAAAGCTGAAACAGGTCATCATCAGCGAACTGAACGATGTTATAAAGAACTACGGTCAGGAACGCAAAACACAGTTCTTCTACCAGAGCGACATCGAAGAAGTCGAAGAAGAGGAAGAGATAGAGGACTACCCATGCAAGCTGTTCATCTCCGAGAGCGGCTATTTCAAGAAATGTACCATGCAGTCATTGAGAATGGCAAGCGACCAGAAACTGAAAGAGGGCGACCGCATGATGGCGGAGATAGAGTCCTCAAACAGGGCGGAACTGCTGTTCTTCTCCGACAAGGCGGCAGTGTACAAGGCTAAGGCAAGCAGATTCGGCAACACAAAAGCGAGCGACCTCGGTGATTATATCCCCGCAGTGCTGGGCTTTGACAGCGGTGAGGGATTTTCGGCAATGGTCGAAACTATGGACTATTCGGGCTACCTGCTGTTCGTCTACGACAACGGCAAGGCGGCAAAAGTCCCGCTCAACGCCTACGAAACAAAGACCAACCGCAAAAAGCTGTCCAACGCATACTGCGAAAAGGCAGGTCTTGTGACGATACTCAAGCTGAACGACAACGCACAGGTGATGCTGAGGACGACCAACGGCAGGGCGCTGCTTTTCGATACAGCACTTCTTCTGCCAAAAACCACCAGAAACACTCAGGGCGTTCAGGTCATGACCCTTAAGGCTAAGAATGCAAAGATAGAAAAAGCCTACATCGTCAGCGATGAAGAAGCTGAAACGCTGTCGAAGTTCCGCAGCAAGACCATACCAGTTGCAGGCAGTCTGGCAAAAGACCTCGAAGACCCCGACCAGTTACAGCTTTTCTGATAAATAAGCCAAAAACGGACATCGCAAGATGCCCGTTTTTATTTTGGTCAGCGCAGTATACTACGCCAGCCAATAATTATGAATTGTGAATTATGAATTATGAATTAAAAACTGCCCCCGCAGAACGATCCCGCAGGGGCAGCATACTATATCACATGTCAATAATTATGAATTGTGAATTATGAATTATGAATTATCAAACGTCCCATTTCCAGTTGCGTACTTCGGGCAGGTCAAGACCGACCTCGTGAATGTACTGCTTGTGCTCGACCAGCTTGTCCTGCATCATCTGGTACAGGTAAGAACCTGTGTTACCCAGCTGCGGCAGACGCTTCAGCATCTCCATAACAAGGTGGAAACGGTCTATCTCATTCTGTACACGCATGTCGAACGGCGTGGTGATAGTGCCTTCCTCGTTGTAGCCGCAAACGTACAGATTGCGGTTGTTTCTGTGGTAAAGCAGTTCGTGGATAAGTGTTGGGTAACCGTGGAATGCAAAGATTATGGGCTTGTCCTTAGTGAACAGCGCATCGAACTCAGCATCAGACAGTCCGTGAGGGTGCTTGCTCTTGGGCTGTAACTTGAACAGGTCAACAACGTTTATAAATCTTATCTTTACATTCGGCATGTTCTTGCGCATTATGGTGACAGCCGCCAGCGCTTCAAGAGTCGGGGTGTCGCCGCAGCATGCCAGTACCACATCAGGTTCCTGACCCTGATCGTTTGAAGCCCACTCCCAGATGCCGATACCCTGTGTGCAGTGCTTTACAGCCTGCTCCATAGTCAGCCACTGCTGACGAGGGTGCTTGGAAGTGACCATAACGTTCACGTAGTTCTTGGAACGTATGCAGTGATCGAAAACGCTCAGCAGACAGTTGGTGTCGGGCGGCAGATACATTCTTACCACATCTGCCTTCTTGTTGGCAACGTGGTCGAGGAAACCGGGATCCTGATGGGTGAAGCCGTTGTGATCCTGCTGCCATACGTTTGAAGAAAGAATGTAGTTCAGCGATGCTATCTTCTGCCTCCAGGGGAGTTCACTGGTGACTTTCAGCCACTTTGCGTGCTGCGAGAACATCGAGTCAACTATTCTGATGAAAGCCTCATAGCTTGCAAAGAAACCGTGACGACCTGTCAGCAGGTAGCCCTCCAGCCAGCCCTCACACATATGCTCGGAAAGATAGCTGTCCATTACACGACCGTCAGTCGCAAGGAACTCGTCGTTGTCCTTCATGTCAGCGTTCCAGTCGCGCTTGGTAGCTTCAAATACCTTGCCCAATCTGTTCGACATGGTTTCGTCAGGTCCGAAAATACGGAAGTTCCTGCTCTCTGCATTCAGCTTGAAGATATCCCTTACAAAGCCGCCCAGTTCGATCATATCCTGCGCTTCGGTAGCACCCGGCGCGGGAACTTCGATGCCGTAGTCGCGGAAATCGGGAAGTCTTAGATCTCTCAGCAGCAGACCGCCGTTTGCATGTGGGTTAGCGCCCATTCTTCTGATGCCTGTGGGAGCCAGCTCTTCCAGTTCGGGGATAAGTCTGCCGCTCTCATCAAACAGCTTCTCAGGGTGATAGCTTTTCAGCCACTCCTCCAACTGAGCCATGTGCTCAGGCTGTGACATATCCATCGGCACCTGATGCGCTCTGAATGTGCCCTCGATCTCGTTGCCGTCTACCCACTTCGGACCTGTCCAGCCCTTTGGTGAACGGAATACGATCATCGGCCAGATAGGTCTTTCGGTCTTGCCGCCGACTCTTGCGTCCTTCTGGATAGTCTTGATCTCTTCAATAACAGTGTCGAGAGTTTCAGCCATCTTCCTGTGCATCTCCATCGGGTCGCTGCCCTCAACGAAATAGGGCTTCCAGCCACATCCTCTGAAGAAGCTCTCCAGCTCTTCATGGGTAATTCTTGAGAAAACAGTGGGGTTGGAGATCTTGTAGCCGTTCAGGTGAAGTATAGGCAGCACCGCACCATCGGTAACTGGGTTCAGGAACTTGTTAGAATGCCATGCAGTAGCCAGCGGACCTGTTTCAGCTTCACCATCGCCCACAACGCATGCCGTTATAAGATCGGGGTTATCAAAAACCGAACCAAAGCTGTGTGCCAGAGAATAACCAAGTTCACCGCCCTCGTTGATAGAGCCGGGAGTTTCGGGTGCAACGTGGGAAGATATTCCGCCGGGGAAAGAGAACTGCTTGAACAGTTTCCTCATGCCCTCAACATCTCTTGAAATGTTGGGATATACCTCTGAATAAGAGCCCTCAACATAAGTATTTGCGACCATGAAGTTTCCTCCGTGACCGGGACCTGAGATGTAGATCATATCAAGATCATACTTCTTGATAACGCGGTTGAGGTGAACGTAGATGAAGTTCTGACCGGGAACAGTGCCCCAGTGACCTACGATCTTCTTTTTGATATGCTCTTTTTTGAGCGGTTCTCTGAGCAGCGGGTTATCGAGCAGATAAAGCTGACCTGCGGAAAGATAGTTCACAGCGTCCCAATATCTGTTCATTTTGTCCAGCAGCTCGGGTGTGATGGTTGTTACATCAGACATTTTTGACCCTCCGATTAAAAATTTGTGTGAAAATCCCAGATTGACAACATTTTCACAATGACAATATTATAGCACACTTCCCGCACGCTTACAAGCTAATTTTTGCGAATATCTCCGACAATAATTGGCATGTCCGCTTCAAAGAAATATCTCACCCGAGCGCCTTTTTACGCCCTTTCGACCGTTTTTTGCGCATATAAGTTGTCACAACATTTGGTCAATCAAAGCAATACAAATTTGCAAGTTGTATGTATCTGCATTTAGCAATTGTTATTACATATCCGATATTCAAAACCTTATAAAAGCAAAAAATGCGGGGACAAAAACTGTCCCCGCAAAGGTGAAACTGCATTAATATCAGCATATATCCCCGCCGACTTCACATCGGACAGGCTAGTCCTTAAAATTAGCCCTGCTGGATATATCTGTTGAGGTCGTTGGCGTTTACGCACTTTTCAAGAGCAACTTCCTTAGAAATAACTCTGTTTCTGACCAGCTTAGCCAACTCCTGATCCATAGTCTGCATTCCGACAGCACGACCTGTCTGCATAGCAGAACCGATCAGGTGTACCTTATCATCACGGATCATAGCCTTGATGGAGTCGGTAGCGTTCAGTATCTCACAGCAAGCTACACGGCTTGTGCCGTCGAAAGTACGGCAAAGTGTCTGTGTACAGATGCCGACCAGTACCGATGCCAGCTGAGTTCTGATCTGGTGCTGCTGGTGAGCAGGGAAAACGTCGATGATACGGTCGATGGTGGAAGCCGCATCGGTCGTATGCAGAGTAGACATAACAAGGTGACCTGTTTCTGCGGCAGTTACAGCAGCTTCGATAGTTTCAAAGTCACGCATTTCTCCGACGAGTATGATATCAGGGTCCTCACGGAGGGCAGCTCTCAGCGCCATAGAGAAGCTGGGTACATCGGGTCCGATCTCTCTCTGGTTTATCATACATCTCTTGTGTGAGTGCATATACTCGATAGGGTCTTCAACAGTGATTATGTGAGAAGACTTGTGGATATTAACATGGTCGATCATCGCAGCCAGTGTGGTAGATTTACCCGAACCGGTAGGACCTGTAACGAGCACCAGACCACGAGGACGCATAACGAACTCTGCCAGTACGGGAGGCAGGTCGAGATCGGTCAGAGTAGGTATATCGTTTCTCAGCAGACGGATAGCGATAGCTGTGTTGCCTCTCTGGTGGTAAACGTTAACTCTGTGACGGAAACCTCTGCTGGATACATATGTAAAGTCGGTATCGATCCTGTCCTTGATCTGCTGCCTCTGCTTATCATTACACATATCCTCGCATACTCTGAGTATTTCGATCTCGGTCATATCAGGATAGCTGGACAGCTTTCTCAGGTTACCGCCCTGTCTTACTATAGGGGGAATACCAACGGTAAAGTGCAAGTCCGAGCAGCCCAGTGCTCTGGATTCGTCCAGTATCTTGTTAATATCAATTGCCATTTGTTTATACCTCCAAACAATATATTTACAGACGGCTGTCCGGCATTCTCCCGGCGGTCAGCATTCCTCCACAGCCACCTAAATTCACAATAATTAAACTGCGTATGTTACACGCACCAGCTCGTCGATGGTAGTTCTGCCCTGCTGTACCAGCTCAGAAACGTTATCTCTCAGCAGACGGCAGCCTTCCTGTCTGGCAAGTTCCTGTATCTCCTCATTCTTAGCGCCCGCAGTGATTATCTCCTTCATCTTTGGTGTCGCCAGAAGTATCTCGTGTATAGCGGTACGTCCTACGTAACCGTTGGTACACTTCGGGCAGCCCTTAGCCTTGTAGATCGGCACGCTCTCCGAGATCTCCATAAGATCGTTTTCTTCGGGAGTTGACATGTAACCCTCGCGGCAGTTCGGGCAAACGACCTTAGTGAGTCGCTGTGCAACGACACCGATCAGCGAAGTTGCCACCATGTAGGCATCAACGCCCATATCAACAAGTCTTGTAACGGTCGATGAAGCATCGTTTGTATGCAGAGTTGAAAGAACAAGGTGTCCTGTGATAGCGGCTCTTATACCGATCTCTGCTGTTTCGGTATCACGCATCTCACCGATCATTATGATATCAGGGTCCTGACGAAGTATCGAACGCAGAGCCGCCGCAAAGGTCATGCCCGCTTTCTCATTTATCTGACACTGATTTATATTAGCTATCTTCTTCTCGACAGGGTCTTCGACTGTGATAACGTTCAGGTTAGGCTTAGCGATCTCGCCCAGCGCCGCATACAGTGTGGTAGATTTACCTGAACCTGTAGGTCCTGTGACCAGAACAACGCCCTGAGGCACCTTAAGGCAGGATACGAAACGCTTATAGTTATAGTCGGTCATACCAAGATCCTGTATCCTTCTTACCGAACTGTCGCCCGCAAGTATACGGAGAACGACCTTCTCGCCGTAAACCATTGGCAGGTTGGATACACGGAGGTCAACAACGGTGCCGTCGATCGTCTGCGACATACGACCGTCCTGAGGTATACGCTTTTCGGCGATGTTCATACCTGAAAGGATCTTGAATCTTGTTACCAGCGAAACATGCAGTCTTGCATCGATGTTTTCCATCAGAGGTATCAAGTCACTGTTGACACGCACTCTGATCTTTGTGAAGTCCTTGAAAGGCTCGATATGTATATCGGTCGCACCCTGACGATATGCCTGTTCAACGATCGCAGTCGCCAGCTTAACGATAGGCGCATTGTCAACACGGTCAGAACTGAGGTCGATCTCGTTGAGGTTGATCGATTCTTCTTCCTTCTCCGCAGTAGCTTCCTCAGCCACCTTCGCAGCCGCACCCTCCGAGTACATCTTACCGATCGCTCTGTTGATAGCACTCTTCGTAGCAAGGTGAGCGGTGATGTTACAGCCTGTCTGAACTCTCAGGTCTTCAAAAATGTAGAAGTTCATCGGGTCATCGGTAGCAACGATCATACGCCTGCCTATCTTCCTGACTGCGATAACATTGTACTTTCTTGCAGTCTGTTCAGGTATCATCTTGACTATCTCAGCATTCAGCGGAGTGTTGTCGATATCCACAAACTCTACATTCATTCTTTCAGCCAGTGTTTTTGCGAAATCCACATCACTGACCAGTTTCATTTCGATGACAAGATCACCGAACTTCTTACCGTTGCCTTCGGCTTTCTGACGGTCAAGAACTGCCTTCAGATCTTCTTCACTGAGCAGACCCTTTTCTACCAGATATTGTCCAATTGGTCCGTTTCTCATAGATACTCTCCTGTCTTCCGCCTCAGTGTGCAACACGGATCTCTGCACTGCGGATAAAATAATTTTTTGAATAAATTCTTAAATTCTTAATACCTCTTGTAATTCATGTTAAATTGTGTTAAAATATATATATGAAATGCGAATAGCAGATCAATTCTTACGGAAAGGAGGCTTATTTATTATGGATAATGAGATGATATTCACATTTATCATCTACGTGTTCGTCTTTCTGTTCGGCGTGTGTATCGGCAGTTTTCTCAATGTCTGCATCTACCGCCTGCCTTTGGGCGAAAGCCTGATAAAGAGCAATTCGCACTGCATGACCTGCGGCACACCTATCAGGAAACGTGACCTGATACCTGTCATAAGCTGGTGCATGCTGCGTGGCAAGTGCCACGCCTGCGGTGCGAAAATATCGCCGCGCTACACAGTGGTCGAGCTGCTCAACGGTGTCTGCTACCTGCTGATATTCCTGCATTTTGATGTAGTCATCAGCCCGCTTTACGCCGCGCTGGTGTCACTGATGACCTCAGCACTGATCGTAGTATTCTTCATGGACTGGGATACTCAGCTGATAAACACATGGGTCGTGGTATTCATCGGCGTGCTCGCCATACCGAAGTTCCTGCTCTGCCAGAGTGCTGCACCGCTGTCGCTCTCCGCGATGATACTGGGTGCATTCGTCGTCAGCATACCGTTGCTGGTCATCGCACTGGTAAGCCATGAAAAGGCGATGGGCATGGGTGATGTCTACCTCATGGCGGCTGGCGGTCTGTTTCTCGGTGCACCGAACATACTGGTCGCAATGGCGATAGCCCTGATAGTCGGCTCGGTGTGCGGCGTGATACTCAAGCATGCCAACGGCAATTCGGTATTCGCCTTCGGACCTTACCTTTCGCTGGGCATCGCAGTCGCCGCACTTTACGGTGACAGCATCACCGCATGGTACATGGATTTCACAGGGCTGAACGAAACGCTCAGTGAAACCACTGCTTTGATAGCATCAATATTCTGATAATCAAAAATATCCGCTGAGCGATCAGCGGTATTTTTTTGCCCATTTTATAGAGCTTGTTTTGCTCAAAAGGTCCTCGCGAGAACCCTCGCGGGGATCTTTTCAGCAAGCGGCTTATCCAGCCGCTTGTGAAATTGATTAAATCAATAATGCTTTACATTTAAAACTTTCAACATATCTTTTGCTGCCTGCTCATCATAGATTTTCTCAATATATTGTACCTTACATCCTAGTGAGATATAATCACTCTGATACTTGGGAAGATTTCCTGTTTTAGTAATGTACAGCTTATTTCCAGAAAGTGAAACGCTACCATTTTCATCAGAAACAACCACACCCAAACTTTCAATATCTACATTAAATTCTACCTCAACTGTAATAGTAACATTATCAATATCTGTATCTGAATTATTTCTATATGAAAATTTCAAATTTACAGTTGGATAATGAAAGTTTTTATAATCATTGCCTACTTTTTCAGTTCCAGCATAATAAGCCAAATTAGAAACATTTTTCTCAGTTTCTATTACAGATGATGGTAATGTCGCTGCAGGCATATCTCCAAGTTCTGGCTTAACCCAGAAGTTATTCTCAGTATCAGGGAAACTGCTCATTGTTTCGAGATCAGCCACATAATTATTACTTGAATCGTAAACTTTCCAAGTAATTGTCTTTTTTGCTGCTGTCTTCGCATTAATAAACGCTTGAATTTCAGGACTGGTCGTGAATTCACTGCTTAAAGTTACCTCATTACCTGTCGCAGAATGTCTTATAGTTACAACGTCGCTATCACCGGACGGATTCAGTTCTGCATCAGTTTCATCTACGAATGTCAGTACAGCAGGATCCTTGTAAACCGCAAAATACTCCTCATCGCCATAGATCGTTCTATAGTACAGATTATTACCGTGGGACGTTGTGCCCAGTTCATTTAAAGCAAGAACATTGCCCGAACCATCTTCCCAGTGGTCGAATTCGTGTACACCGTCACCGCCGGGGTATTTTACCTCAATTGAATCAAGTACATCGTCACCCTCACTGCATACAGGAGTGTAGATAGGAACGCTCCAGTAAGGGTTGGAATTGTATTTGCCGTTGGCATCATCTATCCATACGTTTGAGTCGTCAAAACGGTCATAGAATTTTACCCAGAAGCTCGGTGAAGGCACTATTTGCTTATCATATCTTGCGATAAGTTCAAGGTCATTGGTGATCGCCGCATCTTTTATAGTTTCAAAATCAGCGCCGTTAGCATCAAAGTATTTGAATGTTATACGATACCAGTCACTGCCAATCTGATGCAGACCAACATAAGCAGGAGAATTTGCGAGGGTCTTCCACTCCGTCAGCATCGCATCGGTGACAATACTGCCCGAAGTAAAATCAGTTTTTTCCGCGATTGTAGCACCATCTTCGTGCTTGACAGTTATAGTCACCTTTTCATTATCAGGCACTGACTTAGTATAGAAGATGTAAGTGAACGAGATAGCGTTGCCGTTCTCGTCATTTCCGTTGTACAAATAGCTGACATTGGGGTTTGAAGAAGTTGATGTGCTTTCTCTTGCAAACTTGGCGTAATCCAGTGTCTGCGCAAGATACTTTGTAGGATCATTAGTATCAACTCTTGTTGTATAATATTCAGCTGAATATTTTGAGTATTTCGTAATGACATCCGATCTGAGGTTTATGTTTACCAGTTCAAAATCTCGTTTCTGATTGAATATCAACTTTTTGAAATCATAGCTGGTACCGTTGCCCTCAGGCTTGTATAGCTTTGAACTGAGAGTCAGACAGTTGTTCTTCGAATCATCAACGTTGATGTAGCCCTCAAACTCGCATTTCATGTCGCTGTAAAGAGGCTCGCCGCCGACTATCTCCAGCTTATCCATATCGATACCGTCCTTATTGAGCGGTGCATACAGCAGTTGACCTCTTGCACGCTTTCTGTGAGCTACATTTCCGTTTTCATCGTAGCCTGCCATTACACTGCCGCGAAGACTGTCGTTATCGATCACTATAACATCAGTGTACTTCGCGTTGATAGCCTTACCGCCTGTCGAATCTCTCAGGTAGCCGTCAACGACAGCAGGCACACCCTCATAACCTTCAAGCACGCAGATATTTGTAGCATATCTGATCTGTGACTCAAAAGTATCCTGTAAGATATTTCCGACATCGTTGGCATCAGAATTGTAAAGTGTTCTCTGATAGAAATTATTCATCGGCTGAATAAAATTGAGTATCGCGCCCATTATCATGACCATTATGGTCGATACGATGATGAGTTCTATCAGGGTAAAACCTTTTTTGTTAGTCTTCATCGTTAAGCGCCCCCTTTACTCTCCCGCATGATTTGATTCATAGGTTTCCTTATTTACGAATTCACCATTCTCATAGTAAATCGAAACATAACCGGCGGTATTGTCAGTATTCTTCTCTGTAGCATAATCCACAAGATTAATAGTCTGACTTTTCGTAGAATTATCGCTTATCACCAGCGCACTGCTATTATCACCGCTAATATTCCTTATACCTATCTTCCTCATGCCGCCGTTAGCAGGATATATACGATCTAAGGATTCAGTACCTGCATCTTCTTTCTCATTGTTAAAAAATATAAAGCCGGGCTGAGCATAAATATCAAACGATTTGTCAGTCGGATCAGCATTATAAATGGTTATCCACCATTCGCCCGGAAGAACAGTTACACGCTCGATAGGTGAGATAAAGCTGAGCTGATAGGTCTTGTCTTCGGGATCAGCGAGCGCCGTGTAACCATAAACATCCTTGTTTACGACCTTAATAGTTCCGAAATCGAAGCTGACACCGTATTTTTCAGGCATTTCCTTAACGTTCAGCAGCGTAGGGTCAATGACCTTTGAATAATTGGAGAAATGTTCAAGGTTAGTTGTCTGTTCATTTGCGATACGGTTTCTGGCGTGCGACTTTATCTGCGCTCTTATGCAGCTAGTCGCAGCCATTGTAAAACCGGTAGTTGCAACTGCGAAAACAGCCATAGCGATGATACACTCAACCAATGTCATACCTTTGTTATTCTTTTTCATGAGTGACACCTCCTACGACTTAATAACTGTCATACCTGTCAAGAGTAAATGTTCTGTCTGCAAGTGATTCTGCGAAACCGTGTGCAACAGCCACCATACTCTTTGAAGATACGGGGTTGTAAACTATAGTATTGTTGTTGTCGCTTGTAACAAAGTTCTGTATGATACAGCTGCCTATGATGTTGGTCATTATGCTGTCCACACCGTCCTCAGCTGCCGGGTAGATCTTAAGACTCTTACCATTATTTGTCCACTGGAAAGTTGCTCTCGGACCATATATGGTGCACTGCATGTAGGTTTCCTGAGGTGCAACGAATGTAGCGCCCTCAGTCAGCAGCATGATTATGCAGCCGTGAGGCAGGTCGTAAATATCAGGGTCATTGTATTCCTTGTCTGTAGGATTCAGACCGTGACCTTTTTGAACCTCAAAATAGGTATCCCACTCCTGCAGATTAAATCTGTTGTTGGAGTTGAAGTAAGGTTTAGCAATGAAATTGCTGTAGGTGGATTCTTTGGTCCTTAAAGGTGCCTGAGTGGCATACTCATTATTTACAATACCAACGCCCGAATCAGATACAAGGTAGCAGAATCTCGGGTCATCGCCTTCAGAATCGTGATTCTGGTTCTTAACGATTATTTCGAGGTTATTCATAACAGTTGTGTTGTTACCCAGTATGATTACGATATCATGTCTGCCGTCTGCATTTGCTTCTGCATTATCAAGGTCAACAAGAATAGAAGCATTATTTATCTTCTGTCCATTGCCGCCCAGTACAAAACTCTTCTTGGCAACAACAGTAAAGTGCTTTGTATTGCCATTAGAATCTGAAACATCAACATCGCTTTCAAAATTCACGGTATCAGTAGGTTTACCATTATCATCTGTTGTCAAATGAGGTGTAGTGTCGCTTGCTGGTTTCAGAGTTACGCCGTCTGATTCATAGAAATTCTTGTAGGTATTGCAGATAGTCGAAACTGTCATACCCGATTCACCGGGCAGGCACATCATATGCTCAGGATAGTAGTAGTAAGGCAAGGGCGCGAAGTTGTTAGGAACAGTTGCTCTGCCTCCCAGAAGCGTCCAGTCTACAAACTCAACTTTGCCGCTGTTTTCAAACGTTAGGTTTGAATAACCAAATACCCTGTTAGCAATAGTATCAGCAGCACCACCCTTAGGCTTGATGTAAATGTTGCCATCAATTGTAAAACCCTTCAGTACATGTACATCGCCTTCAACATACAGGTCACCAATGATCTTACAGTTGTTGCCCTCTGAAGCAGCGCCCAAATAAGCTGAACCGTCAAAAACGTCATTCAGTTTGCGGACATATATGTTGCCATATACCTTGATACCATTGCCGTTACCACCGCCATTTACCGTTGCCTTATAATCATCTACTTTATTGGTAACTGACGCTGCCATTGCATCAAGCAGATTATCACCGTTTGTAAGTGTGATAGCACTGGGGTGAGAACCCATAGAGAACAGATGTGTGTAAATGTCGATCTCATGACTAGTTTCGCCAACAAAACATTGATCACCCATCATACACATTGCCTCATCTACCTGAATGTAGTTGAAAGCATTTTCACCCTTGGGTGCAACATCATATTTCGTAGGGTCGACAGCGTTTCGCTCTTTTACGTATTTACTGGTCAGACTGCCTGTGTTCTGGTTCATTGTAAAGGATCTCGAAACATAAAGTGTACAGCCCTTTGTCTGACCATTGTCCTTACCGGGTACATAGTAGGGGTTAGAAGTCATCTTAGGCGAACCGCCCGAAAATGCCAGTGTACCATAGATGCTGGTATCACCGTAGAACTTTGAGTTATTCTTTGTTACCGAATATATGGTATTTACATTGTGCGACTCTAACAGAGGTGCAGATGTATTACCATATACGCTGATGTTGTTGTACGATGAGTTACCACCGCCGTTAGTACCGATGATCTCCAGTGCACCCGGAACAGTTTTACCCATTGCCAGTTCCTTGGTAGACATGTAAGCAACTACCTTTGCCTCTTTGCCGAGATACTTACCAACAGCAATAGCCTTTAAGCTGTAATTGCTACCTTCTATCTTCACAACTCTCAGGGTTACTGTTATGTCGTTCCATCTGGCGTGTTTTGCACCGATAAGATTGCCCTCATCTACCTCGCCCGCACCATTCAGCTCGCCGATCTTGACCGTTGCAGTCGTACCCGACTTAGCTATGTCACGAAGTTCATCGAGCTTTTGCTGAATGAAATCATTCGTGTATGTGCCGTCAGCTATCATGTTCGTTTCCTTTACAACGAACGCCTCCAAACACGATGAAGCCGCAAAATACGCTTGTTTTTTGCGATACTCTTCATTGGTCCTGGAATTGGTATGCGCCACCAGCGAGATCGCTGCGCCCACGATAACTACCATCATTACCGCTACGATCGTCACTGTCATGAGAACTGCGCCCTGTCGATTGGACTTGTGTTTTCTTCTCATAACACAATTACCACCTTTCTTAATAAAATTTTTTCCCGACTTTCATGATCAAAATTAGAAATTTTAATCATTATTTATAGCAGTATTTGGCAGGCGGAGGTAGTTTCCGCCCACCAAATGCTATAACCTTGATCTGTGACCTTAATCCTTCTTGCTCTCTTCGGTTTCCTTAGTTTCCTTAGAATCCTTAGAATTGCCCAGAGTATCAGGATCAGGCAGCTTCTTGACTACCATCATGGTCAGTGTGCAGGAACCGGATACATCCTCTTCGGAGTACTCCTCGCCTTCCTTGCCTTCCTTGCCTTCCTCTTTTTCTTCCTTCTCGAACTGGTAGGAAATGCTCGATACGGTCATAGTCTTCTGATCGTTCTTGCTCTTCATGTGGTCGCAGAATTCCTGTACCTTATCTACCTTACCCTTAAAGTTGAAGGTTATCTCGTAAGAACCGATAGCCGCAGGTGCTGCAACGACCTCACCCTCAGTGGGAGCCGTTTCGGGTGTTACAACAGGTGCGCCCTCGTTAACATAACCCTCTACCAGCAGATCCGACTCAGTAACGATAGTTGGATCTACATAAACGTAAGGAGTGATCGGGTGGTTGGAATATGGCGAGATGGTGATATCAAGGTTTGTGATCTCGTCGCTTGCCAGCAGGTCATCTATCTGCTGCGATGCTACCTGAGTTTCCTGGATATCGTAGAACGACTCAGTCATCTTTGTAACTTCGTTGTATGCCTCTTTGATCCTGTCAGGAAGACCTTCGTCCTCCTTGATCCTCTTCTTCAGGTCAGATCTGGTGGACTTTGCATTATCCAGCGCTGTCTGTGAATCCTGAAGACCTTCTATCGCGGGCTTAATGAAAAACATTACACCAATTGCCCAAACAAAAATTACGATCAGTATAGTAAGTAAGATCCTATCACGATAATTCAGCTTCATTTATCATTCACCCTCTTCCATAAAATACAATACAAGATTGCTTATCTGAATAGTCTTATCCTCTTCCTTGACTTCTTCGTCACCCTTTGTCTGAGGTTCAACTACTCTGTAATCATAGTAGTCAACATTGGCAACGAAATCAATAGCCTTGAGATCATCGACCAGTTTCTTGACTTCTTCTTTTTCCTTTACAGTAACGGGTGAGATCGTGTAAGCGCCGTTGTTCAGATCGAATGCGATATCGGTGTATGTAGCCTCATGCTTGTCGATAACTTCCTGTATCTTGTCGAACTTATCCTTTGTAAGCTGAGGAAGTGTGTCGATATCCAGCTGAACCGTCTTAACATAGTTCTTATATGTATTGATCATTTCCAGTCTGTTATGCAGTACCTCGTTAGCCTTTACCTGCGCTTCGAGCTTAGCATTCTCAGCCTCGACCTTCTCGGTTTCCTTGTCGATGCCCGATGCTCTCAGCGAGATAAAGCCGTAAACAGCCGCGATCAGTATCGCAGATGCCGCAGCCAGTATACCTGCTGTGGTAAGCATAGAACTTATACCCGAAGATGCTTCCTTGCTGGTAGTTCTGTCAACTTCGAGGAGGTTTATCCTCTCAGTCTGCTTGTTTCTTCTGTAGAGTGCGCCGATCGCATTTGCGAAAACAGTGAACTCAAAGTTCTCGTAGCCTGTTATCTGAGCGGGTGTACCAAGAACAGAAGCCTTGATATCCAGACCGTCCAGAGCATCAACTATCTTCATGTAATCATCTATGAAACCATAGAGGATAACGTTAGCCAGACCTGAGCCGCCTCTTGCCTTGTTGAACTGCTCCATTCTGAAGATGTTCTCGTTCAGAGCTTCGAGCACGTAATCATCTGCATCATATTCATCAGGCGAGATCGGTACGTATCTTGCGAAAGCCATCTGTCCGTTCTCGAACAGTGTCAGACCCAGGAAGTTGTTGTCCAGCTGGCAAACCAGCAGCGGCATCTTGTCGGCATTCGACTTATCAGCCAGAACTATTCTCGCGATGGAGTTACAGCCGATGTTAACGCTTCTCAGATTGATGTTCATAACAGCGAACAGCTTTCTGAAACCTTCAACTATCGAACTCGGGCACGCAGTAGCCAGTACCTTTACCGCACCGGGATTATCTTCGCCTGCTTCACCTACAACAGTATATGAGATCGAATACTCGTTGGATATACCCATTTCCTGACTCATGTGGTTCTGTACCATCTGCAGGAACTCGGCACCCTTAGCCTTAGGAACGATAAGTTCCTTGAATACGATATTGCTGGACGAGAATGTTACGATAGCATCTCTGTCCATCATCTGCTCACTTCTCAGCTGAGTCAGCAGCAGTTCGGACAGACCCGAAAGCTGGATAACTTCACCGTTAACGATCATGTCCTCAGGCACCATTACGGAAGTCGAGTTGTCGATGCGGATCTTGTTAGCTGTATTGTCACCTTTTACGATGTTGATCTGCCTATCAGAAAAGTCAAATGATAGCATTTATTCCTTCACCTCAATATAAAAATTTTTACGATTTATCTCCGCCCTTTTCAGGACGGTAATTATATACGCGAGGCTTGAAGCCCCGACGTACATTATTCCTTTTCCATTTCTGCAATACCACCGTAAAGCATCGGGAATATAGCGGCAAGTACAAGACCTATGCCGACACCAAGGATAATGATCATAAGAGGTTCCATCAGACCGACCAGTCTTGTAACGGCTGCGTCTGCTTCTTCCTCGTAGAAGTCCGCGGTCTTTTCGAGTATGTCGTCCAGCGCGCCCGACTCTTCACCGACATAGATGATCGAGCAGAACATGCCCTCGAATATCTCAGTCTTTGAAAGTGCGGTCGAAACGGGAGAACCCTGCTTGACCTCGTCAACTACCTGAAGGAACATCTTATCGATATACGTATTGTTAAGTATCCTCGAGGATCTTTCAAGGCAGTCTACCATCGGTATACCGCTGGAGTAAAGGGACGAAAGTGTTCTTGAGAAACGGCCTTCGGCTATCTTTACCATCAGAGGACCTACCAGAGGCATCTTGATCTTCATGTAATCGAATTTCAGTTTTACCGACTCTACCTTCATCGCGTATGTCCATGCAAGCACCAGCACAACTACACCTATCAGCAGTGCATACCACTTCTTGATCACGAAATCACTGAAACCGAACAGAGCCTTCTGCAAAACGTTCAAGTTGTCTTCCGGCATCATACTCCTGAATATAGGCAGTATGAAAACGCTCATCGCAAGTACCAGAACGATTACCAGTACCAGCAGAACGCAAGGGTAGATCATAGCACCCTTGACCTTGTTGTTCAGCTTGTTGCTGTTTGCATAGTACTCCTGCAATCTCTTCATGGTAACATCGAGCGAACCTGAGATCTCGCCCGCATCTACCATCGAGATGAAGAAGTCGGGGAAGCAGCCTCGCTTTGCCTCCAGCGCACCCGAAAAGCTCTCGCCCTTCTGTACGTCTTCGTAGACATCTCTCCAGACTGCCTTAGCGCCCTTGTTCTCTTCCTCTTTATAAAGGATATCGAGCGCCTTGACTATCGTCAGACCTGACGACATCATTGCCGACAGCTGTCTGCAGCAGTATGCCAGTTCAGCCGTCTTGAACTTATGGGCAGTTTTTTTGCCGCCGCCCAAAGCCTCGTTATAGCTTACACAGAACAATCCCTGCTCATAGATCTTGTCAAGCAGTTCCTGCTCATTTTCAGCCTCGTAGGTACCTTTTATGGTCTTGCCCGTGGTATCCTTAGCGACGTAGCTATAATTCTTCATATTTGTAGATACACCTCCACCATTTTAATGCTTCACAGCCCATGCCGTCTGACTCTTCGATGCACCAAAACACATCAAGGCATAAAACCACAAAACATATTTTTATCATTATATCATTTTTTTGATTTTTTTACAAGACTTAATGCCAATTTTTTTGTAATTTTATTCACAAAATACTAATGATTTTTTTAGTCAGTTCTTACTATAAAGATAGCTGATTTAACATTTTTACAAAAAATTAAGCAGCACCGGGATTTTTTTTGTACCCGTTGACATAAACTGTTACCCGTCATTCTCAGCGGGGTCATTTTCATCATCATAAATACCGTTCTCTTCGCTTTCAGCCGCAGCCGAACGACCGCCGCCCGAAAGCAGTACAGGGTGCTTTTTGACATATATCTTGTAGGACGCCACATAAGTCACCAGTGCAGTGCCGAGCAGTACTATTATCGACCCCAGCACCCCTATCAGATAATTCCCGCCGCAGACTTCCGTCACCCATTTTGCGGGATAATAGAGCACCATGTAGAAGACTTCACCCTTGCCCTCAGCGTGGAAAGAATCGCGGAAGATAGCGGGGATGAAGTAAAACATGCCTATCAGTATCAGCACCGTCAGTATGGTCGTCATGCTCCACTCTTCATAAGCTGTATGCTTTCGCGCATCGTCAAAGAACACCCATATCAGGAACAGGCATATCACCACTGTTCCTATAACGGATTCCACATTCGGCTGTGTCAGGAAGTTCTTCACCCCGACCATCGAATAGGGCAGGAATGTCACCAGCGACGGGAACAATACCGCCCCCGTGAACGCCCCGAACAGCACCAGCGCCAGCAACAGACCAAGTCTTGCCAGAGTATAGCCGACTATGAAACGCAGCCAGTCATAGCTTTCGCTGCCCATGTCTATCAGCCTCCCGAATGTAAAGTATCGGCACTTTACTTTTCACCGTACTTACACAAACTTTTATTTATTTTATACAAATCAGTCGTTTGAAACATTTTGTTCAAAAAGATGCTCAACAAGCTCCTTAAGACCACTGTTCTGCGGGGTGTCCAGCTGCGGGTCTTTATCGAGTATCACCTTAGCCGCCGCCTGCGCCTTTACCAGAACATCCATGTTCTGCGACATATCAGCTATCTTCATCTTCGGCAGACCATGCTGCCTGCTGCCGAAGAAATCACCGGGACCCCTCAGTTTCAGGTCTTCCTGCGATATTTCAAAACCGTCATGGCTCTTTGAAAGTATCTTTAGCCGCTGAACGACTTCCTCAGTCGGGTTATCGGTTATCAGTATGCAGCTCGACTTGAACTGCCCTCTGCCCACACGCCCGCGCAGCTGATGCAGCTGCGAAAGCCCGAACCTGTCCGCATTTTCGATGACCATTATCGCCGCATTCGGCACATCTACCCCGACCTCGACAACAGTTGTCGAAACCAGCAGGTCAAGTTCATGTTCCTTGAACTGCTTCATGACCTTTTCCTTTTTGTCGGGTGCGAGCCTGCCATGCAGCAGACCCACACGGTAGTCCTTGAAAAAGCCCTCCGAAAGATTTTTCGCGTAGCTTTTGACATCTTGCAGGTCAGCCGCACTTTCCTCTATCATCGGGCAGACTATATAACCCTGCCTGCCTTCATCGAGATGCTGTTTCACATACCCGAAAGCCCTCTCCCTCAGCTTGCCCGTGACCGCGTAAGTTTCAACAGGCTGTCTGCCTTTGGGAAGTTCTTTCAGCACCGATATATCCAGATCACCGTATATCATCAGCGCCAGCGTTCTCGGTATTGGCGTTGCCGACATTACCAGCTTGTGGGGATTATCCCCCTTGCCCGCCAGCATCGCACGCTGTCCCACACCGAAGCGGTGCTGTTCGTCTGTTATGACCAGCCCCAGCTTTTTGAAAGTTGTGCTTGCCTGCACCAGTGCGTGCGTACCTACCACCACCGAGTACTCCCCTGCCGCGATGCCCGCCTTGACCTTTTCCTTCTTTTTGGCGGTCATCGAGCCTGTCAGCAGTACGACTTTCACGCCCAGCGGTTCAAGAAATCCGCACAGCGTTTCATAATGCTGTGCCGCCAGTATCTCGGTGGGAGCCATCAGCGCAGTCTGACAGCCGTTCTTGTAAGCGAAGAACGCCGCGCCCGCCGCCACAGCCGTCTTGCCCGAACCCACATCGCCCTGGATAAGGCGGTTCATCGGGAAATTCTTCTGCATATCGGCTATGCAGTCATTTATCGCATTTTTCTGACCATCGGTCAGTTCAAAGGGCAGACCGCTGTAATATTCATCGATGCTCTCGCCCGTCATCACACAGCCCGCATGTTCTCGGCACCTGCTCTTCATCATCAGCATACCCAGCGCCAGCGTCAGCAGTTCGTCAAACACCAGCCTGTCTTTCGCCATTTCGAGGGTGTGCATATCTGTGGGAAAATGAATGTTCTGCATCGCGAAGCCCAGCGAACAAAGTTCGTTCTCACGCAGTATCTCAGCGGGAACAGGCTCATATATCTGCGCCCCCAGTGAAGTCAGTGCCGCATGCACGTTCTGCCGCAGAAGATTTTGCGTGATGCCCTCAGTCAGCCTGTAAACGGGCTGAACGGGGTCAGTCCCCTCAGCGGGGTATATCTGCGGGGAATTTATCTCGCGCCGTATCAGGTTGCCCGTCAGCTTGCCGACCAGAAAATACTCCCGCTCGACTTCCAGCGATTTAAAAAGGTAGCCCGCGTTGTAAATGACTATCGTGAGATCGGCAGTATCATCGGTGAATACCGCCTTGTACACCGACAGCCCCCGCCTTATGGGAGCTTCGGGCAATTTGCGCACCACCCGCCCTTTCAGCACCACCGTTTCGTTCAGCGGCGCATCGCGAATGGTCTGCGGCGAATTCAGGTCGATGTAATAACGCGGGAAATGATACAGCAGGTCATAGACGGTCTTCACGCCCATATTCTCGTAAAGCTCGCTTTTCTTCGGACCCACGCCCGAAAGGTACATCACGGGCTTTGCAAGCTCCTTAATCATTCCCGACACCGCCTTGTCATACTTCTTCGTTTATATTATAACACATCTTCACAAAAATTGCAAGGGGGTTGGCGATGTTTTTTGTGATTAGTCCCTAAAACCCATAATAAAAAAAGAGAGCAGAACACATTCGGCTCTCTTAAATGGTATCTTTTTCCTTTTAATAGTTCACGGATTTATTTTTTTAACGACAATGTGCATAAAAAAAGCCTAATACATTTAAATAGTTTTCCAATTGAAATCAATAATATATTATGGTAAAATTTTAATAAGGAGGTGTACCTTATGTCAACAAATGAAACAAAAACCAAAATTTCCCACGATGACATAATGAAAATGCTTGATTCCTGTTACGGAAAGTGCATTAAAGGAATCCCTAAAGCTAGCAAACCTGTTGAAGAAATGGCTGATGACTATTTGCGAAAACACGGTTCACCGGACATAGCATGTAAAGCCATGCTAAAGAATCAAATTGCCAAATGCACCACTTCAGGTTTTTTATCAGGTTTTGGTGGTGCAATAATGTTGCCAGTAACTATTCCTGCTAACGTTGGTAGTGTTATTTATTTTCAGATGCGAATGATCGCATGCACCGCTTACATCGGTGGTTATGATCTTAATTGTGACCAGACTCAGACATTTGTTTACGCTTGTCTGGCTGGTGTCAGCGTTAACCAACTTGTCAAGCAGGCTGGTATTAAATTCGGGACAAAAATGGCAACTAGCCTTGTTAAAAAGATTCCCGGCAAAACTCTTACTAAAATCAATCAGAAAGTCGGATTTAGATTTTTGACTAAATTTGGTTCAAAAGGCATTGTAAATCTCGGCAAACTAATTCCCGGCGTCGGCGCTATTATAGGCGGCGGTCTTGATTGTGCGGAAACAACAATCATTTCAAACAGAGCCTATAAATGGTTTATAGAAGGAGATTTTTCTGGTAGTGATGATGAGCCGGAGGAAAAAGATATTATTGATTTAGAGATATAACAAAAAAGACCGCCCCTCACAGGACGGTCTTTCTTATTTCTATAAATCTATCAGCCCATCACAACAGTGATATTGGTCTGCTCGGTCATCTTGCACTCGCATACGAAGTCGCCCTCAACTGCCTCGCCGTTAACGGTTATCGACTTGATACCGCTCTGTACGTGGTCGGGGTTCTGTATGTCGATGGACAGGTGCTTGCCGCGGAAGTTCTTCTCTATCTTGAAGCCGTCCCACTCAGCAGGAATGGACGGGCTTATCACCAGACCCTCAGCGTTTGGCCTCATGCCGCAGATACCCTCAACACAGCCTACCATCACGGTCGAACCTGTGCCTGTCAGCCAGTGAACATGGCTCCTGCCCGCATAAGGCGAACGTGTGCTCTCGGTGAACTGACCGTGTACGTATGGCTCCAGCACTCTCTGCTCAGCCTTGTCGTTCATGCTTGCAGGCGCACTTTCAAGGAAGTACTCAAACGCCCTGTTGCCGTGACCCATCAGCGATTCTGCCAGTATTATCCAGCCCTGTGTCTGGCTGAATATACCGCCGTTCTCCTTAGTGTCGGGGTTGAATATGTGCATCAGCGCACCGTCAAAGTAGTGGTCTACATAAGGCGGTTCCATTATCTTTACGCCGTAAGGTGTGTTCAGTATCTCGTGAACGCTCTCCAGAGCCTTTTCAGCCTGCTCCTTGCTTGCAAAGCCCGAAATTACAGACCATGACTGAGGGTTCAGCCACATCGAAGCCTCAGGGTCAGCCTTCGCGCCGACTACCTCGCCGTTGTCGCGTATACCTCTGATAAATCTGTCCTCGTCCCAGCAGTCAGCCAGTGCCTTGCCCAGTTCAGCCTGAGCCTCAGTGATGTACCTGACATACTCAGCGTCCTTGCGCTCTTCTGCATAGCCCTTCATAACGCTCATCGCATAGTACAGCTGGAAAGCAACGAAAGTGGACTCGCCCTTCTTGCCCATTCTCAGACAGTCGTTCCAGTCAGCGTGCAGACCTGCGGGCATCTTGTGTGCGCCCAGTCTTTCCTGCGAGAAGCGTATAGCGTTCTTCAGATGATCGTAAACGGTAGCCTCTCCGCCGCCCTCTTCCGCATAAACGATGACTTCATCAAGGAATGCCTTGTTGCCTGTTTCACCGATATACTTAACTATTGTCGGGAACAGCCACAGCGCATCGTCCGCTCTGTAAGACGGGTGACCTGTTTCCTTAGCATATACGCTGTTCTCGTCGTTTTCATCGGGGCAAGTTTCGTGACCTGCTCTGTGGTCGAACTTAACGAGTGGCAGGCCGCCGCCGTTCGATACCTGCGCAGACAGCATGAAGCGTATCTTCTCAGCCGCCAGTTCGGGGTTGATGTGTATGATACCCTGTATATCCTGAACGGTATCTCTGTAACCGTAGCCGTTTCTCAGACCGCAGTAAATGAACGAAGCCGCTCTCGACCAGATGAATGTGATGAAGCACTGGTAAGCGTTCCATACATCGACCATGTTGTTGAACTCTTCGGAAGGTGTTTCTACCTGGAAGTTGTTCAGCTGACCATGCCAGTAGTCAACAAGTTCCTTGACCTCAGCATCTACCTTGCCCTCAGCCTTGTACTCAGCCATGATGTTCTCGGCAGTGATGGGGTCTTTCTGACCGAGAATGTAGATAAGTTCCTTAGTTTCGCCTGCCGCCAGTGTGAAGTCGGACTGCAAAGCGCCGCATGCGTTGGAGTTGTAGTTCAGTACGTTGTCGCACTTGCCGTTCTCAACAGCGATGGGGTTGCCGTAATCTCTGTAAGCGCCTATAAAGCTGTCAAGGTTGCCGTTGTAAGCCGAAACATCAGCGCCCACCAGACCGAAAAATCTCTCCTTGTGGTTAAAACCGTTCTCGTCCTTGCCGCTGTTCTCGTTTATGTGCTGAACTATCTTGTTGCCCTCAAAAGAGGTGCGTGTGATGAACAGTGTGTACTGTAAGTTTACCTGATCCTGCTCATAGTTGTTCTCGTTCGTGAACTCGATAAAGCCCCAAGTTGACAGGTTTCTCGCCTTGTCAGAGTCATTGGTGATCTTTATTCTCCACACCTCATAAGTCTTGTTGAGGGGCACATAGTAAGTCAGCGCAGACTTGATGCCCTTGTACTCAGAGTTGATGGTGGTGTAAGCAGTACCGTGATGGCACTCGGTCTTGTACTCATCAAGGCTCTTGCCTACAGGCTGCCATGTTGCAGACCAGTAATCCTTTGCATCGTTATCTCTGATGTAAACATATCTGCCCGGCAGACCGATGTTTGAATTGAAGCGATACCTTGCAATTCTGCCGTTTGCACCGCTCTTTACGAAGCTGTATCCGCCGCCGTTGTTTGAAACGATAGCGCCGTACTCAGGCGAACCGAGATAGTTTGCCCAGGGTGCGGGGGTATCGGGGCGAGTGATGACATATTCCTTGTTTTTCAGGTCAAAATAACCATACTGCATAGTCTTTCTCTCCTTTGAATTTTGAATTTCATATTATCCGCAAGCGATAAACGCCAGTCTCATTGTAACATATATCCGCATTTTTGACAAGGGGGTGCAGGGGCTTTTTTTCAAAAAAATCCGTAAATTTTTTAGTGCAAAGTGCAGTGATTTAAATTTATGTGGATATATTAAATCATTAAAAATAAATGAAAACGCACCCGCCACATTACAGCGGGTGCGAAAATTTTTTCGTTATAACAGTGATATCCTATTCAGTCCTGCTGATCTATGATCGCATATTTTCTGTCAATATTGTTGTCAGCAATACATTTCTCCACAGCTTCTTTGACATCTTCAAAGTACTTGTCCCAGTTCTCTATCTCATCGCGCCTGTAATGGTCAACTTGCATCCCGATGATCACGAACTCGTAATTCGGTTCGGAATCGGGATTCCATGCCTGTGAATCATGTATCTCTACTCTAACGCCAAGTTCATAGCCGTTTTCCTCTATACATTTATCTAACAGACGCTTTATCTCACCGGCATCAGTGATAAGTTCGGCAGAAGATGTTTCACTGTCGGCAGATACATCGGGCTTTTCGCCGCTGTTGTGCTTCACCGCAAATAAAACCACAATAGCCGCCGCTATAACGCAGAGTATGACCACTGTCAGCATCTTCTTTTTCATGCCGGCATCCTCCTTTAGTAAGAAATATTTGGGTCATTCCTGTAAAACCGAAGATGATACTCGCGGTAAAGACGCAAGTACTGTTATTTCGGGGATTATAGCATATATCCGCATCACTTTCAAGGGGGGGATATAAACATTCCTTAAACAGAATACAAATATTTTTCGCTGATATAAGTGCGGCTATTTCTTCTGACTGATAAGCGTATAAACAAAGTCCCCCGCTATCGCCGCCGCACAGATACAGCCGACTGCCGCCGTTATTTTCGGAAGTTTTCGGTAAAGCAGGCGCATCAGCGGGTGTACTGCTTTTACCAGCAAAAGACTGAGTCCGCCAAACATCAGCGAACTGTACAGTGCTATCCTCCCCTGAAAATTGAAACGCCACATGTGGTAGGACCATAGCTTTCTGCCAAGCGCCGCCTCTATGATATAAGATGCCGCCAGTTCCCCCGCTGTGGTGACAGCCATGCTGACAAGGAACACAAGCACCGCATTGTTCCTCTTACGGAAAACAAACAGCAGTATCAGCCCGAAAAAGCCGTAAATAGGCAGTATCGGCAGGTGCAGAAAACCTCTCGGTTCATAATGGCGGTACATGGCATACATCACTGCTATCTCATACAGCCACCCAACGAAACCGCACACCGCGAACTCGGCGGCATATGAAGCTGCAAGCGTAAGATCACACTTTTGTTTTTCTTTTTCCATCGCGTTCTCCTTTTGTACCAAAAAGCGGACTGCCGCATGACAGCCCGCGATATATCATTGTGTTCTGAAACAGTATCATACCGCTGTTGCCGCCCGCTGACGCAACATGCTATAGCAATCCAACTCTTTAAATTCACAAAATCCGGTCGCAAAAGCTGGGATTTATGGGTTTTGTGACTGGATTTTGTCTGAATTTTAAGGCGGATTGCTATAAACACAGTTCTTACAGACGATATGAAAACAGCGCCGCAATATCATCACTGTTCCAGCTTTTTGAGGAACGCCCTCGTCCTGTCATTTGACGGGTTGTCGATAACATCGGCAGGTGCGCCCTGTTCGACTATAACTCCGCCGTCCATGAAGACCACATGGTCTGAGATACTTCTGGCAAAAGCTATCTCGTGGGTGACTATGACCATAGTCATCTTCTCTTCCGCCAGTTCTTTCAGAACTTTCAGTATCTCGGCAGTAAGTTCGGGGTCAAGTGCCGAAGTCGGCTCATCGAAGAACAGCATCTTCGGCTTCATGTTCAGCGCCCTCGCTATGGCAACACGCTGCTGCTGTCCGCCCGAAAGCTGGTAGGGGTAATAATCAGCCTTACTGTCAAGCCCCATCTTTTTCAGCAGTACTTCCGCACTCTTTGCGACCTCTTCCTTATCGCGCTTCATGACATGTATCGGCGCATCGCAGATATTCTTCATGACCGAATAGTGCGGAAAGAGGTTGAAACTCTGGAAAACAAGGCTGAAATAACTCTTTATCTCCTTAAGTTCGCTTTTGGTAGCATATTTAGCATCTTTCACCGCTGTTTTGCCGCAGTAAGTGAGAGTGCCGCCGTCAACAGTTTCCAGCATCGACATGCACCTCAACAGTGTCGATTTGCCCGAACCCGACGGTCCCAGAATGGACACCACCTGACCTTCACTGACTTCAAGGCTGATATCTTTCAGCACTTCCAGGTCATCAAAACTCTTCTTGACATTTTTAACTTCAAGTAATTTCATGCAGCGTCCCTCCTATCTGTAATAGTTCATTTTCTTCTCGACAAGTTCCATAATGAAAGCCACGAGGAAGTTGAACACATAATAGAACAGACCTGCCACGAACAGCGGCAGTATGGTCGCCTGTGAAGCCGCCACCTGCTTTGCCACAGTGAACATCTCGGTATAGGCTATTGCAAATGCCAGCGAGGTATCCTTTACCAGCGTGATTATCTCATTGGTCACAGAGGGAAGGATATTCTTGACCATCTGCGGGAAAACTATCTTGAAAAAGCGCTGTGAGCGGGAATAACCCAGTATCTCACAGGCTTCGTACTGCCCTTTTGGCACCGCCTGTATGCCCGAACGGTATATCTCTGCAAAATAAGCCGCGTAGTTCAGTGAAAAGCCTATTATGACCGCATAAAAACGGTAGTCGGGCGAGATGGGCACTTTGAACAGGTAGTAAGGTCCGAACATTACCACCAACAGCTGGAGCATCAGCGGAGTACCTCTCACCACCGATATATACAGCTTTGTCAGCAGACTCAGCGGCTTGAATTTTGACATGCGCCCGAATGCTATCAGCAGACCCAGCGGCAAAGCGAACAGCAAAGTCAGAAAAAATATACTGAGTGTTGCGCCGAAACCTTCAAACAGCTTACGGCAAATGTCTATTATCTGCGGTACCAGCCCCGCATTTTCAGCCAGTATCATCATTCTGCCTTGTCAGCGGGGTCAAAGCACAGGCTTGCTTTGTCGATGCCCCTGTCAGCCCATTCATCGGCTATCTTTTCAAAGGTGCCGTCCTCATACATCTTTACAAGAGTATCCTGTACCTTATCTCTCAGCTCGGTATTGCCCTTGAGGAAACCAACGCCGTATCTCTCGGTAGAAACGTTCTCATCAAGGATAACATAAGCATCACCTCTGCTTGAAACTTCGTAGGCAGCAACACCGTAGTCCATGCAGATAGCATCTGCGGCACCGCTTTCGAGGTTCAGGAACGCGGTGTTATAATCACCCACCTGCTGGAGGTCTGCAAAAGTTGCAGCCAGCGCCTTATTTTCATCGCTGGCATCTTCACCGTCAAGTGCATGCAGTGCCGAAGAGTCAGCCTGAACGATGACTACCTTGCCTGCAAGACCCTTGAGGTCACTGATACCGCCGTCAGCCTTGACTACGACCACCTGTGAATTGTCGATATAAGGCGTACTCCATGTATATGAATCCTCTCTGCCGTTGATGGTGAAACCGTTCCAGATGCAGTCTATAGAACCCGAAGAAAGTTCCATATCCTTTGAATCCCAGTCGATAGGCTGCTTTACCAGTTCCCAGTCATTTCGCTTGCAGACTTCCTCAGCCAGCGACAGGTCAAAGCCAACATATTCACCGTTATCGTCCTTAAAACCGTAGGGCGGGAACTCAGCATCAAAGCCGACAGTAAAAGTCTTCTTGCCGTCAGCAGACTTTTTCTCACCCTTTTCACCCTTAGCGCCGCAGCCCGAAAAAGCTGCTGCAACAACTGCCATGCCAAGCACAGCAGCCATAACTCTCTTAAGAACCATCTTATGATCTCCTCCCGAAATTTATTGACATAAATTAACATTTTGATACATTTACCCAAAAAGTCCTTTACTATACTATCACATTAGCAGACCTTTGTCAATAGCATATTTCTCGGCAAATTTGTTAATTTTTCAGCCTTTTGCGGGCTTTTCGCACTTGAAAAAAAGCTGAGAACATGGTATAATAAAATACAGTCATCCCGCTGACACAACGCACTGAACAGCTTTTTAGCCGGCGGTTTTCAATAACCGTCCTTTGTTATACCATTATTTTTATGCTGTCTTAAAGGGATAACCATATACTATAATATAAAATTTGTTCCCGCGCTGACAGGCCGCACAGGCATGGCGGTTCAGCGGGGAACATTTGTTGTGAGGTTTTTCCTCCATGCAGGCGTTGGAAGAAACTTTAGCGGTGCATTTCGCATTTATTATTGCAATCCAACTATTTAAATTCACAAAATCCAGTCGCAAAAGCTCGGATCTATGGATTTTGTCTGAATTTTAAGGCGGATCGCTATAGTATGAAGCACCGTTCACGGCAGATATCGGGACAAACGGGAAGTGCCCATGTGGGTCTTGCGTTTTTAAACTTCGTCATTACACCGCGTTTCGGCGTCTGCCCCTCTTATGCACTTTGGCGTGGGCAGAGGCGGTGGGGTGCGTTCATTCTTCGTCTGTCATGTCGGGTGCGTTGTCAAGCTGCTGCGGGGAATACAGGAGTGTTCCTGCCGATAGTCGTACCGTAGTTCCGATAGGGGCGGCGAACAGCGTACATACTCTCCTACTGACAGCGAAAATCGGTCAAAAGTTGTACGTTTTTGTACAACTTTTAATGAAATATTTCCGAATTAAAATAAAAAACAGTTGTTTGCACAGGCTGTTGTGCGCCATTTTATTGCATATGCACATGAAACGGCGGTGGCTTTTTGAATTATTTTTTTCCTTTAACAAAAAAATTGGTACGACAAGGGGCAACGGCTGTGACTTTTCCGAAATGTGGTCAATTCTATATTGCGCTGCCTAAAAGTGCCTATATGACGCAGGAAATGACCGCCGAATATTTCAGCCCGATGCTGACGACTGCAAAACATTAACGAAAGGAGTGAGAATATGCCCATAGACCGCAAACACCGCCGCGAGATGCTTTTCGGGGCGGGCGCTGTGCTGTTCTCAGGGATCTTCAGGCTGGTGCTGGAAGATACTGTAATAAGTTACCACTGCATACTGGCGCTGATACTGCTGACAGTTTACCTGATATGGCTTTTCTCCTCACGCAGGCGTTTCCCGCAGAGGGGCATGCGGCGGCTGCTGACAGCTTCGGCGCTGCTGATGATGGTCTGGTGCATCGTAAAGACCATAAGGTACGAATTCATACCTGCTGACTCTTTTCTCAGCAGACAGATATGGTACTGGTATTACTTTCCTGTGATAATGCTGCCGCTGCTGCTGCTTATGGCGACTTTTTACATCGGCAGGACGGACAGCTATGAACTGCCTGCAGCATCGCCTGTGGCTTTCATACCTGCTACACTGCTGGCAGCGGGGATAGCCACAAATGACCTGCATCAGCTGGCTTTCAGATTTGAACACGGCATACCGAATACCGATGACCGCTACAGCTACGGTCCGCTGTATTACTGTGCCATCGGGTCTATGATATTCTGTCTGTGCGGGATACTTTTCAAGACACTGCGCGGCTGCACACGCAAGCAGTTTCGCAGGAGTTTTGTAATACCTGCTGGTGTGACCACTATGGCGGGTCTTTACCTGCTGCTGTACACCAACGACAAAAACCCGCTCCTGTTTCAGAGAATGTATGAATTTCCCGACATGACCTGTTTGTTCTTCGTGAGTTTCTGGGAGAGTCTGGTGATGACCCACATGCTGCCATCGAATGACGGTCATGAGGAGTTTTTCAAGGCTTCGCTGATAAATGCAGGGCTGGCTGACAGCGAGATGAACGTGGTGCTGCACGGTGAGAACAGTCCCCTGCCTGACAAGGAACAGCTGAAAGAAGCTGAGAACGGCGAAGTGATAAAAGACGGCATGCTGCTGAAAGTTCAGCCTGTGAAAGGCGGATATTTCTACTGGGCTGAGGATATACGCGAATTACAGCAGATAAACATGCAGCTGGAAGAAACGCGGTCATACCTCGAAGAAGAGAATGCGATGCTGGACGAGGCGCAGCACCTCGAAGAGGGCAGGCGGCGCACTGCTGAACAGAACAAGCTGTATGACAGCATATCACGAAGGCTGAAACCGAACTTTGACAGGCTTTCGGAGAGGCTGGAAGTTCTGCCCGATGACGAAGAGGGCTTCCGAAACAGCATGAAGAGGGCGGCGATAGATGCCGTCTTCATAAAGCGATGCTCAAATCTTCTGCTGCTGGCGGGCAGCGATGGATATATAGACAGCGGCGAACTGGCGCTATCGGTCGGTGAATCGCTGGGATATCTTGAATTATCGGGGATATTCGGCAATGCTGAGATACCTCGCGGTAAAAAGCTGACGGCTGATACGGTACTGCTGATGTACGAACTTTTTCAGGCGGCGGTGGAGAACGCTCTGCCTGCGCTGAATGCTGTGATGGTCACGCTGGACTTCGGGAATGGCATTGATTACAGGATAGAACTTGACAATGAAGACAAGCCCGAACTTTCAGCATTTGAGAAGAGGACGGCGCTGTTGGGCGGCAGGATATCGGCTGAAAGTTCTGACGGCAGCTGCTTCATCACATTTTCTGTGAAAGGGGGCGGCGGCGAATGACACTGACAGATGCGCCGATATCTCTGCTATCGGTCATGGGTACAGGCACTTTCCTGCTGGATATACTGATGCTGGCATTGATAATAAGACGGCACATCGCGGGGCTTGGCAGGCGGATATACTTTGTCTGCATACCTGCGCTGACAGCGGGGATACTGCTGCTGTGGAACATCACAAAAGTCACCCGCTGGCGGATAATGGAGATGCCTGTTTCAGAATATGAAGACCGTTCATACTGCCCGAACACATATCTCTGTCTTGGGCTTATGCTGGTTTTAGCGGTGCTGGGCATCGTGCTGTGGACAAGGCAGGAGATGGACATAAAGAACAGCCTGACACCGCAATCGCTGGAAGAAGGGCTGAACAGTCTGCCTGACGGGGTCGCATTTACCACTCCGCAGGGCGTGCCGCTGTTCGTGAACAGCACCATGCACCGCACCTGCATAGAGGCTATGGGCATACCGCTGTTTGACAGCAATCTGCTGGAACTCAGTTTGCAGAGAAACAAACTGCGAAAGGGGTGCAGTTCTGAGGTACGCGGCAAGAGGTACTTCCTGCACCTGAGAGATGGAAGTGTGCGCGATATACACAAGCGTCTTATAAATGTCGGCGGCGTAAAGGTATGGGAACTGACTGCTTATGATGTCACGGAACGGTATCAGAAGAGCCGTGAGCTGGAAGAGCGAAATGAACATCTGAAAGAAGTGAACCTCCGGCTGAGGGATTACAACAACGAGATGAACGCGCTGATACGCGAAGAAGAAGTCCTTGCGGCGAAGATACGCATACACGATGATGTGGGCAGGGCATTGCTGGCGCTTAAAAGCTACCTGATACGCGGAGGCGACAGGGCTGCGCTGATGGAGTTGTGGCAGTTCACTGCGGGGATACTGAAAGGCGAGAACGAACCCGATGACAGCGCAGACCCTATAGGGGCGCTGAGAGAAGCCGCAGAAGCGGTCGGGGTAAGGCTGACGCTGAACGGTGAGATACCCGATGATATGCGCAAGGTGCTGGTGATAGCGATACACGAATGTCTGACAAATACGGTCAAGCATGCAGACGGCAGTGAACTGACCGTTGACCTGACCGATGAAGACGGCGTTATGACCGCAGTGTTCACCAATGACGGCAAGCCGCCTGAGGGCGAGATAAGCGAAAAAGGCGGTCTTAAGAGCCTGCGCACAGCGGTCGAGCAGGTGCGGGGCGAGATGGAACTGGCAGCAGTTCCGCAGTTCAGGCTGACGATAAGGGTGGACAGAAAGGAGTAATACAATGGAAAAATACAGAGTGATGATAGTGGACGACCAGTCCATTTCAAGGCACTTGTTTGAGATGTACGTTAACAATTCGCCTAAATACGAACTGGCTTTCTCGCTGAGTTCGGCGCAGGCGGCTGATGTTTATATACTGCGGCATCAGGTAGACCTGATACTGATGGACATTCTTATGAATGACGGTTCAAACGGGCTTGATGCGGCTGAGAAGATAAAATCTTTAAGACCTGAGATAAAGATAATCGCGGTGACATCGATGCCCGAATATTCGTGGCTGGAAAAAGCGAAGTCCATCGGCATAGAGAGTTTCTGGTACAAGGAAGCAGACGAACAGACCATACTTGAAGTTATGGACAGGACGATGGCGGGCGACCATGTATACCCGCGCAGCAGCCCGACCGTAAAGCTGGGACTGGCTGACAGTTCGGAATTCACAGAGCGTGAACTGGAGATACTGCGGGTAGTGACCACAGGTGCGACAAACCAGCAGGTCGCGGAACAGCTGGGGATATCCGAGAACACGGTGAAGTCACATGTGCGTTCGATGCTTGACAAGACAGGTTTCAGAAGCCGGACCGAACTTGCCATAAAAGCCCGCGTCATCGGCATAACCATCAGCAATTCCTGATACGGTCATCAAACTGAATATGAAAAAGTGCGCCTGCGGCAATTTCCGCAGACGCACTTTTATTTTACAATATGACTATCCCTTTAGAACACCGGCTGAAAATGCGGTAAACAAAAGAATAATTGAGCGCCTCACGCCAAGAACCTTAAGTTCTGTATAGCCGCTGTTTTTGTGGTGTGTCAGCGGGATAACCACATTTTACAAAAAAGGTGGGAGCAAGCCCCCACCCTGATGTATATTCGGTACAGATATCAGAGCATCGATGCTCTCAGTTCTTCGCCGCTCTTTGGCGAGAGGTATGCAGGTGCGATATCGAATACGGTCTTGCAGCCTGCTGCGCCCTCTTTCTGGAGTCTTACAGCTGCCCTTGCGTATGCTACCAGTATGCTGGAAGTGAACTCGGGGTTGGAACCAAGTTTCAGGCTGTACTCGATGATGTGACGAGTTTCGCCGTTCACGCCAGTCTTGCCGCTTCTGAATACGAAGCCGCCGTGAGGGATACCGCTGTGCTTTTCGTTCAGTTCTTCCTGCGAAATGAAGTTTACAGTGGTATCATAGTCGGAGAAGTAGTTGGGCATGGTCTTGATAGTTTCCTCTATCTTAGCCTTGTCAGCGCCCTCTTCGGCTACAACGAAGCACTCTCTTGTATGCTTCTGTCTGGTGGTCAGTTCGGGGTCTTCGCCGTTTCTTACAGCGTCCATAGCTGCCTGAACGGGAACAGTGTACTGCTTGCCGTCAGCAACGCCCTCAACTCTTCTGATAGCGTCGGAATGACCCTGAGATACGCCCTTGCCCCAGAAAGTGTAATCCTTGCCATCAGGCAGTATGCAGCTGCCGTACAATCTCTGTACAGAGAACATACCCGGATCCCAGCCCACTGAGATAACGCTGACATTGCCGCCCTCTTTAGCAGCGGCATCGACATTTGCGAAATGCTCGGGGATCCTTGCGTGAGTATCGAAGCTGTCGATAACGTTGAACAGCTTTGCAAACTGAGGTGTCTGCACAGGCAGGTCGGTAGCGCTGCCGCCGCAGAGTATCAGAACATCGATCTTATCCTTGAAATCAGCCACATCATTTACAGAGTAAACGCCCACACCTTCGGTGAGTATTTTCAGTGAAGAAGGATCTCTTCTGGTGAATACCGCAGCAAGCTCGGTATCGGGGTTCTGTCTTATAGCAAGCTCAACGCCTCTGCCGAGATTGCCGTAGCCAACAATACCTATACGAATGTTTGACATATTGATCATTTCCTTTCTAACTAAAAAAGAACTTTACTCTGTTATTTTACCACAAAATCCTATTTCCGTCAATAGCGCAGCAGACCTCAGGACTGCTGTTTTCCGCATTTTCTACCATAATTTTCAGAGATTTCGGGCGTTTTGACGCAAGTTCGGTTTACAGCGATAAAGCGGGATTTTAA
Organism: Hominimerdicola alba 8; assembly: GCF_000178155.2. GTDB lineage: Bacteria > Bacillota > Clostridia > Oscillospirales > Ruminococcaceae > Hominimerdicola > Hominimerdicola alba_C. The sequence continues at coordinate 81,819 of NZ_ADKM02000062.1, forward strand.
AGCATATCGCTTTAGTATGTTATAATGCCATCTGCACAAAAACAAGCATTTATTTTTATGCAAAAGGCAGAAATTGTTATTACTGTGCCACGCTCTGCCGAAATTAGCCGAAAATATGTTATAATTTGAGTGAGGTGATGTTATGGACACGATAGACAGCATTTTTACACGGCACAGCTATCGAAAACATGCTTTTGGCGATACATGCACCGGGATATGCCTCCTGCCGGTATGAGGGTCACATAACAGATGATGACCGTATCTGTGACAAACCGGCTGCGATACCGGATTGCTATAATTATCCTTTTGTTTACCGCATTTTCAGCAGGTGTGCCAAAGAGGCAGTCAAGTGTGAATATGAAAAAACTCCCACCGCGTGAGCAAAGGGAGTTTTTTTGTACTATAGCTTATTTTTTCTTCTTTGCGGCGAGTGCGATGACCACACCGATGAGTGCAGCGGCACCGACCGCAATGGCGACTATAAGACCTGTGTTGGACTTCTTTTCGGTCTTTTCTTCGGTTTCGGAGGAGTTTTCTGCCTTTGATACAGCCTTGCTGTCAGCGGGGGCTTCTTCCTCTGCGGCGGGGGCTTCCTCTGCGGGTGATTCGCTTTCGGCAGTGCTTTCTGCGACCGACTCGGCTGTGCTCTCTTCGCCGCCTATCGGCGGGTCATTGGCGATATCGCCGTTGCCGCTGACCTTCTCGACCGTTTCATCGGCAAAGCCCTCTATCTTATCGGTGGGCAGACCTGATATCGTGAAATTGATGGTAATGGGGTCGGTGGTCTTCCATGCGTAGTTATCCATCGGCGGGTCGGTGACGGCAGGTTCGCCGTAGGCGTTCTTTATTTTCAGCATTTTACCGTCAAGTTCGGAATCTTCGGGGAGCGGCTGTTCGATGAACGTATACTTGACACCGTCGATGGTAACATCATCTATATTGACGACCACTGTCGGCTGAAAGCCCTCTTCCTCATCGGGGGCTTCAAGCGGAAGTTCAAGATACAGACCGAAGTAGCCGCAGTAGTAGTCACCGCCCGAAACATCTTTGCAGTCGTAGCCGCTCATATCAACGGTATAGGAACCGTTGCCTGTGATGTTGACATCGTGGTAGGTGCTGGAAACTTCCATAGTGCCCATCTCATCCATAGCGGGTTCACTGGTGCCGCGACGGTAGTCCCACCAGTCCATTATCATCCACGCTATACCTGCCTGACCGTAAACGCCGTTCTCATCGGGCTGAGGTATCTCCTCCTCTGCCGCATAAGCGGTCACGCCCGATGCCATCATAGACAGTGATGCGATGCCCGCACAGAAGACAGATGCCGTTTTTTTCAGTATGCTTTTCATATCAATATCCTCCATTATCACAAAGACAGCCTTACGCAGAAGGTCTGCCATACTGACATTATCCTTTATGACTATCCCTTTAGCACACCAACTATAGCAATCCAACTTTTTAAATTCACAAAATCCAGTCGCAAAAGCTGGGATTTATGGGTTTTGTGACTGGATTTTGTCTGAATTTTAAGGCGGATTGCTATAAAAATGCGGTAAACAAAAGGATAATTGAGCGCCCCATATTTTTCCCCCGCCTGCGGTATTGCAAAAAAACGCCAACTATTGCTGAAAAACTTTTTGGTACGGTGTGTCAGCGGGATAACCATATTCTTTTTACACTGCATTTTTTATGCTGAACTAAAGGGACGGTCAATTTTTGTTATATTTGATAACGATTTCATTATAAACTATTTCAGACTGCTTGTCAAGCAGATATCTATATAAATCAGACAAAAATTCTGGTAAGTTTTGCAAAAATATAATAAAATTAAACAGTTTGCTCTTCAAGCTGAGATTTGGCGGTATTTTTACAAGAATTGTGATGTCTTTATAAATTTTGTCTATGTTAATAATATCTATTTGCTTATGTCTATTTTTGTTCACAATCACGAAATTTTTGTTTTTTCCGCTTCGGTTAATGACAAATAGAGATTTTTCTGCTATTATAATATGTGTATACGGCGTAAACATGAAGGGGTTGTTGAATATGTTTACATGGAATTTTCAATATGTGTCAAAAGCTAGGCTGGAAGAATCTTTCAAACAACTGATGCTCGACCCGCAAAAAGGCGATATCCTTATAAGGATACACACAGCTATCCATCTGGAAGAGGAGGCTGTGGATCTGGCGAGATTCATATCAAATCTGGTGCCGCAGGCGCACATCTTCGGGACAAGCACCTCAGCTATAATCAGCTGGGGCAAGCTGATACAGAATCAGTGCGTCATCTCGGTGACACAGATGAACGGCGGCAGGATAAGGACTGCACTGCTTCCCACATTTGAGGAGGACGGCATGCCCGTATACCCCGATCTGCTGTGCCAGAACGTGAAAGATGCTGTCATAGACAGGGATACCAAGCTGCTGCTGACTTTCCTGACGAGAAAGTATCTGGGCGTTTACAACTTTGTGGAAAAATGCAATTCACACTTTCCGGGTGTGCAGATGATAGGCGGACTTGCCAACACCTCTGAGATAAACCTTAAGCGTTTTTTAGATTCGGGGTTCGTCTTCAATGAGAACGGAAGCACCAACAAAGGCATACTGGTAGCGGCGATAAGCGGCGAGGGCGTTGAGTCTTACAGTTCCTACGCTACGGGCGTACAGACTATAGGCGATGAAGCCGAGATAACCGATACTTTCGGCACCTGCATACTCTCAATAGACGGCAGGGACGCGGCTGAAGAATTCCGCATCGGTGTCGGTGATGAGTTGAAAAACCGTCCTGAACTGACGAACCTTTTCCCTTATGTTTATTCGGACGCAAGCGACATACCGATATTCGTGCGATTCTCGGACGACCGTTCGATAAGCGATATATTCGACAAAAGTGTGGCGATAAACAGGCTGGCTTACGAGGCTCACCCATACCTGAACACGGAGACGAACCGCGAACTTATCTGTGCGAACCACAATGTCAGGGTGGGCAAAAAGCTCAGGCGTGCTTTCATTTATGACAGAAAGGTCATATCCGACAACCGCTCACTTTTCAGGCGCATAGAGAACTTCGAGAAGGCTGAAACTATCTTCGGGTATTCCTGCATAACGAGGTCGATGATATATTCTAACTGCGTAAAGTGGGAACTTTCCGCATATGAGAACTCAAACATGTGCGGCTGCATAACTGAGGGTCAGATAGCCAACGTTAACGGGCGGAACACTTTTGCGAACTGCTCTTTCGTGGTATCGATAATAGGTGAAGAGCCTGCAACTCAGATGTACAATCCCTACGCTTTCTCCCATACTGATACGCTGGTGGCTGACAACCGCGAACTGCTGGGCTACCTGTATGATGTTGAGAAAAAGCTGATACAGAAAGAACATGCTGCCGCTGCTGACAGCCTCAAGGCATTCGTGCGCGACTGCGAACTCAAGCTGCTTTATTCAGAACGGGACGAGATACCGAATGCCGCTGCGATGAACATGGATATACAGCTGAAAGGCTACGACAGGATATGTATGATAAACGTGTTTGACACTGCGGATATGAATGTGGTATTCTCTGAAAAGCAGCGAGATCTGACCTACAAGAACTATCTGTCAAAGTGCGTCAGCTTCGCAAAACAGAAGGGTTATACCATTTATCTGCTGAAAGACTGGCATCTTGCCATCGGTGCGCCATCTTACATGTTTGCGCTGTCTGAATTTGTGAACGACATGGAACAGCTGCAGCGGGAACTTTTTGAAACTACCGAAGACTACATCGCCATAGTGCCGATATTCTGCGTGATAGATGACTGCACGATGGATAATCTGGAACAGGCATACAGTTCTGAGAGGATAGAGATGGCGAGGAAGAACATTCAGTTCTCTGTGCGCGATGCAAAGTCGGGTCAGCTGGACGAGGACAGCATACGCGAGCGCTACCACATGGTAAACGTGATAAACTACGCCATTGCCCACGACAAGGTCTTGCCGTATTTTCAGGGCATACACGACAACCGCACAGACACCATACACCACTACGAATCGCTTATGAGGCTGATGGACGAGAACGGCAAGGTGTACTATCCGGGAAGTTTCCTCGATGTGGCACGTTCTTACGGTCTGCTGTACGATTCGCTGTCAAAGATCATGATAAAGAAGGTCTTCGGGCGTTTCAGCGGCATAGAGGACAAGAGCGTGAGCATAAATCTGGGCATGCGGGATATCAAGAACCGTGATGTGGTGGATTTTATCTACGATTCACTGGCATCTGTCAGCCACCCTGAGAACTTCGTATTTGAGATACTGGAAAATGAAGATATAGACGACTACGACACGCTTGTCGCTTTTGTTGACAAGATACATGAACTGGGCGGACAGATATCCATAGACGATTTCGGCAGCGGTTTTTCAAATTTACAGCACATCGCAAGCATACATTCGGATTACCTCAAGATCGACGGTTCGATAGTGCGCAGGTGTGTGGATGACGAGCAGAGCGCTAATCTCATCGCGCTGATATCGGGCTGGAAGAAGATATCTGCACGCAAGGTACAGATAATCGCAGAATTCGTTGAGAATGCCGAGATACAGGAATTGCTGATGGGTTTCGGCATAGATTATTCGCAGGGATATCTGTTCTCGAAGCCTTCGCCCGACATAGAAGGGGTGTAGCGAATGGCAGGCAAGAGAAAAAACGAAAAACTGATCTGCATGCTGCTGGAAGATATCGGCAGTGACTTCTCAAAAGAACTGGTGAGAGCTGTCGCAAATGCCATACCACACGGACGCGGTATCAGGCTGACTGTGTTGCCCGGGAAATATGATGACGGTCTGGGTTCTGACAGCATACATAACTACAAGAGCGTGTACAACTCGGTATTCAGGCTGAGTTCGCTGTGTGATGTTGACGGGTTCATAATCCATCTGGGCAGTGTAAATGAGCGCGACCGCAACAATGAACAGATATATTCAAGCGTTATGAACAAGCACCGCGATGTGCCTAAAGTGCTGGTGGCTTCAGACCTGGAAGATGTGGTCACGGTCAATTACGACAACGAGTCGGGCATACGCGAGGCGGTGGAATATCTTGTCAACGCTGACGGGCTTACAAAATTCTGCATGCTTGGCGGCAGAGATGACAACAAGGACGCAAGGGCGCGCAAGGATATATTTGAGAAATGTCTTGATGTATACGGTATCGTGCTTGAGGAGAAAAATTTCGCATATACCGATATGACGAGCAACTGCGTCAGTGAAGCGGGCAGACTGCTGGACGACAACCCCGATGTGCAGGCGATATTCTGCGTAAATGATGCGGCTGCAATGGGACTTTACGAAGCTATGGCGCAGCGCAGTCTGGTGCCCGGCAAGGATATAATGGTGTTCGGATTTGACAACACACGAATGTCGGGTGAACTGATACCGCCGCTGACTTCCATCGGGTCGGACAAAATGTCGCTGGGGCAGCGGGCGCTGGAACTGCTGCTGGAAATGATGAACGGCAGCAGGGCGAAGTCTGACACTGTACCCACAAGGCTGTACGGGCGGGGATCTTTCCCGTATGAAACGTACGACTACAACCGCAAGGAGCTTGTGAGCGCTGACCCTGCTTTCATCTACCGCATGTTCGATGACTGCTTTTACCGATACAAAAGTTCTTACATAGACCGCGAAGCAATAGATCTGAAAAGGCTGTTCTTCGAGATATTCTCGCGAATACTGATGGCATCGAAGCGAAGATATATGAGCATAGAGAACTTTGAAGAGTTGGCGGTGATGGTGGACAAGTTCTTTGAGAAAGGGGCTATGGAGTACACAGATGCGCTGAAGCTGACCAAAAGCATCGAACGGATACAGGACGGCATCAACCGCGTACAGCGTTCGCTGGCGGCTACGGTGCTGGTGAACAGGCTTTTCGCGCGAATGAAGGACAAGGCGATAATCTCGCAGTCGAAGCAGATGACAGTCCGCGAATACGTATACGCTTTTGAAAGGTCTAAGATGGAGTCTTTCCTGATAGCGGGAATGAACGGCAGCGGCAGCGAAGCAGACATCTACCACAGTTTTGACCAGCTGGGGCTGAAAAACTCGGCACTGTATGTTTTCGATAACGCGGTGGACTACAGCGGCGGTCCTGACACGGTATTCCCTGAAATAATAAAGCTGAAATGCGTGATGCGTTCGGGCGGGCTGTACATACTTTCTGAGGAAAGACAGCGCTGCCGCGTGAGCGAAGTGCTGGAGCGTGACGAACTTTCGGCTAAATGCAAGGGATTTGTGGCATTTCCTGTATTCTGCGGCAAGATGATATACGGTCTGCTGATGTGCGAACTGACAAGCGACATCTACGAGCGCGGGGAGTTCATAGCAATGCAGTTGGGTCGGTCATTTGCGCTGTGCGACAAATACAAAATATGATGACAAAAAGGACGGTGCTGAACATCAGCGCCGTCCTTGTGTTTTATCTGCTGAGTTTTTCCATGAAAGCCTGCTTGTTCTCGATGGCGGTGGTGGTGGGTCTGCCGAGATCGTCCCTTGAACCGAGAGCGCACTTCACTTCGATGAAACTCAGTTCATGCCTGTCCTTTGCAGCTGAAAGTGCGCGGTCAAGGGCATCAAAGCTGTCTGCACTGACGGCATGGGGATAGCCGCAGGCTTTTGCTATGCCCACAAGGTCTGCCTGACCCGCAACGGTGGGCATGCCGCCGACAGTTTCGTGGGCTGAATTATTTATCACCACATGGACAAGGTTTGCGGGCTTCTGCGCACCTATCACCGCCATCGCGCCCATGTGCATCAGCACTGCGCCGTCACCATCGATGCACCAGACGCGCTTTTTTGGCTTATTGAGTGCAACGCCCAGCGCTATTGAAGAACTGTGACCCATTGAACCTACTGTCAGCAGGTCAAGTCCATGACCCTGTGAATTCGCTTCTCTTATCTCGAAAAGTTCACGGCTCGCCTTGCCTGTGGTGGATATTACGGGGTCATCGCCGCTGACTGCTGTGATATGCTTTATGACATCTTCGCGGGTCATGGTGCAGTCGTTTTTATAGGTGACTTTCGGGGCATCGGTCAGTGCGCCCTTGCGTATGACGAAAGCCGCCTGTCTGCCTTTTCGGAACACCTCGCGGAACTCTGCCATAGCCGCGCTGACTTCTTCGTTGGGAGTATCCGCGCCTATCACAAAGACAGATATGCCCATATCTTCCAGCAGTTTCACCGTGACCTCGCCCTGATAGATGTGCTGAGGTTCGTCATGGACACCCGGTTCACCGCGCCAGCCGACCACGAACAGCATCGGTATGGCATAGACCTTTTCATTCAGCAGACTTGCCGCAGGGTTTATGATATTGCCCTCGCCGCTGTTCTGCATATACACCACAGGCACTCTGCCCGTTGCCAGGTGGTAGCCTGCCGCCAGCGCCGCGCAGTTGCCCTCATTTGCGGCTATGATGTGGTGTCTGCTGTCGATGCCGTACCTGTCCATGAGGTAGTTGCACAGCGCTTTCAGCTGACTGTCAGGCACGCCTGTATAAAAATCTGCGCCTATTATTTCTGCAAATTCCTGTACTTTCATATTTTCCTCCTGCGGCAGACCTACACTTCGTCCACCAGTGTTATTATCTGCTTTATCGGCATCAGCATTTCATCTGCCTCTTTTGCACGATGGTTTATAAGTATGCTCTCAGCGGTTTTCTGCATGGCGGGAAAAGCCGCCCGCGTCAGCTGATTGGCATATATCACTATGCTGACCCCATGCGCCGCCAGTTCTTCTTCGGTGATGCTGTTGAAACTGCTGGGCACGACCACAAGAGGGGTCTTCTTGTCCACCGCCCTGAACCTGTCGCAGAAATCCAGTATCTCCGTCGGGTCAGTCCTGCGGCTGTGTATCATTATGCCGTCAGCACCCGCCGCTGTGTATGCGAACGCCCTTGTCAGCGCATCTTCCATGCCCTTTTCGAGGATAAGGCTCTCTATCCTTGCTATTATCATAAAGTCATCGGTCAGCTGTGCCCGCTTGCCTGCGGCTATCTTGCGGGTGAAGTCCTCTATATCAGCCTGTGTCTGGCTGACATCGGTACCGAAGAGGCTGTTGCGTTTAAGACCGCACTTGTCCTCGATTATGACTGCCGAAACTCCCATTCTTTCCAGCGTGCGCACCGTGTAGACGAAATGCTCGGTCAGCCCGCCTGTATCGCCGTCGAATATAAGCGGCTTTGTGGTGACCTCCATTATCTCATCGATGGTGCGGAAGCGGCTGGTGAGGTCAACCAGTTCAATATCGGGCTTGCCGCGCGCTGTGCTGTCACACAGGCTGGAGAGCCACATGCCGTCAAACTGGTCGAGCCGCCCACCGCGCTCTACCACAGTGCGCTCAACTATCAGCCCTGTAAGACCGCTGTGGGCTTCCATTATCTTGACGATGGGTGTCAGCCCGATAAGCTGTCTGAGTCTTTTGCGGCGGTATTCGGGCATAGCTAGTTTTCTTCTCAGCTGCATGTCTATCTTATGCACGTTCACGTTATAGGTATAGGGGATATTCACCAGACTGCCGCCGTACTTTGCAAGAAGTTCTTCAACATGCGCCCTGATGGCGGCGGCGGGACCCTCAGTCCAGTTGTCGCCGTGTACCACATAGTCGGGTCTTAAAGCGGGTATCACATCATCATAGAGCATATCCTCCTGCATGATGACCTCATCTACGCCCTTGATACTGCGGTAAAGCGAAAGCCTTTCCTGCTGGCTTATGGTGGGAAATTTGTTATAGCGTATCAGCGCCCTGTCAGACAGGCACCCCACCACGACTCTTCCCAATGAAGCCGCCTGCGCGATGACTTTCATATGTCCCTCGTGTATGACATCGGTGCAAAAGCATGTGTATGCTGTTTTCATTTCGTTCTCCTTTTTCTGATATATGGTCTATCCGCTGACACACCACAAAAACGGCGGTTTTACAGAACTTAAGGTGGTTGGCGTATATCTCTCCCCGAACACGCGGGCAAGGGATAGCGCTGACATGTCTGTTTTCAGCAGTATTCCAAAAACAGCGCCGCCCTCGCAGGACAGCGCCGCTGTATATCAGTTATTCCTGTGAGCGTCTTCAAACTTTTTGGTGCGCTTCTCCAGTTTTTTCTTGGCGTAGTCTTCTTTTATGATCTCTTTGCCGCGCTCGATAGCAAGTGCATCTGCGGGGACATCGCCTGTTATGGTAGAACCTGCCGCAGTATATGCGCCCCTGCCCACCGTCACAGGTGCGACAAGGTTGGTATTACAGCCGATGAACGCATTATCACCGACTACAGTCCTGTACTTCTTCTCGCCATCGTAGTTGGCTGTAGCCACACCACAGCCGAAGTTTACGTTACTGCCGACATCAGAATCGCCCACGTAGGTCAGGTGCGAAACTGCCGTACCCTCACCGATGGTGGAATTCTTTATCTCAACGAAGTCGCCTATCTTAACGCCCTTGCAGATGTGTGTATCGGGTCTTAGCTGGACGAAAGGACCTATCTTCGCGCAGTCATCGACCACCGCATCATACGCCTGTACGTTATTGAGGTTCACGCCATTGCCGATGATGGTGTTTTCGAGGATACAATTCCTGCCGATGATGCAGTTTTCGCCTATCTTAGTGCCGTTTCTCAGTTCAACACCTGCATCGATGCGGGTGCCTGCGCCTATCTCGACATTTCTGCCGATGCTGACACCGTCAAGGCAGGTGAACTCGATACCGAAGTCAAGCCACTTGTCTATCACCGACATTCTGGCTATATCGTTGAGTTTCAGCAGACCGCGCCTGTCATTTGCACCCAATGCAACATTCGGGTTCTCGGATATGTAAGCGTCAGCCGATTTGCCCTTGTTTATCATAAGTTCAACGCAGTCGGTAAGGTAATACTCGCCCTGTGCGTTGTTGGGCTTTATCTCGAACAGCACTTCCAGCAATGCTTCGGTGTTGAACCAGTAGCAGCCCGAATTTATCTCGTTTATCTTAAGCTGTTCAGCAGTGCAGTCCTTATGTTCAACTATGCCTGCGATACCGTCGGCAGTGCGGACTACTCTGCCATAACCTGTGGCATCATCGACTTTGGAAGTGACTACGGTTACACCGCAGTTCTTCTTCTCATGAAGTTCAAGTGCGCCTTTTATGGTATCGGCATCTATAAAAGGAGCATCGCCGCACAGCACCAGTGTGCTGCCGCCCACATGGGCTTTAAGAAAATCAGCCGCCATCATGACTGCATGACCTGTACCCAGCCTTTCAGCCTGCAAAACGGTGCTTACCTTGCCGACAGAACTGCGCTTTGCAACATATTCATCTATCATTTCGCCTGCAAAGCCCTTTACGATGCAGATATCGCTCAGACCTGCGTCCTCACACGCACTCATGACCCATTCGAGCATCGGTTCGCCCAGCACATTACAAAGTGCTTTAGGCGAATTTATCTTCATGCGCTTGCCCTGTCCGCCTGCAAGTATTATAACATTATTTGACATAACTCTAACCCCTCATAGCAAAAATTATGCTGCCGCGCAGCTGTGACTTTACCCTTTATTATAATACTTTCAAACGTTTAAGTCAATCGCTATTTTTCATATATTTTTTGCTCTCTGTTTGGCGTTTTTACTGCGTTATGAGGGCATTTATCACTTTCGTCTGCTTAATCTATAAAAGTCGCATTCGAGATTTGTAAAAGATACACAAGAATGTTTACGCTTGGGTTAAATATTGTGAAAACCTCTTGAAAAATTCGTGAAATATGGTATAATATCTAAGTAAGGATATATGGTATAGGCTGTCATACAGGCAGTTTGAGAAGAGAGGAAATGAATATGAAAATAAGAAACAGATTTATCGCAGGTCTTTGTTCTGCGGCGCTGGCGGCATCGGTGATGCCTGTTTCGGCAGACAGCGCAAAGACCGATTTTTATGAGGCTACTGCTGATAACGTGAAGATACTCGGCAGGACGGTATATGTTGAAGATGCGCTGTGGTTCGCAAATTCTGTGGCAGGTGTCGAGTTCACTGCAACAGGTTCGCAGGTCACTTTCAATCTGAAAATTTCGGGCGACCCCACAAGGATAGGCATTTTCGTTAATGACAAGCTGGTACAGCGCGGTCTTGCAAAGGGCGCAAAGAAGATGTGCAGTGTAACAGTACCTCTTGAAGACGGCGAGAACACTGTGAAGTTCCTTAAGCTGTCTGAGGGTCCGCAGTCGAACATCTCGATACAGAGTATCGAGATAGACGAGGGTGCTGAGATAAAGCCAGCAGCTGCAAAAGCGCACAAGATGGAATTCATCGGTGACTCGATAACCTGCGGCTACGGTATCGACCTGCCGCTGAAAGACCCCGAAACGGGCAAGAACAACACTTTCTCCACTTCAAGCGAAGATGCTTCAAAGACCTACGCTTATCAGATAGCTGAGATGTTCGATGCTGATGTGAATTTCTTCTCCGGCAGCGGCTACGGCATCTGGTGCAGTTACGGCGGCAGCAAGGAGAACACTATGGACCAGTACTACAACCAGTGCGGTCCCCATACATGGAACAGCATAACTGCTGAGGGCTACACGCTGATAGAGTCTTACGACTGGGATTTCAGCAAATACCAGCCCGGATGCGTTGTGATAAATCTGGGTACAAATGACTGGTCGTATTTCCAGAGTCAGGGTGACACGACTGATTTTGAGGAAAGCTACATAGATTTTCTGAAGATGGTACGCGCAGGAAATCCCGATGCAAAGATAATCTGCACACTGGGGCTGATGGGCGCTGACCTGTTTGGCGAGATAGAGAGCGCGGTCGATGACTACAAGAGCGAAACTGATGATGAAAATGTTTATACCTTTGAACTGGAGCCTATAATGTCAGGTTCGGAGGGGTACGCTGTTGACTATCACCCGACTGCGGCATCAAACACCCGCGCGGCGAGCAAGGAACTGGGTCCGTATATTGCAGAAGTGATGGGCTGGGAGTTGGGAGAACTGCCTGATAACGGCACGCTGACACTCGCACCCGACAATCTGGTGACCGGCGAGTTCCACGAGCAGCCTGCGGAAGAGCCTGTGGAAAGTCAGGCGGAAGAGAGCAGCGCTTCTGAAGCTGAGAGCGAGAGTTCAAGCGAGGCTGAGTCATCGAGCGGGGCTGAGTCTTCTTCGGCTGATGACAGCAAGGCTTCGAGCACCGCTGACAGCAAGGCAAGTTCGGCTGCTGCAAACAACACAAGCAGTGCAAAAGCCACAACAAATCCCAACCAGACCGCGAACCAGAACCCTACGACCGGCATGGCAGGCGGCATGGCTATGATCGCTCTTATGGGCGGCGCAGTGATAATCTCCAAGAGAAAGAAATAACTGATCTATACCTATAGCAAAAGGCACTTATGCGGTGCCTTTTGCAGTTTAAAATAGTCATACTGATATATTATTAACAAGCAGAATTCAATTTCAGATTTTTGTGAAAAATTTTCAAAATTGCTTGCATTTTTGAAAATAATATGCTATAATATATTTGTGGATATTTATACAGTATTTTTCGTGGCTGCTGCCATGTGAATTATAGTAAGTATATGATCAGGGAAGGAAGATATTTATGACATATATGCTCAACAGTATAGATGAAGCGATCGACAGAAAGTTTCTTGTAACTAAGCAGATGAAGGCTCAGGCTGAACCGGGCAGCATCATACATGTGCTCAACGCCACCAAGAAGAAGGACGGTATCGTTGTAGATTACCGTGTTACCGATGTTGGCAAGGGCTACTCTTTCAGAGATTACGCAGCAAGGTTTGGCAGCGTGAGCGAGTTCTGCAAGTGGGCAAGACCCGATAACTTCATTGCAAGACATTATGAGTCATTTGATCTTAAGGAGATCCAGAACTACATCAAGGTCACTGACAGGAGTTTTGTAACTTTTGCTCTGCCGATAATCATTGTAGGTGTGCTGATATTTGCTGCACTGGGCATCTTCGTTGTCAAGGGTGTTGGCGGTATCGTTCTGGCAGCTATCGGTTCTCTGATCGTAATTTTCGGTATGACATGGTTCTTCCGCTGGCAGAAAAACAAGGTCAAGCTGGATCTGTACAGCAAGATCAGTTCTGACTGGGGCGTTCAGTTCAAGTAATTTTCAGACCATACATCGCGTGATGTATGGTCTTTTTTTACATATACTAACTAGTCTTTAACTATGTGATACAACAAAACCGCCGTCAGATATTTCACCTGACGGCGGTTATTATTTTCGTATCAGAAGCCTGAATCTCTCATCTTCTTCTTGAAGTTTGAGTTTACTTTGGCGTTCTTTTTCTTCTGCTTAGCGAGTTTTCTCATCTCGTCGAGAGTCATTGGAACTTCTTCCTCATCGTCATCGTCATCATCATAAGATGTCGAAGCAAAAGATGGCTTGCGCATCAGATCATCGGTAGTTACCGACTTAATGCTCTGGCTCACCGCCGGTCTTGAAGAGATATCACCGACCTGAATAGATGTCTGACCAACGCCCGGCATCTTCATCATGTTGGATACGCCGCTGCCTGCGGGACGAACTGTAGTGCCTGCGCCCTGGAAACCATTCTGCATAGGCTGCTGGAAGCCCATATTCTGCTGTGGGTAGCCGCCCTGCATGCCCCGCTGGAAGCCCATGTTCTGCTGAGGATAGCCGCCCTGCATGCCCTGCTGGAAGCCCATATTCTGCTGAGGATAGCCGCCCTGCATGCCCTGCTGGAAGCCCATGTTCTGCTGAGGATAGCCGCCCTGCATGCCCTGCTGGGGATAACCCATGTTCTGCTGAGGATAGCCGCCCTGCATGCCCTGCTGGGGGTAGCCCATGTTCTGCTGGGGATAGCCGCTCTGGACACCCTGCTGAGGATAGCCCATGTTCTGCTGAGGGTAACCGCTCTGCTGCATACCCTGTCTTGGATAGCCCTGCTGCATCGTAGGAGGAATGCTGAAACCTGCTGCGCCCTGTGCTGTAGCATCATCAGGGTGATCGAACATAGTCTTGACACCGCTGTTGGCAGCGTTTACGCCTGCATTTGGTGCTGCTGCTTCCTCAAAGAAAGGATTGCTTGAATCTACGCTGAAACCGTCAGCAAACTCGGCAGGAGCACCGACTGTTTCGGTCTTGACGCTGTTTGCAGTTTCGGCAGGCTTTGCTTCGGAAGAAGAAGTATCAACATCAAAGCCATCCATAAGATCCATCATGCTTGGCTCTGCCGCAGGTGCTTCGGGAGCGGGTGCTGCTTTGCTATCGGGTACAGGAACGATATCCCTGAGCAGTGTACCTTCTTCGGGAGAAGTAAGCACGCAGCAATCGCCGTTTGCGGGATCATCCTGTGCAAGTATCATAAGGCTTGCTTTGCCTGTACCTGCAACGCTGCCGTCCCTGAAATTCAGTGTTACCATCTTTTTGGCTACCGCACCGTTGGGGCTGTCGATAAAACGTCTTACAGCAACAGTTTCAGCGGGGATAGTTTCTACCTGACCGCCTTTTACTGTAATGGTCGTGATGCCTGTGGTAGGCTGTTCGTCGCCGTCAACGATAACACAAACAGCAGACTCGTTCTCGGAAATATACTCAGGCTTGTTCTGCATTATCATGTCTGCATACTGTTTTGCCAGATTATAGAGTTCGTTTATTTCCATAGTATTATACACCATTCACCTTTCCGCAATTATATCTTAGCCCTGTCTTGTGTAGAAGCAAAGCTGGTTCTTACCGCTTTCCTTTGCGTTGAACATTGCAGTTTCTGCGCATCTGAACAGGTCATCTGCGGTCATAGCATTCTCCGGGAAGCTGGCTGCACCGTAGCTTGCTGCAACGGTGTATACGTTACCGCCCATTGTGATAGGCTCACTGAAAATGCCGCTGATGCCCGCAGCGTACTTGTAGATAGCTTCATTTGTCATACCGCTGCCGAGTATTATACCGAACTCGTCGCCGCCGATCTTAGCTGCGAAATTGTTGCCGCCGCAGTAGATCTTGATCTTCTCGGCGTACTGCTTGAGAAGGTCGTCGCCTATTGCGTGGCCGAAGTTATCGTTGATGCGTCTGAAATCGTCCAGATCTATGTAGATCATTACGCAGTCGCCGCTCTGTTTGATCTGCTTTTCAAGGCGCTCCATGAAGTTCTGTCTGTTGGGCATGCCTGTCAGCTTATCGTAGTAAGCCATGTACTTCATGCTCTCTTCCTGCTCTTCTATGATGCGGTTCTTCTCAATAGCTTCCTGATAGCTTTCTTTCAGTTCTTCGGTCATCTGCTCACTCTTGTTTGTATAGAAGTAGATAACTGCTGCGATGCCGATGGTTATTACGTTTACGACAAAGCCGGGCAGAGCGTTTCTTCTGCCCATTGCGACCATCTGTATCAGCAGATACAGCGCGTTCAGACCGTTGAGAGTCGCTGCTGCGATCATACCTTTCTTACGTGCGAAAAGGGTCATTACTACAGTTGCAACAACTTCGATCTGTCCGACTACGCCTGCCATCGCACTGTTGCCCTGCGGTGCACCGCCTGCTGCCTTCACTGCTCTAGCGTTATCTGCTGACATTTTTCCCTGTATTGCAACACACGCGAGATAAACAACAATGCACACTATCATTATTATAAGATTCCTGGTTTCCTTTTTCTTTTCCATTATGAATACACTCCGTTAACCAAATTTTCCAATATTACCTAATTTTCCATATATGGGTCACTTCATCAGAAGTTAGCCGTATGAAGTCTTGCCTTTCTTTCGGCGGCAAGCTTCTTGTTCCGCTCTATCATTTCTTTGAGCAGATCCACTTTTTCCTGAGCAAACTCAACATCGTAAACGCATGCCAGCGAGATATCATCTTCTGTGCCGAAATGCGACCTCTTGGTTATGTTCTTCACCACTGATGCTTCCAGAGAGGGCGAGTTGACCTGCGATGCGAGTATTACATGATAATCCCTGAAATCGTACTCACTGCCGAAAGACGTATAAAGTCCGTCAGTCGAAGAGAACAGCGCTATGGGGCGCTTGTCATCGATATAGAAACTCTCGAACATCGAAGCTGCGTTAGCGTTACACATCGATGAAGTGATATTGGCAGGATTTGCCTCTTCATACTCCATCGGCATTACAGCCTCGCCGTCTTCAAATATCGCAACGAAGCTGCCGTCGCCTATCTGCACGCCGAAAGTAAAACCTCTGCCTGCCACAGCCGCGATAAGTGTTGTGCCGTAGTAGGATTCCGGGTTTATCGCCTCGAATTCTTCCTGCGTGAAAGGCTTCTTCTCGACAGCAGTTACAGGATTTTCTTCAAGGTGCTTCATCACCTTAGTATTCCATGCTGCGATTATCTGCCTTTCGATATTTCTGATTATCATTTTGTGATTTTTCGGCAGATTCTCTTCAAACGCATCCGGGTCTTCATAGAACCTGTCGATAGTTTCGATAGTGGCTTCAACAGCGCACTGCGAACCTATATTACTTCGGAAGTGTTTTTTACTTCCGTGACCGTCCGCCACTACAGCGATAGCGTAACGGTCGGTTATCTTGTGTGCCGAACTGTCCTGACACACTATTCCTTTTGCCACGTGGCTGGCACCCATTACCGAGTGGCTAAAGCCATTAAAAGACATTTTCTTCCAACACTCCTTCCGACATCTTACGATTTACCAGCCCGTATCGTAAGGAACGTCGCCTGCGTCAGTCTGGTCACCGACCAGTTCCTGGATCTGCTGACCCAGCATCTTCTGCTTAGCTGCGTATACGTCCTCATCGCTGAGTTCTTCGTTAGTTTCGTCGGAAAGTGTCATTGACTTACTTCCTATCTGGGAAGCTGTTACTGCGATTATCTTGATCATCGCAGCAAGCTGTCCGCCTGTGTAAGCGTGAACAACAGTGTCCTTAGAGCCTGTGAACTCTTCCAGCATATCATCGTTTGCTTCATCACCGATACCCAGTGCAGCCTTAAGACCGAACTTATACCAGCTGTTGGCCTGAAGTGCCTTCAGACCTGCCTTATAGTCATCAGAAGGATAACCGTCTGTCATAAGGAACATTACGGGTGCGAACGAAAGTGAAGGTGAATTCAGGAAGCTGTTTCTGGACATTCTTGCAGCCAGTTCGGTGAATGCAGCGCCCATGCTGGTAACGCCCTGTGCGCCCAGTCTTGCCCACTCGAACTCTTCGATGGAGATAGGTGCTGAGTACATCCACTTAACATCTGTATCGAAAGTCAGAACTGCGACCTTAACATCAGTATCAGCTTCACCGACTCTTCTTATCTCAGGTATCAGCTCTTCCATAACGGTGTTCAGCTGACCCATCTTCTTGCCCTTCATGCTTCCCGAAGTATCTATCAGGAAGAAGATAACAAGGCTCTTTTTAGATACCGCTGTGGCGCCGAGGGGATCATCATCGTCAAAATCCAGCAGATCATCAACAGTGGTGTTTTCCTTGACCTCATTGTTATTATTATTCATAAATCATTTCGCCCTTTCCTAAAAATTTATATTTTCGCGGTGACTTTACCGAAATCGACCTCTAAGTCCTTCCATATAGGGAAGCCTTTACCCGGCTGTATCGGATAATACTTACCATCGGGAAGTTTTGCGTTCCATGTATCCTCAGTACAGTTCTTGATACCCAGAACACCTGGCTTGAGCTTGTTCTCGACCAGCTCACCTGCTACTGTCAGGAAATCATCGCAATCGGGGTCTATCTCGCACTTATAGAACTTACAGCCAACGTAAAGCGGCATTCTGTTCTCTCTGTTGCTGAAACCGAGTGTTGCGAACTCTGTGCCGCACTTGGGGCAGCGGAAGGTCTTTTCATCGGTCTTGGCAAACATGGAGGTGAAATTTGTTCTGCCGCACACGCACTGTATTATCTCAGATCTCAATCTGATGAACAGCTTCTGCCATTCATTCTCGATTATACGCTTATTGGGGTCTGAGATACCCTGAGTGAATGAAAGTATGAAAGCATCTCTGATATACTTGGGGTATATCCTCCAGAACTTGATAACATTGTCGTGGATGCCTCTTACAGGTCTGTTCGTGGCGTTGTCGGGGTCATAAACGAACACAGCGTCCTGACCGTAGTGTCTGAGTTCCGAACTCTCGGTCAGGCAAACGTCCTTAACGACCTTTTCGCCCTCCATCGGGTCACCTCTGAACAGCAGCTTGAAGAGTACGACTGCCAGCGAGTATTTATCTGTCTGCACATCAGGCTTTGCGATGCCTCTGACTACTTCGGGTGCCATGTAGCCGGGCTTACCGCCGATACCGAAGTTTGAACCTTCGGGCGCGATATTATCGCAGTCGCAGACCAGTACGGCACCTGTATTGACGTTGATGAAGAAACCACCGTCGTTAAGGTCCTGATAGCTCTTGCCTGCGCGGTGCAGCTGTCTGAACGTATTTGCGATATTGATGACCGCAGTCACCATAGCGTACAGGCTTTGAAATCTTACAGCCTGTTTGGTCGCCCTGCCTGTCAGCGGGTCGATGACCAGCTTATAGGTATTGAGTATATCCACAAAAGAGTCAAAACTCTCAGGTTTCAGCTCCATGATATAGCCGAATGTGCCGTCAGCATTTTCCTTTGTGAGATATTTTGGCCACAGGAACTTATTGCTGGGCGCACCGTCCTGGATATTGTTCTTGATATTCTGTCTGAATTCCTTCGGACGCTTTATCTTATCGACATCATACCATTTCAGCGCCCATTTCTGGGAATTGAATTCTACGAGGTAAACGATACCCTGACCACCGCTGCCGATGACCTTGAGGACTTTCGCTCTTCCTCCGAATTCCATCTCGACCTCCTGGCCGATCTTTAATTCAACCATCTGATACTTCCTCCAATTTCTTCCTTATATCGGCTTCTGCTTCAGACCCACGCCTACCTGCACCGTTTCAAAGTCAATGTTATAAGTAAGGCAATACTTATGTACATATGAATTCTCGTAGCAGCGTATAGTAAGCTCGGGACAATAAGAAAAAGCATTCTTGTCGATGAACTTGACACTGTCGGGCAGGAACAGCTTTTCGAGTTTTTCACACCCTGAGAAAGCCTCGACACCGATACTGCTGACAGTATTGGGTATATCTACCACGCTAAGGTTAGCGCAGAACTCAAAGGTATTATCCGGTATTTCCAGTATACCCTTTGGTATCTTTATCATCGCCAGCTTACCGCACTGGCTGAATGCGCCCTGCTCGATGACCCTAAGGCTTTCGGGCATCTCAACGCCCTTTAAATTCTTGCACTCGGAGAACGCATAGTCGCCTATAGCTATCATAGTAGAAGGCAGCTTTATCGAACGCATGAAGTTGAATCTGTCAAAGCAGAAGCTGTCGATCTTTGTAAAGCCTTCGGGGATCGTTACATTCCTTGCGAGCCTGTATCTGGTAGCGTCGGATGACTTGAATATCTTGGTATCAGGTCTGAGCTTCGGTGCTTCGGGCTTCTTTTCTTCCTCAACGGGTTCTGCGGGCTTTTCGGGCTCTTTGTTCTTCGACATGGAAGAATCGTATGGCCAGCCCAGCGTATAGGTGAAGCAAGCCAGCACGAATTCTGCCGCATTCTCGGAAACGAACAGTTCGTTTATCATATAACTCTTGGCGCTCAGCAGGGCATATTCCCTGTTGGTCTTTTCTTCCTTGACCATGTTTTTGAGCACGCCTGCCCTCATAGCATTTACCAGCAGTCTGCGTTCCTTGTCGTAGGCTGCGAGGTAGTCGTTCAGCATCGACACGAACTGAGTCGGGTCATTGATAAGTATGCTGCCATGCTTTTCCATGATGGTCTTCAGTATATGCTGGATCTCAATGGTATTTTCAAAGCCTTCGATATTCTGCGGAGCGGGTGCGCCGCAATTGGGACATTCTATGGCTTTGGGCGGCAGCTCAGCATTACATCTTTCACACTGCATAAATCTTCTCTCCTGACATATAAAATTTATTTACGCCGTTCATTTTCTGCCTGCGCAGGCTGTTCTGCCATGCGCAAAATGTTCAAAATCATATCACACGAACGACGTCGTAATGGTAAATATTTTATCTAAATTGCACTCTAAATACATTTATTTAAGTATAGCACTTTTTGATAAAATTGTCAAGTAAAAATGACGCTCTAAGGCTGGATTTTACCGAAATTAAACAAAGATAACGTTTTCGACAAAAATTCAGCGGCAAGGTTCTGAGAACATCAGAACAATGCCGCTGAAAATATTATCCTGCCGAATAAACAGTGTATCACGAAATGCCGACAAGACCCTTAAACTGCGGGTCATTTCAGCTATGGTATCCCTCAGCGGCATCAATAGCTATGCCGATGCGCCTTTTTACGGCTCCCATCGAGGCGAAAGCGGCATCAGATACCATGATACACCTGCCTTTCCGTTACGCAAAACGACTATTCGCGCGGCTTATCGGATCATTTCTTCTCGGTGGTCTTATGGAGAGTCTTATTGATCTCATCGACCAGATTGGTGATATCACCGATCGAACTGTTGATGATGCCTGAACTCTCATTGGTGACATTTACATTATCGTCCAGTGCGCTGAAAGCATCTATGGTAGTTTCCAGAATGGTAACGAGCTGACCGACACTGTCTGCGTCCATCGTGGAGTTATCGTTACAGAACGCCACGACATTCTCCAGCAGATTTCTTACGACGCCCGCTCTCTCGCTGGTCTTGGTGGTAGACTCACCGATAGTTTCCATATTCTTCATGATATTATCAACGCCCTCTTTCAGCTTATCTGAAAGTTCAAGACATTCGTAAGTGATCTCTGCCAGTTTCTCATGCTGTTCTGCCAGCTGGCTGTGTCTTGCCACCATTATGCTCTTGGCATGGATAACGCAGTTATCGGGCGTATTCAGACCTCTGTAGATAGCTATAGCCATATCGCGGCATGATCTGTAGCCACATGCACGACAGTCAAAGTGCTTGTCATCTTCTTCGATCTTGCCCATGCTCTCATAAACATTTTCAAGCTGTCTTTCAGTGGGGACGGGTGTAGGAGTCACAGGCTTATAGTTTCTCAGGAAGTCATTGAGTTTCAGTTCATCATCGAACTTCTTGAAAAGTCTGTCATCGCCTCTGCCCATGAAGCCTGATTTACGGCGGCTCTTCGCCTCGTTCTCGACTTCTTTCATGGTTACCATCACATCGAACATTGTCTGGTTAGCGCCTGCGCCGGGTCCGATATTACAGCCGAACTCACAGGAGAGCACATCAAACACTTCGGGGTGTTTGAAGTCGGGCATCTCGGCATACATATCCAGTTCACGGTACACCTTGCCCACGCCCTCTGATGTAGTGATATTGATATCGGGGTTGTGGAGCCAGAGGTTATCTCTAAGTCCGCCCGGACGCGAATAGACAGCGCCCACCTGACCCTGCTGGTCATCGAAGCGGTACTCATAGTCATCGGTATTTGAAACGGGTATGCTTATGCCGTTTTTCTCGAAATACTCGCCCAGTTTCTTGAAGGTGACGTTATAATCAACAAGACCTGTTTCCTCGAACTCATATTTCTTGGCGATACATGAAGTCAGCGCCGCGATGGGGTTATTTCTGTTAAGATACTTCTTTATGTAAGTCGCGCTGCACAGAGTAGGGCTGTGTATAGGCGAGAGGTTAGCCAGCAGTTTAGGCTGATAAGTTTCAACATACTTGACGATGGAAGCGCAGGGCTGTGTTATCACGTTGCCTACCTTTTTCTGCTCGATAGCCCTCAGATGTGCCCATGAACAGATATCTGCACCGAAAGAGCCGTCATATATCATGCAGCCCTGTTTACGGAACCAGTCAAGTATGCCCTTCCACTTTGTGGGGAAGACCGCCTTGATAGCCGGGGTCGCAAGTATTATCATTTTCTCTTTCTTCATTCTGCTCATGCACTCATCGGTATCATCGATATAATCTCTCGCACCGTGATTACAGTTTTTAACACATTCGCCGCAGCCTATACACCTGTCATTATTGACCATTGTGATAAATCTGCCGCCATCGATTATCTTTGTGATATTCGCCTCAGGCGCAGGACATGAACGCACGCAGGCATTACAGCCAACACACTTATCAGGTCTGACAATAAGTAACTCACTCATAATACACACTCCTTACCGCCCGCACTGCGGGCATGCTAACACCCAATTTACCCTAAAAGTAAAATATATTTTATGACTATCCCTTTAGCACACCGATCATGTCAGCAATATCCTCTTTTCCCCGATATCAGGGGAAAATAAGACTGCCTACCATTGTCTGAGCCATCGGGACGACACTATCATTTTTTCAACTCATTAGCCTGTTTCAGCAGAGCACTGAGGTCAACGCCCGACTTTTTGCCGCCCTCAGCCGCTTTCTTTTCTTCGGGCTTTTTCTCTTCCGTCTTTTCTGCATCTTCGGCTGTTTCTTCTGTTTTTTCTTCTGTTTTTTCTTCGGCTGATCCTTCAGCCTTTTCATCAGCGTTATCAGCTTCGCTGTTCTCGGTTTCGCCGCCCTTGAGCGCACTTGCCTGCTTCATCAGTTCTTCGAGTTTCGCATTGGACTTTTTCGGCTGCTCGCCCGCTTTTCTCGATTCGGGAGCTTCGGGGAGATCCGCCTCGACCAGTTCGGGCACCTTAAATTCGGGAATGCCGCCCTCAGTCAGCTTGCTCTCGGTCTCTTTCAGCAGTTTTTCAGCTTCTGCGCCCCTTTCGGTTATGGCAGCAAGAGCCTCATTCAATGCAGCCATCTGCTTGCCGAGTTCCTCGACATCTGTGAGCATCGAAGCCCTGAGGTTATTGTTTGCTACCTTCATCTTCTCGGAAGAATTCTTTGTTTCCGCGTCAGTTTCGGCAGCCTTTTTCTCGGCTTCGTAGATTATCTCGGCAGCTGTATGGTTGGCATCTTCAAGCATCTCCTTGACCAGAGCCTCAGCCGCAGCCTTTTTATCTTCCGCTTCCTTATTGGCATTGCCGACCAGTGCATTAGCGGACTGCTGTGCTGCTATGAACACCTGACTCAGTGCCGCAGCTTCATCATCGGATTCATAAGCGCTCAGTTTAGACTTGACATCTTCCAGTTCCTTGACAGCAGCAGCGTGGCTCTCTTTAAGAGCAGCAAGTTCTTCTGCCAGCTTTGCCTTGTCTTCCTCAGCTGCTTTCAGCTTTGCGGAATTTGTTTCATTCTGCACCTGCAGGCTGGTCAGCTTGACCTTTTCCTGTGCAAGCACAGTTTCATGGGCTTTTTCCTCATCGCTGCCCTTCTTGTATTCTTCCATTATAAGTTTTGTTTCACGGAGTTCATTCTTGAGGTCAAACACCTGACCGTTCAGAAATTCCAACCTTTTTATAACTTCATTTCTGTCATAACCGCCGAACTCGACAGTCTTTATAAACCTGGTTTCCGCCATTCTATCATTCCTCCTGAAGCCGCATTTTTTTGCGGCAGCCTATTGAAAATTATACACAAATAAGGCTTATGCCTACCCTTTCATATAATTTATACTATTAAGTATAAAACTTTTTTTCACAATTGTCAATAGATTTTTTCACATATAAAGAAGTTTTTTCTACGTTTTATGCAAATAAGTTCAGTTAGTTTAGATTTGTCTTGTGTGACTGCCCAAAATTTGCGCCTTTCAACCAGTTTTGTCATTCACGATTTATTAAAACTGTACAAATTCATTCAGCTTTTCTGAACGCAGAAATTAGCTAAGTCTTTTTGTGCAACTTTGCTAAAATCACAGATTAACTCCGCCCATACATTTGTACGAACGGAGTATATCAACATATATTCAGATATTCTTATCTGTATCTGTTTTTTTCGGGCTTTACCAGTCATCTTCGCAATCTTTGATAAGCTGCTGCACCTCTTCATTAAAATACAGTCCGATATCGAACAATTTATCTGCCTGCTGCTTAGTGATCCTGCCTGTCAGCGAATAGACGAACTGCCCATGCTGACGCTGCATACCGTCCCACGAGTCGATTATTTTTATCCAGCCCGCCTTGCCCAGCGCCCTTTCGGGGAATTTTGCGCCCGGTATGAACCTGTCAGCCAGCATGATAGCACAGCGGTTATGGTTATAATAATCACAGGAATATGTATCGCCCTGCGGCGACATCCAGCCCAGCTTGAAGCTGTCGCTGTTCTTGAAAAACATCTTTTCCAGCGGGAGGGGGTATTTCTTATCCGACTCTATCACTTTGACGAAATTATAGTCGTCCTCTTTAAAGCGGTAATAGCCGCCTTTACCATCGAGCACTACGGGCAGCTGTTCTTCCTTGACCATCGTTTCAAAAGGAGTACCTTTCAGTGTTTCAAGTGTATCATGGTACTCATTGCAATAATAGCCTGCCGATGACTTATAAACAGCATATTTCTTCATAGTGCTCACCGAGCTCACCACCTTCCTGCTCACAGACTTTCCGCGCACAAGCTATGTGCCTGTTTCTGTCCATTCATTCACTATTCTATCACATTCTACCCGCTTTTGTCAATAGTTTAAACATACCATAACGGAAATCGCACATATCAGACAAGGCATATCTGCGAATAAGCGCGCAAAAAGGCGCGCAGACCTTTCATTCCGCGCGCCTGACATATATCATTTTCAGATATTTGCGAATGCCTGTTTCAGGTCATCGAGGATATCCTCGACATTTTCAAGACCAACAGAAAATCTTATCATGCCGCCGTCGATGCCTGCTGCTTTGAGCTGTTCATCGCTGAGCTGGCGGTGTGTTGCAGATGCGGGGTGCAGAACGCAGGTACGGATATCTGCGACGTGCACTTCGTTGGAAGCCAGTTTCAGGCTATCCATGAACTTGACAGCAACTGGTCTGCCGCCCTTTATCGAGAAGCTGATAACGCCAGATGCGCCCAGCGGCAGGTACTTCTGCACCAGAGGATAGTACTTATTGCCTTCTAGACCCGGATAGAACACGCTCTCGACCTTATCGTTGTTATTCAGATATTCTGCTACTATCTTAGCGTTCTCAACATACTGCTTCATACGTACAGGCAGTGTTTCCAGACCCAGATTGAGCAGGAAGGAGGAGTTAGCCGCAGGGTAGCAGCCGAAATCTCTCATAAGCTGCATCCTTGCCTTTACGATGAAAGGTGCGAACGGGTACTTCTCGGTATATACAGTGCCGTGATAGCTTTCGTCAGGCTCGGTCATGCAGGGGAACTTGCCGCTTGCTGCCCAGTCGAACTTGCCGCTGTCAACGATAACGCCGCCGACCTGTACAGCATGGCCGTCCATATACTTTGAAGTGGAGTGTATAACGATATCAGCGCCCCACTCAATAGGTCTGCACAGTATGGGGGTAGCAAAAGTGTTATCTACCACCAGCGGCACGCCGTTTGCGTGTGCTGCTTTTGCGAACTTCTCTATATCAAGTACAGTCAGTGCGGGGTTGGCGATAGTTTCACCGAACACCAGCTTGGTATTGGGCTTGAATGCCGCCATCAGTTCTTCTTCGGTGCAGTCGGGGTCAACATAGATGCACTCGATGCCCAGCTTCTTCATGGTTATGCTGAACAGGTTGATAGTGCCGCCGTAGATGGCAGTCGATGCGATAAAGCTGTCGCCGCTCTCGCAGATATTCAGTATAGTGCAGAGGGTAGCCGCCTGACCCGAAGAGGTACACATTGCAGCCACGCCGCCCTCCAGTGCTGCTATCTTCTTCTCGACAGCATCGGTGGTGGGGTTTTCAAATCTGCCGTAGATAAGGCTAAGTGTGGGGTCATCAAACACAGCCGCCACCGCATCGGTGGAGTCATAAACGTAGGTCGTGCTCTGTACTATCGGCACAACTCTCGGCTCTCCGTTTTTAGGGGTATAACCCTCATGCAAACATTTGGTTTCGATCTTCATTATTATCTGTCCTTTCGATCATATGTATATTTCAAGCTGAAATCGTTCAGCCTAATGTCGTATATTTTTGGGGGACTTTCCTGCCGACGCTATCGCTCATAAGATCTCAGCGAAGTTTTCATGCGCAGGGGGAGGTCGGCATCTGCACTGCGGGCATCACCTGTATAGGTATAGCTCAGTGTCAGCGTGCCGCCGTCTTCTGTCGGGTAGACAGCTTCCGCCGTCTGACTGCCGCTGTCGTTCTTCCCCAGAAAATATCTGCCTTTTACGCCGCATCTGCTTATCAGGTCGCCCTGTTCGCGCTCATCATATCCACCTGATCTGTCAGAAGCCTTAGCGCAGGCAGTTTCAAGGCTGACAGACGGGGCATACACCGCCCTGAATGTCAGTGCGGCGCTGTTGTCGGGGGCGTACAGTTCGTCCGTATCATTTGATGTCAGATAAAAGCCCGCTGTTGGCACGACTTCTTCAAGTCTGCCCTGTGCGCCGAAGTCAGCCGTGACTGTCAGGCTGTCATCAAAGCAGAAAGTCAGCAGGCTGTCCCATGCTTCACGCACGCGCTGTTCCTGCAAAGACTTGCGGACATTCTTATTTATCCTGTAGGTCAGGTTGAGGAAACTGCCGCTGTCAAGTTCGTATGAACCCGATATAAGGTCATAATCAGACAGCGAGGAATTGTGCAGGACATAGCCCCGTCTGCCCGCACCGACTTCATCGCGCCGCACCTCAACACCTTTTGACGGCGAATCAGCTTCGATGCCGAAGCCCAGAAATGTGAAAGCATTGGCACTGCCGCAGGGCATCACCATAGCGCCGAAGTCGCCCGCGTCACCTGCACTGCTGTACATTATCAGTCTGCCGCCGCTGTCGGGGTAGAGGTCGCACTCGCCCGTCAGGTCTTCATCGGGGCTTGTTTCGAGGTCGGCATAAAATTCTTCGGGCATACTGAAACGGAAGCCGTATTCCTCACTGCAAACTTCAAATTTGCTTTTTTCACGCCCGCTGACAGAACTGCCCGTATCGGTCTTTGCGGGCAGTTCATCTATACTGCCGTCAAACCCGCAGGCTGTCAGCCCAAAACACACCGCAAGGGCGATGATAGGCGCTCTTTTCATTTACAAGACTCTCTTTCTATCCGATATTATCTCACAGGTTCTTTCATGCGTCTGATGCACAGCACCCCTGCGGTCACCATGCCGACAAGCACCAGCACAGGAAAGCCGAAAAGCGTGATATACAAGGCGCTTTCGGGCGACATATCTTCGGTAAAGCCCAGCACGCCTATAAGCACGACCGCCTCCGCGAACAGTGTCAGGAACGCTGTCAGCAGTGCCGCGCCGAAATACATCACCCAGAAAGGCGGTATCATATCACGGTGAGCGGGAAACCTCTTTTTTGATGTGATGAATCTTATCGCAAACACAAAATGTGTCAGAAACAGCAGACAGCCCGCCGTGTATGCTATGGCGTTGTAGCCGTACACATAACCGCCCAGAAAGCCGACAGAATGACCGCCTATGCTTTTTTTGCCGAGAAGCTGCACCGCCGATGCCGCCGCACCGACGGGAACAGCCGCCAGCATACAAAAAATATCCTTTAAAAGTGTTTTTATATTTGTCTTTTTCATTTTGTCACCTCGCATCAAAGTCAGTTCACATGTATCGAATTGTAATCGACTTTGCTCATGCTGACTGCGCTTTCCATAGCTATCCTCGCGGCTTCGGTGACATTCATACTGCCGCCTGCCGTGAACACAGCCTTTTGCAGTGCTATGCCGAAAACTATATGCAGTTCGCCGTCCTCAGCGTAGTGATTTGCGACTTCTGCCAGCGGCAGCCACAGCCGCCCCAGATAGTCTGTCATGCTTTCGCCCACCTGACATGCACGCGGTCTGCCGAACTGTTCGCCGCCTGCCGTGTAGGAGATGTATCTGAAAATGTCGTTGACATCGGGCAGAGTGCCCCCGCGCTGTTTGACAGCGCCGCCTATCATCGACCACACCGACAGCTTTTCATTGACCAGCGGCTCGTTCAGCAGGTCACCGAAAAACAGCTTTCTTCCCTGTTTATCGGTCATCACTGTAAATATCTGATCTTCTGTCAGGTGGTTCTTCTTCATGAACATCACCCGCACATCTTTCTGGCAGGCATACCCTGCCAGCGAACCAACTGCGCAGACAAGCGACTGCGGATGTATCTCGCCGCTTCCGCCGCGCATGGCATTGACCAGCCTTTCCAGCACTGCGTCAGCACCCTTTTGCAGTTTTGCTATGTCCAAATTTTTTCACTGTCCTTATTACGTATTTTATGCCCTCAAAGTACAGCACAGCCGTACCGATGCCGCCTGCGATGCCTGTCACCAGTCTGCGCGGGTTGTCAGACTCTTTTATGCCCAGCTGTTGTATCAGCCAGTCGGTGAAAGTAACGCCGCACAGAGCGACAGCCGCCCATGACGGCAGTTTCTTCCGCTTAAACAGCAGTGCAGAAGCGATGATATGACCTGCCAGCACGCCTGTGCATCTGGCACAGACAGGCATCTGCCACTGACCGATGAAAAAGCTCCTGTCAGCCCGCTGGTGACAGCCGCATCTTTCGCCGTACTCCATCGCTTTGAGCCACAGCTGTTCCTTTTGCTGTGCCGTCATGCCTTGAACTTCTTATCACAGTTCGGGCAGACCCAGTATGCGCGGGTCTTGGTTTCGATCTTGGTATCCTTACCGCACAGACCGCACAGCAGTCCCACAGGACCCATTATAAGATACCCGCAAATACCGCTGCAAACGCCGTAATCGCCGCCTTTTGTGGTAGTTTCGTTTATAAGGCGGCAGTCGGGACAGCCGCACTTGGGGCAGACTTTGCCTGTGTAACCGTAGTTATTATAGCCGTAATTATTATAATCCATGTTATCTCCTTAGGTTTATGTATATGTCCCCGCACAGTGCGGGGACAGCATCGCTATATTCTTTTATCATTTATGACTATCCCTTTAGCACAACATCTGAAAATGCGGCAAACAAAAGGATAATTGAGCGTTGTATATCTTTCCCCCGCCTGCGGCGGGGGAAAGATATACGCCAAGAACCTTAAGTCCTGTATAGCCGCTGTTTTTGTGGTGTGTCAGCGGGATAACCCTGTTATCTTTTATACGTTTATCTCTGCCACATCGTCGGAAACGCCGTTAGCTTCGATTATGGGCTTTACGACATTATCGATGAACTCATCGACCTGCTGGGGGCATCTGCCGATGTAGTTTTCGGGCTTCATTATCTCAGCCAGTTCTTCGCGTGTTACCATGAAGATAGGGTCAGCCGCAATGAGGTCTGCGAGGTCGTTGTCAAGACCGTCTTTCTTGACATGTTCGCCTGCTATCATCGAAAGTTTTCTGATATGCTCGTGAAGTTCCTGTCTGTTGCCGCCCTTTTCGCAAGCGTCCATGATTATGTTCTCGGTAGCCATGAAAGGCAGTTCAGCCATAACGCGGCGGGTGATCATCTTGTCATATACCACCAGACCGTTATCGGGGTCGGTAACGTTGAGCATGATGTTCAGTATAGCGTCAACGCCGAGAAAAGCCTCAGCCACAGAGATACGCTTGTTTGCGGAGTCATCAAGAGTTCTCTCGAACCACTGTGTACCTGCGGTGAATGCGGGGTTGAGGACATCGCAGATAACGTATCTTGCCAGCGAGCAGATACGCTCATCGCGCATGGGGTTTCTCTTGTAAGCCATAGCGGAAGAACCTATCTGGGTCTTCTCGAAAGGCTCTTCTATCTCCTTGAAAGACTGGAGAAGTCTGATATCGTTGCCGAACTTCATGGCACTCTGCGCGATGGCAGCCATTACCTGACAAACCGCAAAGTCAACTTTTCTCGAATAGGTCTGACCCGATACAGGAACGACTGCGTCAAAGCCCATTTCCTCAGCGATGAGTCTTTCAAGTTCCTTTACCTTGTCGGTGTCACCGTGAAACAGTTCCATGAACGATGCCTGTGTGCCTGTTGTACCCTTTGAGCCCAGCAGTTTCAGTCTGCCCATCTGGAAATCAAGGTCTTCCAGATCCATGACCAGTTCGTTGCACCAGAGAGTTGCTCTCTTGCCCACTGTGGTCAGCTGTGCGGGCTGGAGGTGGGTATAAGCCAGACATGGCAGACCCTTATACTTGTCAGCGAACTTAGCCAGCTGATCTATTACCTTTACCAGCTTTCTCTTGACTATCTTCATGGCATCGCGCATGATGATGATATCTGTGTTATCGCCCACATAGCAGGAAGTTGCGCCCAGATGGATTATCTTGTCGGCGTTGGGACAGCACTTGCCGTAGGTATGTACATGCGCCATTACATCGTGGCGCACCAGCTTTTCTTCCTCAGCCGCCATAGCGTAGTCGATGTTGTTGACGTTTGCTTCAAGTTCATCTACCTGTGCCTGAGTAACGTTCAGACCCAGCTTCATCTCAGCCCTTGCCAGAGCTACCCAGAGCTTTCTCCAGGTGGTGAACTTCTTGTCAGCCGAGAAGATGTACTGCATCTCCTTGCTGGCATATCTTGTGCAGAATGGTGATTCATAGCTGTTGGTTGACATAGTGATTACCTCTTTCGTTTTATCGTTTAGGGCGTTCTGCCTGTCCGCGCACGAACAGGTACAAAACATGAAATACAGATTTATTATAGCACATATCGCCTGAAAAATCAAGGCGGCGTAAGACATATGATATTACTCTGACATACCATAGCAAAAAACTCTGTATCTGAGGGTATTTTTGCACAAAAAAAGTGTGCAGTCAGCCTGTGACTGCACAACTCTGTCATGAAACTTTTGCTT
Source organism: Hominimerdicola alba 8 (assembly GCF_000178155.2). Taxonomy (GTDB): domain Bacteria; phylum Bacillota; class Clostridia; order Oscillospirales; family Ruminococcaceae; genus Hominimerdicola; species Hominimerdicola alba_C. Next base: position 112,489 of record NZ_ADKM02000062.1, read on the forward strand.
TTTCAGCCATATCCTCAGCGAAGATGCCGTAGCCCCTTGTGGGGTCATCGATAAAGACATGGGTGACCGCCCCGACAAGCCTGCCGTTTTGTATCACGGGCGAACCGCTCATGCCCTGAACTATTCCGCCTGTTTCTTTCAGCAGGCGGGGGTCGGTGATGTGTACCACCATATCATGTTCGGCGCTCTCGCTGAGGTCGATATGCTCTATCTCGACATCGTAGGCAACGGGATTTTCGCCGTCCAATGAACTGTATATCTGTGCCGCGCCGCGCACTATCTCCTGCTTGTAGCCCAGCGGAAGGGCTTCTTTGTCATCGGGACAGTTTTGCAGAGTGCCGAACAGACCCTCACGGCAATTGAGAGTTATCTCGCCCAGCACTTCATCACCCGAAAATTCGCCCACCAGCTGACCTGGACAGCCCTCAGCAGAGGGGACAAGACCTGTTATCTCGATATCACCCACCGCACCCTCTGAAAGGGGGAGTATCTCTTTTGTGTCGCTGTCGCAGACAGGGTGACCCAGACCGCCGAATGCACCTGTGTCAGCGTCATAGAAAGTCAGTGTGCCGATGCCCGCAGAGGAATCCCGCACCCACATGCCCGCCTTATAACTGCCCTCGCAGTAGGTCGGCATAAGTGTGAGGGTCATATCTTTGCCGCCGCGTTTCAGCCTGACCTCACAGCCGTTTTCGCGGCAGGTTCGCACAGCTTCGGAAACATCGCGGTTAGAGCGTATATTCTCACCGTTCATGGAAATAATTATATCACCTTTTCTTATCCCGCATTCGCGGGCGGGACAACTGCCGCCGACTTTCGTCAGTTCGACCACTATGACACCGTCTGTCAGCAGTTTGATGCCGAAGGCTTCGCCGCAGGGCACAAGCATCGGGCGCGGTTCGCTGACTGCTGTGACATTCTTTACAGGGACGCTTCCGAACAGCAGAAGGGTGCTCTCGCCCGAATGTGAAGACCGCCCCGAAATATCTGTGAGGGCGGTGGTATAACACTTTCGGGCGGGGCGGGAGGATATTCCCAAAAAGGTGTTCAGGGTGAGTTCTTCGCCGCCGGCAATATTGTAGCTGTCGGGCAGTGCCTTGTCATAAAAGCCGACCGCTCCCATCAGCCCCATAACTGCCGCCGCGACCGCAGCGGCGGTGCGTCTTGCTTTTGTTTTTATCTTCATCTGCATCTTCCTTTGCTTTGATATCAATTTTTATGATCATCTCTTTAGCACACTGACAAAAACGCCTATACCTATATAAGAAACATCGAGTTGATGTCATACTTTGCCCGCCGCAGACGGGGAAGTAAGAGCGCCAACTGTTTCAAGTTCTTATATGACATCTTTTATTTTGGTGTGTCTGCGGGATAACCACATTCGTTTTTTGCATTAAGGCTGATATTTCATGAAAAGCGAACTGTGCCGATAAAATATCTGCCGATATTATTTTTGACCGATGATGAAATTTCATGCGGCGGTGTGCATAAGTATTATTTGTATTGGCAGAAGCGGCTGAAATTTGCGCGAATAGCAAAATTTTCAAAAATGCGCCTTGAAATGCCGTGAGATATGTGCTATAATATTTTACGTTTATTCGGTACGACCATTTAAATATGTGGTCATCCCGCTGACACACCACAAAAACAGCGGCTAAGGGGCGCTCAATTATCCTTTTGTTTACCGCATTTTTATAGCGATCCGCCTTAAAATTCAGACAGGATCCAGTCACAAAACCCATAGATCACAGCTTTTGCGACCGGATCTTGTGAATTTAAAAAGTTGGATCGCTATAGTTGGTGTGCTAAAGGGATAGTCATATTTAAATATTATCACGAAGCAGAGGTAAAATATGTCAAAAAAAGACAGACTTAAGGCTCAGGCACAAAAGCAGATACTTGAACGCCGTGAGTTGGAAGAAGAAGAGCGGGAAGCACGCGAAGCCGCCCGTCACAAGCAGAGCAAGTCGGCTAAAAAACTGCTCAACAAGACTAAATACGGCAGGTACGGAAAGGAACCGCTTGGCTTTCTGTTCATACGCCTGCTGATGCTCGTGCCGTTTGCGTGGTCGGGCATATACTACGGACTTATAATGATATTCGGCACTTTCGGCGGGTACATAGAACCTCAGCCTCCGACTTGGGTCGGGTGGTGCATGCTGGCGGGCGATCTGCTGGTGCTGGGCGGCATCATCACCGAGTTCTGCAAAAAGCACATACCCGCATTTATCGTCATTTTCGCAGGTACAGGGCTTTATCTGAGAGCGGCGCAGTATTTCATCGACTACCTCAGCGACAGGCTGGACAAGGTGTGGGTCGAGGAAGGCATGAAGTCGATAAACACCGAGTACATGAAGCACCATTACCCGATGGCGGCTGTGGCGGCGCTGGAACTGGTCATACTGGTATGGTGGATAATACTGAGGATACTTGCGGCAAAGCGGGCACAGCATCTCAGGGATACAGCGCCCGTCAAGTCGATAGTGGAGGAATGATGTATGTCAACAAAGAAAGTGTTAATTGTGATATTTACGGCGTTGATGGTGTTAGTTTCTACGGTAGCACTGGTGGTGGGGATATCAGCATTCAGGCTGATAAAGCGCTGTACCGAGAGCGTGAGCGCCGAATTCATCGGGTATGACATAGTCAAACGTTCAAGTACAGGCAAAAGCAGCTACAAAAACTACTACCCGAAATTCAGGTACGAATACGGCGGCAAGCTGTATGAGGTGACCGGAAGCAACACATACGCCCGCGACAAGGCTGAGGGCTATGTGCAGGAGATATACATAGACCCTGATTCGCCCGAAGATTTCATAGACCCCGAAAACAACAACAAGCTGATACCCACGATCTGTGTGGCGGCGGGCATTTTTATGGATATACTCGCGTTATATCTGATAATAGATGCTGTAAAGAACGGGAAATAGGCGTGAGGTCTGCTTTTCACGATAATGTGAGAGGCAGACTTTTTTCATGCGGTGCGGGAATGATGCAGTCACCGCATAGCAAGAACGCGCTTAGACGGCGTCCGGCGGGCGCATCAGCGGAAGGCGGTGTTATTTACGGCGGGTATCTTCGCGATATATCTTGAAAGAACAGGAAATAGGCGCAAAGTCTGCTTTTCACGATAATGTGAGGGGCAGACCTTTTTTCATGCGGCGCGGGAATGATGCAGTCACCGCGCAGCGAGAACGCGCTTAGACGGCGTTCGGCGGGGAATATCAGCGGAAGGCGGTGTTGTTTACGGCGGGTATGGGCATACGGCGGGAAAGATGCCCCCGACCGATGCGGCGTATCAGCGCAAAAAGCCACAAATTTTAATAAATAATGCTTGACAATGATATTATACGGTGGTATAATTGATTTTGTATATTTTAGGCGCGGGTTAAATAGAACAGCCCCCGCTAAGAAAAGGTGTGTGAAAAATTTGAAGTACGAAGAACTGGCAGGAAAGCCGAACATTCCCGAAATACAGGAAGATGTCCTGAAATTCTGGAAAGATGAGAACGTATTTGAAAAATCAGTCAACAAGGAAGCCCCTGAGGTAGTTTTCTATGACGGACCTCCCTTCCCCACAGGCAAGCCCCATCACGGCACTATACTGGTATCCTTCATCAAGGATATGATCGCCCGCTACTGGACGATGAAGGGCTACAAAGTCCCCAGAGTATGGGGCTGGGACTGTCACGGTCTTCCCATCGAAAATCAGGTGGAGAAAGATCTCGGCATCGACGACAAGAACTATATCGAAAATACACTTGGCATAGACAAGTTCAACGACAAGTGCTTTGAGCTGGTGAGCGGCAACAACGAAGCATGGAAAGAGTACGTTGAGCAGATGGCGCGCTGGGTAGACTACGACGGCGCTTACAAGACCATGAACCCGACTTTCATGGAGAGCGTTATGTGGGCGTTCAAGCAGTGCTATGACAAGGGACTCATCTACCGCGATTACAGAGTTACCCCTTACTGCACCCACTGCGAAACTTCGCTGTCCATCTCCGATACAAGAGAGTCTGACTCTACAAGACCACGTCAGGACAGATGGATAATCGCTAAGTTCAAGACCGAAGAGGTCATCGACGGCAAGCCTGTGTTCTTCCTGGCATGGACGACCACTCCCTGGACACTGCCGTCTAACCTGTGTCTGGCTGTGGGCAAAGACCTTGACTACGCTTTCTGCGATGTGGGCGAGGAGATATTCATAGCTTGTACCGCAGTGCTGGGCAGATATGACAAGATATTCGGCAAAGAGCCTAAGATAGTAAAGACCGCTAAGGGCGAAGAACTGGTGGGCAGGACTTACGAGCCGCTGTTCCCATACTTTGCAGACCTGAAGGACAAGGCATTCAGAGTAGTTACTGCTGACTATGTAGGCGCTGACGAAGGTGTGGGCATCGTACACACCGCTCCCGCTTTCGGTGAGGACGACTACTGGACATGCAAGAACAACGGCATACCGCTGGTCAACCCCGTTGACGCTAAGGGCAGATTTACTGAGGAAGTCACCGACTTCTATGAGCCTGACGGCGAAAAGAACGTTATTGAGATGAACCCGACTGTTATACGCTTCCTGTACGAGCAGGGCAAGGCTGTGGCTGACGGTACTATCGAGCATAACTATCCCCACTGCTGGAGATGCAAGCGCCCGCTCATCTACAAGGCTATGGACGCTTGGTACTTCGACGTTACCAAGATCAAGGACAAGCTGATAGCCCAGAACGAACTGATAAACTGGGTGCCTGAAACTGTTAAGCACGGCAGATTCGGCAAGTGGCTGGAAAATGCCCGTGACTGGAACATCTCCAGAAACAGATACTGGTCTACTCCTATACCGATATGGGAGTGCGACAAGTGCGGCAAGAGAGTCGTGCTGGGTTCTATCGACGAGATAGAGGAAAAGAGCGGCGTAAGGCTTACGAACCTGCACAGACAGTACATGGACAAGATAAAGTTCAAATGCGACTGCCCCGACTGTGACGGCACTATGGTAAGAGTACCCGAAGTTCTCGACTGCTGGTTCGAGAGCGGCTCGGTGCCTTTTGCACAGAAGCACTATCCTTTCGAGAACAAGGAGTGGTTCGATTCACACTTCCCTTCCGATTTCATAGTTGAGTATACAGGTCAGATAAGATGCTGGTTCTACTACCTGCATGTACTGAGCGTGGCACTGTTCGACAAGCCATGTTTCTCAAACTGCGTGGTACACGGTACTATCCTTGCTAAGGACGGCAAGAAGCTGTCAAAATCTTCAAGGAACTACACCGACCCGATGCAGCTGATGAAGAAGTTCGGCACTGACGCATTCAGGCTGTATCTCTATCAGACAAACGCTATGCTGATAGGCGACTTGCAGTTTGATGACAACGGCATTTCCGATGCACTCCAGCAGATAATCTTCCCGCTGTGGAACGCATGCAACTTCTACATCAGCTACGCTAATATAGATGATTTCAAGCCTGAGAGCCTGACACCTCCGACTTCCGACAACCAGCTTGACCGCTGGATGCTGGCTAAGCTGTGGGAGGCTTCAAACGCTATCAGCAAGAATATGGACGCTTACTTCGTAAACAAGTATGTCGAGAACCTCATCGAGCTGGTAGACGGTCTGACCAACTGGTTCATCAGACGTTCGAGAAGACGTTTCTGGGAGAAGGGTCTGAGCGAGGACAAGAAGAACGCTTACGAAACACTGTACTATGTACTGGTGAACATGTGCAAGCTGTTCGCTCCTGCCGCGCCTATCATAGCTGAAAAGCTGTACAAGACACTGACAGGCGGCTACTCGGTACATCTGGAGAGCTGGGCTGATATACCCGACAGCTTCCGTGATGACAAACTGCTGGACGAAGTTAAGCTGGTCAGAAATGTCATCTATCTGGCAAGGTCTATCAGAAGCAAGAACAATGTCAAGAACCGTCAGCCGCTGAGCGAACTGTGCGTTGCGCTGAGCGAGAGCGAGGGCAATGCGGTAGTTGAGAGTTTCAAGGATATCATCGCGGAAGAACTGAATGTCAAGAGCGTGAAGATACTCGAAAGCGCAGAGAGCGTGGCTGAGATAAAGTATGCGCCTAACTTCAATGAGATAAGGAACAGATATCCCGACAGGATACCGGACATCATCAAGGCTGTCAAGAGCGGCAAGTTCGCACTTAAGGGCGACAAGGCAGTACTGAACATTGGCGGCACTGAGGAAGAGTTCGACGGCGAAGTTATACTGGTGACCTATCAGGCTAAGGCAGGTCAGCATGTGGCTTCCGACAAGGGCATAGTAGTTTCACTTGACCTGACCATCACAGACGAGCTGCGCGATGAAGGCTTCGCAAGAGATATCGTGAGAAGCATTCAGGACGCACGCCGCAAGCTGGGCTGTGCCATCACCGATAAGATAACCATGAAGCTGGAGGGCGATGTGCCTTCTGCATGGGTGGATTATATCTGCGGTGAAACTCTGTCAGACAGCGGTGATATCGCTGAGGCTGATACTTCCTACGAAGTTGAATACGAAGACGGCAGAAAGGTGACCGTTTCGCTGAAAAAGTAAAATAACGCTTTCACACCCCGTTTCCGCCAGGCGGAGGCGGGGAGTGATGTTTGAAAGGAAAGCTCATAAATGAAAGAATTACCAAAGACTTATGACCCCCGCGAAGTAGAAAAGCGTACCTACGAAGCGTGGGAGAAGAACGGGTGTTTTCGCGGGGTAGCCGACCCCAAGAAGAAGCCCTATTCGATAGCTATGCCGCCCCCGAACGTTACAGGTCAGCTGCACATGGGTCACGCTGTTGACAACACCATGCAGGATATACTGACACGTTTCAAGAGAATGCAGGGCTATGCCGCACTGTGGATACCCGGTACCGACCACGCCGCTATCGCAACAGAAGCAAAGATCGTTGAGGCTATGCGTCAGGAGGGGCTGACTAAGGCTGATCTGGGCAGAGAAAAGTTCATGGAGAGAGCATGGGCGTGGAAAGAAAAGTTCGGCGGCAGGATAGTTGAACAGCTGAGAACACTTGGTACTTCCTGCGACTGGGAGCGCGAGCATTTCACTATGGACGAGCAGTGCTCTAAGGCTGTGCTGGAAGTATTCGTAAAACTCTATGAAGAGGGTCTTATCTATCGCGGCAACAGAATGGTAAACTGGTGCCCGAAATGCCAGACTTCAATATCCGATGCGGAAGTTGAGTATGAGAACAAGGACGGCAATTTCTGGCATATCCTCTACAAGGTCAAGGAAACAGGCGAGTTTCTTGAGATAGCAACCACACGTCCAGAAACGATGCTGGGCGATACTGCCGTTGCTATCAATGCGGAAGACCCGAGATACAAGCATCTGCATGGCTGCCATGTCATACTCCCCCTGCTTGACAAGGAGATACCCATAGTATGCGATGAACACGCTGATATGGAAAAGGGTACAGGTGTCGTTAAGATAACCCCTGCCCACGACCCCAACGACTTTGAAGTTGGTCAGAGACATTCTCTGCCGAGCGTAAGATGCTTCACCTACGACGGTCACATGACGGGCGCTGAGGACAAGGCGGCTTATGAAGAACTGAAAGCCAGCGGTCTGATGACTGAGGGCGAGCCTGAAGTCCTTGACTGCGGCAAGTATGCGGGCATGACCACCGCTGAGGCGAGAAAAGTCATTGTTGCCGATCTGGAGGCGCTGGGTCTGCTGAAAGAGGTAGAGCCGCTGAAACACGATGTCGGCACATGCTACCGCTGTCACTCGACTATCGAGCCGATGATTTCAAAGCAGTGGTTCGTTAAGATGAAGCCGCTGGCTGAACCTGCTATACAGGCTGTTGAAGAGGGCAAGATAAAGTTCGTGCCCGAAAGATTCACCAAAACTTACCTCAACTGGATGAGGGGCACACGCGACTGGTGCATCTCCCGTCAGCTGTGGTGGGGTCACAGGATACCTGCGTGGTACTGCGATGACTGCGGCGAGATAAACGTTGCAAAATCTGCACCATGCAAGTGCAAGAAGTGCGGCAGCACAAACCTGACACAGGACGAAGACTCGCTGGATACATGGTTCTCATCGGCACTGTGGCCTTTCAGCATACTGGGCTGGCCTGACAAGCAGTCTGATGACTTCAACTACTTCTACCCCACAAGCACACTGGTAACGGGCTATGATATAATCGGTTTCTGGGTAAGCAGAATGATCTTCTCGGGTCTGGCTTACACGGGCAAGGCACCTTTTGACACTGTGCTGATACACGGTATCGTAAGAGATTCTCAGGGCAGAAAAATGTCGAAGTCGCTGGGCAACGGTATCGACCCGCTGGTAGTTATCGACCAGTACGGCGCTGATGCACTGAGATTTATGCTGGTACAGGGTTCTTCACCCGGAAACGACATGCGTTACAGCGAAGAAAAGATAGTTGCGATGAGAAACTTCACCAACAAGATATGGAACGCTTCACGCTTCCTGCTGATGAACATGACCATCGACAAGATAGAACTGCCTAAAGAACTGACTCTGGAAGACAAGTGGATACTCTCAAGCCTTAACAAGGTGGCTAAGGAAGTTACTTACAACCTCGAACACTTCGAGATGGGCGTTGCCGCACAGAAGGTCTACGACTTTATCTGGAACAGCTTCTGCGACTGGTATATCGAACTGGCAAAGAACCGTTTCAACGGCGATGACGCACAGGCTAAGAAGAATGTTGAGAACGTGCTGGCTTACGTGCTGACAGATATACTCAAACTTCTGCACCCGTTCATGCCTTTTATCACTGAGGAAATTTATCAGGCGCTCCCCCACGAGGAAGGCTTCCTGATGATGCAGAGCTGGGTAGACTACAAGCCCGAACTGGATTTCCCCGAAGATGAAGCAAGAATGGAGAAGATAATGGAAGCTGTACGCGCTGTACGCGAGTGCCGCTCGGGTCATAATGTGCCCAACTCCAGAAAGGCTCACATAACCATCGTGACTGCGAACACTGCTGATTACGCTGAGGCAGGCGACTTCCTGAAGAGGCTGGCAAGCGCATCGGAAGTTACACTGACCACTGACGAACCTGCTGATGCAAGCGGCATGGTCACTGTTGCCACTGCTGATGCGAAACTCCTTCTGCCGCTGAGAGAACTGGTGGATATAGAAGCTGAAAAGGCGCGTATCACTAAGGAACTCGAAAAGGCTAACAAGGAACTGGATTTCGTAAACAGCAAGCTGAACAACGAAAAGTTCATGTCAAAAGCCCCCGAAAAGGTGGTAAACGAGATACGCGAGAAGGAAGTCAAGGCAAAAGCGCTGGTAGCTAACCTGACCGAGATGCTCAATAATCTCTGAACATAACAGCGAACCCCCTGAGAATATATCTCAGGGGGTTTTTCTTTCATATAAAGTTGGTCGCCCGACCGCTTTGACTCGCGCATAGCTTTGTGTTCTTACTCAGCTTTATCTGGCGGCAAAGTTTCAGCTAAAACGGCTCGCTTTCGTTCATGCCAATAATTATGAATTATGAATTAAATTTAAGCCCACGGGTTGGAGGATTCGGGCTGACGTATGCCCGCAAGGAGAAATTGCTCCCACAGATACCACTTGCCGTCTTTGGCAAGACGAAGCGTCACTGCGCGGGGGCTGTCAGCACCGCCCGACTGCAAATACAGCTTGGCATAGCCCTGTTCCTGATATGAATAGGGGTTCTCGCTGACTTTTACAGTGTAAGGCTCGGCGGGCTTGTAGTCGTTATTGGGGGTCGCACCGACAAAGTAACTGCGCGGCACATAGTCTGCCGCCGAAAAACGGTCGCGCAAAAACTGCTGTTCGTAGGCTGAAAGCGGCTGAGGACCTTTCAGCAGGCCGAGCATCTGAATGCTCGCGTCCTTGTCCTGCGGATAGAAGCACAGCGCCAGCACTGTCAGCGCGGCAGTGTCAAAAGGGTTTGCAAGCGCCGCCTGCGGAAGTGCCGCAAACTCGGCAAAATTTTCGGGAAGCCGCGCGAAAGTAACATCAACCGTTCTGTTGCCCGACTGCTGAGGTGCGTTTGTCGAAACAGGTGTGCCAATATTGTCAAAAAGTCCCATTAAAATTCTCCTTTCAGTCGTTGAGTGATATTCTTACAGAGTTTAACTCTGTGCCATTACGTGGTATCTTATGGAAACAGGCGCATTCTGCCTGAACCATGTATTGCGTTCAAACCTGTCAGTGTGGTCGATGGAAATGTGCGCCACGCTGTATTCCTTGATCAGGAACTTCACCCTGATGTCAGCCTGTTCGCAGACGGATATGTTAGTGAAGCCCAGCGCCCTCAGTTCATCGACTACTGTGCGGTAATCCCTGCCGCAGTAGCCCGCATCGGAATACGGCACGCAGATCTGACCGGGATGCGCCGCACGCTGTTCCTGCTCGCTGAGCGGAACATAAGCCGATATCAGCCATGCGATGTCAGCAGGAAGCCATTCGCCCACCTTTATATCAGTCCTGCCGCCTGCTGTTATGGCGACTGCGCTGTTGACTGCCGCGCCGTCCGCCTGGGTGGTGCGGGTGATGTTCACGTTGGTGAAGCCCGCTTCACGGAGTTCTGCCGCAACGGTGTTTGCGTCCTTTTTCAGGAAACTGCTCAGCGGCACGTTCATCGGCACATGGGTGCTCTGCTGACCGTTGTCGAGGTCATCGAGGTATTCCACCATGCGTTTGAAATCAGATGTGCTCGTCCACTTGTTGCACTGGTAAGCCCTAAGCGCGTTCAGCGGGTGGGTGGCGTGGTTGAACATCATGAACTCCATCACCTTGTTCCATGCCGACTCGTCCACCATCTTGTAATATTCCTCAGCCTGTTTCAGGAAAGCCGCTTTGTTCGCCGCTATGGGGATATTCTTATCAAAGCCTGCCAGACGCATACAGAGTTCGATGGTGTTTTCGCCCGAACCGTCGCAGACAGCCGCCGCCCTGTCAGCGGAATATTCACTGCACCGCATCCAGTAATAGAAAGCCATGCTGACAGGCTGGGTTATCAGCGGCGAGAGTTCCAGCATACTCAGCGCACCGCTCAGTATCAGTCTGCCCATAGTCAGGTATAGTACATGGTGGCAGGCGATATGTCCGCATTCATGGGCGAGAACAGTGGGCAGAAGTTCTTCGGGCACAGTGTTTATCAGCCCCGAAGTCATAACGATGAAAGGTTCATTATCGCCCGAAGTATAGGCGTTAGGATAGGGGTTCAGCGCCACGTAAAGTTCGGGGACGGGAATATCGAGCCGCTCGCAGATAGGCACAAGCATATCGTGATACTTAGCCATCTGTGTTTCATCAGCCCTTACGTATGTTGAAAGGTTGAGCAGTTTGAACTGCCTTTCGTTCCATATCTTCATAAAGCCGCGAAGAAGCTGGGTAAAGCCCGGTATCGCTTTAAGTGCGTTGAGCGCAGTGCGGTCAGATTCATGGATAAATAGGTCGTGATTTAATGCCATTTTTTGTCACCTCAGTTGTTTTACTATCATCGGTCAGAAGCCGATCTCTTTTTTCTTGACGGAAAGTCCGTCCGCAATCATTATATCACATACCGCCAAAACATGCAATAGTTATTAACTAATTTCGTGCAAATTGTTTCCTTTTCAACACCAAAGTTTCACCCTACGCACACCGACCCGATAACAGACAGCAAAAAAGCCGACGCATCACTGCATCGGCTCTGATATCATCTGTTGTTTATCGGCACATATTCCCTTTCTTTGGAAACTGCCTTGTATGCGGGTCTGATTATGCGCTTGCCTGTGACAAGTTCTTCAAACCTGTGTGCGCACCAGCCGGGCATTCTCGATACTGCGAACATGGGAGTAAACAGATCCTGCGGGATACCGAGCATTCTGTAGACGAAGCCCGAATACATATCCACGTTAGCGCACATAGCCTTGTCACTGCCCTTTACCTTCAGGAACAGTTCGGGTGTAAGGCGCTCGATAGTATCCAGCAGGCGGAACTCCTTCTCGAACTCCGTACCCTCAGCCATACGCTTTGCGTTAGCCTTAAGTATGACAGCGCGGGGGTCTGACAGGGTATATACTGCGTGACCCATGCCGTATATAAGACCCGATTTGTCGAATGCTTCCTTATTGAGCATCTTTATCAGGAAATCAGCGACCTCTCCCTCATCGTCCCAGTTGGCAACATTCGCCTTGATGCACTCGTGCATCGCTGACACCTTGATATTCGCGCCGCCGTGTTTAGGACCTTTCAGCGAGCCGATAGCTGCCGAATAAGCCGAATAGGGGTCAGTACCCGAAGAAGTCAGCACACGGCAGGCAAAAGTGGAGTTGTTGCCGCCGCCATGCTCAGCGTGGAGCATCATCAGCAGGTCGAGCAGTTTAGCTTCGTCATCGGTAAACTGCCTGTCGGGTCTGATGGCAGCCAGTATCATCTCGGCGGTGTTATGGTTGGGGTCAAGAGGGTGCAGGAACATCGTCTGATTGTCGAAAGTCCTCCGCTTGACCTGATATGCCAGCGTCATGATATAAGGCAGTTTGGAGATTATCGAGATAGCCGTCGCCATTTCGTATTCGGGGGCGCGGTTCTCAGGGTTATCATCGTAGGAATAAAGCGCCAGTATCGCGCGGGACATCTTGTTCATGATATCCTTAGAAGGCGCTTTGAGTATCATATCCGAGAAGAAATCCTGCGGCAGCGGACGGTTCTCCGCTATCATCATCTTGAACGCCGCAAGTTCGTCCTTATTTGGCAGTTCACCCAGCAGCAGCAGATAAACTATCTCTTCAAAGCCGAAACGGTTCTCTTTCACCGCATTGCCTACAAGATCGTTGATATTGTAGCCGCGATAGATCAGCTGACCTTCTATGGGCATTCTTTCGCCCTCATTGACAACATAGCCGTGAACGTTACAGATGTTGGTAAGACCTGCTGTAACGCCTGTACCGTCGGCGTTTCGCAGACCTCTCTTAACGCTGTATCTGTCGTAGAACTTAGGGTCTATGGTGTTGTTTGTAACAAACTGCTGGCAGAGCAGCTTTCTCGCTGTATCGTTTACCATTATGCTTCATCTCACTTTCATCACGTATTTAAATATTATACCACAGTTCGCCCTTTTTGTCAACTACCGCACAACGTTTAGAATTCATAATTCAGGGGAGAGTATCGTGCGTTTATTTTAAGGGCGTTCGCATACGCCCACGCCCTACAGTTTGAAATGCGTTTCCCACAGGTGAGCGATAAATTCCCGCCGCGAAAGTTTGTTGTTCTTATCCGTTGGAGATGGTGGCAAACCCACACCCTCCCCTAAAATTTGGCACGACCTTGCGACGAAACGGCAAACTATCGGTCATGCCAATGATCATGAATTACGGATCGTGAATAAAAAAAGCCCCCGATGCGCATAATAATACGCATCGGGGCTTTTAGTCATCAGTATTCAAAGAAGCCTGTCTGCGCATCGGGTGCGGCAGGTTCAGCGTTGCCGCCCTGATCGGGGACAACAGGCTGGTCGGTTACTGCGGGAGCATCTGTGTATACAGGCTCGGTCGCGGCGGTATCAGACCATGCCGATGTATCGGTGTTTATGTCGGTATCAGTATATACGCCCGTATCAGTCCACACATCGGAAGCTGAGGTGACGGGGTTGCCGTTAGCATCGGTGGCAGCAGTCCATACATCGGTATATTCAGGCTGGCTCTCGGTCGAGTCGGAAGTCTGAGTCCAGTAATATGTGCTTGAACTTGTCGTGGTGGTTTCGGTCTGTGAAGAGGACGAACTGTCGTTCTTCGGCTTTTCTTCCTCGATTATATCGCCCAGCTGGATAACGCCCCAGTATTCGCCCTGCTTTACCCATGCCCTGCCGTTATTGACAGGTCTTGCCTGTGCGAACTCGCCCGAACGCACTACCTGCTCGCCCGAAAAGTCGTAATAGCTGTAGAAGCCGTCTTTATAAACGGGGATATAGTCATCACAGAACAGGAACGGGTGAGTTATCATCTGGTCATCGTTGAGCATGCCGTTGTAGGCATTCGGGTCACCGTCACAGATAAAGTCGATGATCTGGCTGCCATCAGCATCGAAATAGCCCCACTTGCCCGAAGCGTTCATAAAAGCGACGGCAGTTGAGCCAACGCCCTTGTAGGTGGGGGCATAGTAAGCATCATACATGCAGTCTATTATAAGCTGACCCTCTTTAGCCATGCCGCACAGCGCACCTTCGGGTACAGTGACATCGAGTGTACCGTAGTCATCCATTTCTACCTGCGCTTCAGTGACAGCCACAGCCCTTTTGCCTGTATATTCAGTCACAGTGTTTTCGCCGCGCACGCCCTCAAAGACCTTCTGCGTAGCAGTATCCCAGTAGTAAACGTTGGTATCATCTTCGGTATGTTCGGGATAAGATGTGAGTTTTTTATCAGCACCGACAGTGCAGTACTCATATTCTTCCTTACGCTCATCGATAGCGTTGAACAGCACGATCTCACCGCAGCTGCACAGGTAGTAGTTATCATATTCGGGCTTTATCACAATGTTGCCCGAATAGTCGATAAGACCGTACTTGCCTGTCTGCCTGATGACTGAGTAATTCAGATACATCTTGCTGTCGGCATTATCAGGGTCGATGCGGCTGGCATCGAACGATATTATGTTGTCGGCTGTGATGGAAGGTCTTATCAGCCAGTCATATATCTGTTCTGCTTCAGCAGCTTCGGTGGGGCTGTAGTTATATGAACCTGTCATCTTGTCACTGCCGCCGCCTTTTGAGTTTATACCGGGCACCGAGCAGCCTGCCAGCATTACGGCTGCCGCAGCTGCCGCAGCTGCACCGCGCAATAGCTTATCCATTATTATTCCTCCTTACTAATGGTCACGTTCTGACGGTCATATATCTTTCTTTCAAGCACCGAAAGAACTCCCCCGCCCTGCCGTCACCACATTACGACCGCATCTGACAGGAGATAGCCATATAGTCTATTATATACCATCATTGCCCCTGTGTCAATATCGCTGCGGGCAAGATAGCAGTGAAAATTTTATCACAAATGCCGCAAAAAATCGGATTTTTTGCACAAAAACAGTCGGGCAGGAACGCCTCACCCGACTCTGAAACTCTTATCATGTCATCTTTCTTCTTATCTCGCAGACACGCCCGATGATGCGCAGCCCCAGTTCATTAGCCTCTCTTCTCGGCTCTGAGAACTCACGGAAATACACACGCTCCACGCCCTCTTTGACCACCGCATACAGACCTGTGGGACCTATCTCGTCAACACTGACCAGCAGGTAGTCACCGAACATCACGAATGGTCTGTTCTTGTCATCGCGGCAGATATAGAAACGGTAGTTGCCATGCTCAGCCCCCGCATACTCTTCGCCCCAAGCATTGTGGGGGTCATCAGCACTGTATACAGGCACCTTGATGATGCCGCTTGCCACATTCTCAACACCGTCAGCCGAGCGGCTCTCATACCCCAGCAGAGCGCCTTTTGTGGTGCCGAGCGCTTGTGCCAGCGCGGACAGCTTATCATCACGCGGCTTGAATTTGCCCGAAAGATACTGGCTTATGAACGACTTTGAAATACCTGTGCGCTTGCTCAGTTCAGCCTGTGTAAGGCTGCGTTCTGCCATAGCTGCACGCAGATTTTCTGCAAATGAACTCATATTTCTGTACTCCCCCATAAAGTCTGTGTTCAGAAATTCTTATCACTAATATTATACCACAATTCCCACAAAAGTCAAGTAACAATTTCTATATTTTTGCAGAATAGTTTTCCACAAACAGGAATATATGGCATTATCTTCTTTTTTGACGGTATACACATCAAAAAAGATATATAAATACAACAAATTTAACCTGCCTGACTTTGTGTATTTTACAGAAATATTAAAAATATATTGAAATTTGTGAATTATTATCGTATAATATATTTAGGAGGTGATCTCAGTGAACGAAAAAGATATACTTGAACTTGAAAACTGCGGTGTAGATTACCGTGAGGGTCTTGAAAAATTCATGGATGAGGCAGAGCTTTACGAGGGGCTGCTGGTGGATTTCCTCACCGAGAACACTTTTGATGAAGCAAAAAAATGCCTTGAAAGCGGCGACCGTGACGGCTTTATCAAAGCCTTTCACGCCATGAAATCGGTGACAGGCACGTTGTCGATGAACAGGCTTTACAGGCTTTGTTTTGACACTGTTGAAGCTGTGCGCAGCGGCGACGAGGTCAGGGCGCGCGAGAATTTTGGCAAGGCATATTCGGCTTACCGCCGCATCGCGGAATGTATCAGCCGCCTGCTGGCGGGCAGAGAAGATCTCCCAAAAGATAAGTGACAATACAAAAAAGGACGCTCCTGCCGATCTTAAGCAAGGGTGTCCTTTTTATCATATCAGAAAAGATCCCCCGATGATACACAGGGGACTTATGCTGTACAGTTCAGATATTCTTATTATAGATAAGATTAAGACCTTTAAGGAGCAGATCGTCATCTAAAATCATATCGCGCTTGCAGAGCGGCACGACCGTCTGTGCAAGACCACCTGTAGCGATGACTGTGCAGGTCTGACCCAGTTCTTCCTCAATGCGTTCCACCATGCCGTCAAGTGCGCAGGCTGTTGAGTACATCAGACCGCTTTTCAGACAGTCAACAGTGTTGGTGCCGATGACATGTCTGGGCTTCTCAAAAGCGAATTTCGGAAGCTGTGCTGTGCGCTGTATCAGCGCATCTGATGATACTGCCATACCTGTGACTATCATGCCGCCGAGATAGCGCTTCTTATCGTCCACCACCGAAAGGGTGGTCGCTGTGCCCATATCGATTATTATCATCGGTGCGGGGTATTCGTTTATGCCCGCCACTGCGTCCACCACAAGGTCACTGCCCAGCTGTGCGGGGTTGTCTATCACGATCGAAAGCCCTGTTTTCAGTCCCGGACCTACCACCTTAGGCTTTACGCCTATCAGTTTGCGCACCGCCGCCGAGAAAGTCGCCGTCATGGTGGGCACCACCGATGATATGATAGCGCCGCTTATGCTCTCGGGTTTGATGTCGTGCATATCCATAGCAGTCTTGAGATTGGCGGCGTATTCAAGGTCGGTCGCCAGTTGGTTTGTGTATATCCTCTCGCGGAAGATTATATCGTTCTCCTCGATACAGCCGAGTACGATGTTGGTGTTGCCTATATCCACAGCAAGCAGCATTATGGTTTACCTCCGTTATTTAAGTATCCCGCGCTTTTCCTTAAGCGCCAGTATCCTCAGCACGCTCTCATCTATTCGTTCTTCGGTAAGCGTGCCGTTGGCTACAGCATTCTCAACGCCCTTTACTGCGGCAGACAGATCTGCGGGCATAAGCAGTATATCATCGCCCGCCAGCAGGCACTTCACCGCAAGGTCACCGCTGTTGTAAAGATTCGCCACAGCGCCCATGCCCAGCGCATCAGTGACCACCACGCCTTTATATCCCAGTTTGCCGCGCAGTTCGCCGTTTATCATGGTCGAAGATATCGTAGCGGGCAGACCGTCTATATTTGACATGGTTATATGACCTGCCATCACCATATCCGCGCCTGCGGCTATACCGCTCTTAAATGCGAGATATTCCTGCTTTTCAAGCTGGCTGACAGTCTTATATGAACAAGCCATGCCCACATGCGAATCGGTGGCAGTATCGCCGTGACCCGGAAAATGCTTCAGCGTACAAGCCACGCCGCCGTCACCAAAGCCCTTTACCGCAGATGCCACAAGGGTGGCAGTTTCGCTGAAACTGTCGCTGTATGCGCGTCTGCCGATGACGGTGTTATTCGGGTTCGACCAGGTGTCAGCAACAGGTGCGAAGTCAAGATTGAAGCCCAGCGCCGCTATGTCATTCGCGATGGTATAGGCATTGCTGTAAGCCTTGTCAGTGCCCTGATAGCGGTATTCGTACATATTGTAGAAAGAAGTCGTGCCCAGCTTTTGTGCGCACCTTGCCACAGTGCCGCCCTCTTCATCAACAGAAACGAAAAGCGGCACAGCCGAATGACCGCTGTTATACTTCTGCGCCCAGCTTATGAGCCCCTTAGTCTGGGTGACATTATCGAGATTTGCGGCAAAAAGTATGATGCCGCCCACAGGGTGTTTTTTCAGCCCGCTGTCGAGGTTATCATCGGCATATATCACCTTATCATATCCCGTCAGCGATTCGGGCGTGACTATGAAAAGCTGGCAGACTTTCTCATGCAGTGTCATTTTATCAAGTGCCTTTTCAGCTTCCGACCTGTTGGCGTTAGGGTCGATGCCCTTGACTTTTGCAGCCAGAAGCGAGATATCCGACACGTTTACCTTTCCGTCGCCGTTCATGTCAGCCGCAGTGAGAGATGCCCCTTTCAGCGACTTTACACCCTTGACATGTGCCGCAGTTTTTGACACATCAGTGACATTGATGACACCGTCACCGCTGACATCGCCTGTCTTGTAACTGTCGGCGGCGTAAGCGTTTACGCTGAGCATTGCCGCCGCAGATGCCGCGCAGATGAATGCTGTTATTTTTTTACGCATTTTTTACTCCCCATATCCATATATATTTGCAGTCATGCCGACAGCTTTATGGTAAACGGCATAAAATTTCATACTTATCCCGCTCACAGATACACGCATTCGACACAGTCAATGCTGATCGCAGTATCTGCGAGAGGTCTATGTGAAATTTTTAATGTCGTTTACTATATATATTACCCCTTTAACTGCGGCAGTACTACTTTTCATTTTAGCACATCTGCCCCCCAAAGTCAATACAGGCAGACGGGTCATCTGCGCTATGCCTTTTGAGCATACACACTGTTTCAGAATAAGTATTTGCTATTTTACAGATATTGTGCTATACTCTCAGCAAGTTGAAAATGGCTCTTAACTTACGATAAACGAACGGAGGAATTCTATATGACCGAAGAAAAGCCGGAATTATAGCGATCCAACTTTTTAAATTCACAAAATCCAGTCGCAAAAGCTGGGATTTATGGGTTTTGTGACCGGATTTTGTCTGAATTTTAAGGCGGATCGCTATAGTGCAGGAATGGGACAAGACTTTCCCTAAATCAGACAAAGTATCGCACAGGAAAGTGACTTTCCACAACCGCTGCGGCATCACCCTTGCCGCAGACATGTACACCCCGCTGAACGCTGAGGGCAGACTGCCAGCGATAGCAATGTGCGGACCTTTCGGCGCGGTAAATGAGACACGCTCGGCAGTTATGGTAATGCACGGCGACAAGGCGCACAGCTTCTACTTCGGCAAGGACGCTTATGAGAACATGACCCGCGACAGCAAGTACGCCGACAACAAGGAACTGCCGGTCATCGAGGGTGCGGTACACACCGACCTTTATGACGGCGGCGACAGAAGTGCGATACCTTTTGACAAGCCGGCTGATTTCTACAATAGATATATGGGTAAATAGATTTTGGTGTAAACTTGTTTTCTTTAAGGTAAAATTAAGCGGTGCGGGATATAATATAGTCTGACTCAGAGAAAGAGTCGTATAGAAACACCCTCACCTATAACTGATTTTACCGCAGGACAGCCTTCCGACATGGTCGGGGGCTGTTTTGTTTTCGAGTTATCCTTATCTTCCCCAAAATTCGGGCGGCAGAAATAAAAAATGTTTTAACTGAAATTCTTTAAAGTAAATTTAAGCAAAGCGGGGTATACTGTAAACAGGTTCAGAAAAAGAACACGATAATACAGCATTCACCGTCTCCTATAAATAATTTTACCGCAGAATAGCTCTCCGACATGGTCGGGGGGCTGTTTTGTTTGCGGGGATTTTTTTGCGAGAATACAACTTTTTTAAGGTCGGTTTAAGTGAGCGGGAGTATACTATAGTCAGGCTCAAAAAAGAGCGAAGCAAGATAGAATTCACCCTCTCCTATAGATAATTTTACCGCAGAATAGCTCTCCGACATGGTCGGGGGGCTGTTTTGTTTGCGGGGATTTTTTTGCGAGAATACAACTTTTTTAAGGTCGGTTTAAGTGAGCGGGAGTATACTATAGTCAGGCTCAAAAAAGAGCGAAGCAAGATAGAATTCACCCTCTCCTATAAATATTTTTACCGCAGAATAGCTCTCCGACATGGTCGGGGGGCTGTTTTGTTTGCGTATGTTTTTTGCGAGAATACAACTTTTTTAAGGTCGGTTTAAGTGAGCGGGAGTATACTATAGTCAGGCTCAAAAAAGAGCGTAACAACATAGACTTAACCCTCTCCTATAAATAATTTTACCGCAGGATGGCTCTCCGACATGGTCGGGGGGCTGTTTTGTTTGCGTATACAGCTGTGTATATACAGTCGAGGTTTTTATTTTGTGCATATAGTACATTCGGAACGTGATTTATGCCAGCTGTATTGTGCTTTATCCTCAAACTTTTGCTGACCGTATTGACAAAACTGTGTAAACTGTGTATACTGTATACATACAGTTCGGACGAGATAAACAGTGAACACAGTTCGGGCTGAGAAATAACAAAAGTGTAAGACAAAACAGAGGAGGCAATACTATGAAAAAGAAAAACTACAGGCAGATACGCACTGACGGTATCGCGCAGTATTCGCGGCGGTCGTTCTGAGCAAGACAGCAAAAGCAGAAAAGATAAAAAGGAAACGTGGTTATCCCGCTGACACACCACAAAAACGGCGGTTTTACAGAACTTAAGGTGGTTGGCGTATGGGCGCTCAATTATCCTTTTGTTTACAGCATTTTCAGCTATAGCAATCCAACTGTTTAAATTCACAAAATCCAGTCGCAAAAGCTAGGATTTATGGGTTTTGTGACTGGATTTTGTCTGAATTTTAAGGCGGATTGCTATAGTGTGCTAAATGGATAGTCATAAAAAGAAACGGAACTATAAAGAAAGACAGGCGACAAAATGGAAATAAAGATAGACACAAATTGCCATCAGCCGATGATAGAGCAGGTGGCGGGGCAGATACGTGCGCTGATAGAGGACGGCAGTCTGGCGCGGGGGGAAGTTCTTCCCGCTGTAAGGGTGCTGGCAGATAAACTGAACATCAGCAGGCTGACCACAGGCAGGGCTTATGAAGCGCTTTGCAGAGAGGGTATACTGCGCCGCACCGATGATGGCTTCACGGTGGTATGACAGAACAGAGAAAACGAGATAAAACACAGGGAAATGAGGTGGATAGATGAATATATTTATAGATAACAAAAGCGGTGCGCCGATATACGACCAGATATACAGTCAGATAAAAAGCCAGATAATCAGCGGGGCGCTGAAAGAGGACGAAGCACTGCCCTCCATAAGGAACCTCGCAAAAGACCTCAAGATAAGTGTTGTGACCACCAAACGTGCTTATGACGAACTTGAGCGCGAGGGTTTTATCTACACCATAGCGGCTAAAGGCTGTTTCGTGGCACCGAAGAACGTTGAACTTATAAGAGAAGCAAATCTCAGAAAAATAGAAGAACTCATGACAGAGATAGGCAAGCTGGCGGCAGCCTGCGGACTGTCAAAGCAGGAACTTATCGAGATGTTCGAGTACATCTCGGAGGAGGAATAACAAAATGACAAATGCGATAGAGATAAGAGGACTGGTAAAGGAATACAAGGATTTCAGGCTGAACAGCGTTGACCTGACGCTTCCGGGCGGCTGTATACTGGGTCTGATAGGTGAGAACGGCGCGGGCAAATCCACGCTGATAAAGTGTCTGCTGGGCGTGATACTCAAAAATGAGGGAAGCATTAAAATCCTCGGCAGAGATGCAGACACCGAACTTGCGGACATCAAAGAGGATATCGGCGTGGTGATGGACGAAGTCGGCATACCCGACAGCTTCAGATACAAGCACATAAATGCGGTGATGAAGAACACTTTCCGAAACTGGGACGAGAAGCTGTTTGAAAGCTATATGGACAAATTCAAACTCCCGCGTGACAAGAAGTTCAAGGAATTCTCGCGAGGCATGAAAATGAAGATGGGCATAGCCATAGCGCTCTCACACAATGCAAAACTGCTGGTGCTGGACGAAGCCACAAACGGTCTTGACCCTGTGATAAGGGACGAAGTTACCGATATCTTCTACGAATTCACCCGCGATGAAGAACATTCGATACTGATATCTTCGCACATAGTCAGCGACCTTGAAAAGCTGTGCGATTATGTTTCGTTCATACACAAGGGGCAGGTGCTCCTTAATGAGGAGAAAGATGTTCTGCTGGAAGAATATGCCATAGCACACACCACCGAAGAAGAGCTGAAAGAACTTGACCCGTCAGCGATACGCGGCAGGAAATCGGGCAAATACGGCGTTCAGGTGCTTGTCAGGAGAGATGCTGTCCCCGCAGGCATGAAACTTTCGCCTGTGACCATAGAAGAGTTGTTCATATTTATGATAAAAGAGATAGACTGACATCGCTGAGGAGTTGACCACATGAAAGGCATACTGACTAAGGATATCATATCACTGAAAATAAACTACAAGACAGTTTTATTCTGTGAGTTGTTCATTTCTGTACTGTCAGCGCTGTCATCGTTCAAAAAGGGTGCTGTTTCGGCAGTAATACCCATCGGTTCAGCGATATTGGCAGAGATGCTCACTATGGCACTGTTCTTTGAAGACGAAAAAACAGGTTTTGACAAGACCATAGCGCTGTTCCCCATAAGCCGCCGACAGGAAGTGCTGGGGAGATATATTTCGGCACTGCTGACTGCTGCTGCCCAGACGGTGATATTTTTCATACCTGTAACAGCAGGCGCGTTCATGGGCGGGCACAGTGATATCACACCGATCATCTCGGCAGCATTGCTGTTATTCACGATATGCCTTGTTTTTGCCGCGATCATATACCTGAGCATTTACGGACCGGGTGCAAAAAAAGGCAAAAAAGGTTTTTATAGCGGCAGGAGGGTGCATCATCTCCGTTATTGGTCCCCGGTCTGTGATACCCGAACGACCTTTCTTCGATAAATTTTCGCCGCCCACAGACAAGATGATGCTGTTTACAGTCATCGGCATCGCATTTACCGCGATATCCTGCCTGTTATCTGCGGCATTCTACGAAAAGAAAGATATATAACAAGATAAGGAGCAAACAATATGAAAGGCATACTTACAAAAGAAAAATATGTTATATGGCATACATGCAGTCTGTATCTGATAATACCGCTGTTCTTCTATGTCATAATGATAGTCACGCTGTTTATCAGGAAAACCACTCTGGACGGTTTCCCGATAGGCATGGTATACATGTTTATGGGCATAACCCCCATCGCGACCACAAACGCTGATATACAGAGCAGGTGGAACACAAGCTGTCTGACGATGCCCTACAGCCGCAGTCAAATAGTATCTGCAAAGTATATATGCGCACTTATACTTACGGCGGGCGTTACAGTATCGTGGCTGATGATGATATTTATATGCCGTATGCTGGGCGCTGACATCACAGTAAACACCATACTCAGCCTGACATTTACGGGTATAGCATTCGGGCTGATGCCTGCGTCGATATTTCTGCCGCTCAGCTTCAAGTGGTACAACACCACAGGCGGCAAGCGAGTTGTTCTGGGCGGTATCATGGGCGGCGTTATAGGCGCTGCGGACTCTTATATTTTGAGCAATGTACCCGGTGCAAAAGGTTCAGCGATATTCATGGGCATGATGACAGCAGTGTTCTTCATCTCGTGGCTCATCTCCGTGAAAATATTTGAGAGGAAAGATGTCTGATGAACAACAGATTAAAGGCACTGCTGCTGACCGACTGGTACAGCATGAAGCTGATGTACATATCGACTTTTATCATGATATTGGCGTGCAGCGGCACAGCGCTCGCCTCAGCTATGGACACAGGAAAGGCAGTTTTAAATCCTGCATGTATGATGGGGCTTTACGGCATAATGCTAAATGCTTCGGCGTTCGGCTATGACAAGCTAAACAATGTTGGCACTGCCCGCCGCGCCATGCCATACACTGACCGTGAACTGGTGCTGTTCAGGTATCTGCCGATATATGCGGCGGCGCTGTTTTATGTCATAGTGACGGTACTTGTGCTGGTCATCGGCGGTGCGGCACACGGTTTTGCTGAGGGTTTCGGCAAACAGCTGATGTTCAGCATAGCGACAGGGCTTGATGTTATGCTTATTCTGCCGATGCTGTTTTACCCGTTCATATTCAGGTACGGTTACGGGAAAGTACAGAATGTTTACGGTGTCATCTCAGCACTTCTGGCATTGGCAGGATTTTCAGCATTCATGTACCTGACTGTCGGCAGTTCAGACGACAGCATAAGTACAGCATTCACAGTCCCCTATTGGGTGAGTTTTGCAAACATACTGCTGATATGTGCATTCTCAGCGATATCGTTAAAGGTATCGGTAAGGCATATCGGAGAAGCAGAGTGATATGATGCAGTGAAAATGGCGGAAATTTCGGTTTCCGCCATTTTTTGCGTGGTAAGATATGGAGTGCCGTACCTTATGGTAGGGCAGGGGGCGCACGCGGCTGTGTCGGCATGTACGACCGCCGAAGACGCTCCGCTGTTCTTATCCAACTTGTGGGCTTTTGTTTTGCTTTGCTCTTTTTGTTTGATTTGTATTTTGGTTTTGCACTTCGGTGATCGAGGGCGCTGCCCTCAAACTCCTGCCGCCCTGTATACCAAATCTTTGATTTGGTATATGCGAAGAGGGTGGACGGAAAGCTCGACTCGCGCATAGCTTTGTGTTCTTTCCTTACTTTGTCCGCGTCATGGTTTGCTGTTTTTCCGCTAAAACGGTTCACTTCCGCCCCTGCCAACAATTATGGATCTATAACAGTTTAGATCGCATATATAAAAGGAGTTTCTTCTCCTTTCTCGATACCTGTACTTGTGTCATGCCCAGTACTGCGGCGGCGGCTGATTGTGTCATTCCCTGAAAATAGCGGAGTTCTATCAGCTGTCTGTCTTTATCATCAAGTTCGGTAAGTACCTGCCGTAAAGCCAGACGGTCGGTTATGTCTTCATCGGGTGCAGGCGCAGGAAGGTCAGCCTGTGTTTCATTTTCATCATCGCCAACTGTCAGGCTGATGACAGGCTGTGCCGCATTCAGCGCTTCAATGACATCTTCAACAGGTGTGCCGACAATTTTGGCAAGTTCTTCAACGGTGGGTTCTCTGCCGTTTTTATGGGCGAAGACCTGAGCTTCTCCTGTCAGCCTGAGTGAAAGTTCTTTCAAACTCCTGCTGACTTTTACAGTGCCGCCGTCACGGAAAAGCCGTTTTATCTCCCCCAGAATGACAGGCACAGCGTATGTGGAGAATTTTACCCCGCGTCCGCTGTCAAACGCTTTTGACGCTTTCAGCAGACCGATGCACCCCGCCCCGTAGAGGTCATCGTACTCTATCCCACGCCCGCGAAAACGGTTGGCGCACAGATGCACAAGTCCGAGATTGTCTTCGGGAAGATGGCTCTCAGCACTCATAGACGGCGTTTCCCCTGAACGGTGCGTTCAAGTATCACGGTCGTACCCTTGTCGGGCTTGCTTTTGACGCGCACTTTCTCCATGAAAGTTTCCATTATGGTGAAGCCCAGCCCTGCCCTTTCCTCTTCGGGGGAAGATGTATACAGCGGTGTCATAGCCTGTTCCACATCAGCCATACCGCAACCCTTATCCTGTATTTTTATGCAGATGCGGCTGTCCTCAAAGATGCGCACCTGCATCATCACTTCGCCCGAACGCTCGCGGTAGCCGTGAACTATCGCGTTGGTGACAGCTTCCGAAACGGCGGTCTTTATGTCGGAAAGTTCGCTGATATTCGGGTCAAGCTGTGAGAGAAATCCGCTGACCGCAAGCCTTGCAAAGCGTTCGTTTTCGGACAGTGCATGGAAAGTCAGCGTCATCTCGTTAAGTGGTCTGAGGGGTCGTCTGCTCAATTTTTTCGTCCTCCTTTTCATTTTCATCGGGTATCAGTCCGCTGATGTCATCGGTCAAACGCGCGAGCCTGTCCACACCTGCAAGGCGCAGGACTTTTTTTATGTAGGCAGGCGGGCGGGCAACTATGACTTCCCCGCCCTGTTCGCACATCAGCTTGTATCTGCCCATGATAAGCCCTATACCCGAACTGTCCATAAATGTCACGCGGGAGAAATCTATCACAAGGCGGCGGGGATGTTTTTCGGTTATCTCGCGGTCGATGTCGGTGCGCATCATGCCTGCCGAATGGTGGTCGAGGTCGCCAGACAGCATCACCGCTGTCACTCCGCCGACCGTTTTCAACTCTGTCAAATAAACCAGTCCTTTCTTTTTGGCGGAACAGCGAGTGTACCGCCTGCGTTACATATATCATAGCATGTCCGCAGTGCGCAAAATGTCGAAACGGTTATATAATTCATAATTATGAATTATGAATTAAAATCCCTTCTCCCTCTTGCCTTTTCGGGGAAAATAGTGTATAATATAATAGATAATCTATGTGCGCAGACAGACTGTAACATAGTAAAGTGATATTTAGGAGATATGTGACAATGATGACTAAAGCTCAAAAGTATTTTAATTCGATCAAGGATAAAAGAGTCGCTTTTATAGGCGTTGGTGTCAGCCATACCGACCTGATAAAAGTGTTCCTGTCTAAAGGTATCAACTGCGTTATCTGCGATAAGCGCGATGAGAGCGAGTTCGATGCACTGCTTATCGAGGACTTCCGCGCTAAAGGCTGTGAGTTCGCGCTGGGCGAGAATTACCTCGATGAGATATTCAACTGCGATATAGTTTTCCGTACACCCGGTATGTACTATAATGACCCTACACTAACAAAAGCACGCAAACAGGGAATTGTGATAACTTCCGAGATGGAAACTTTCTTCGATCTCTGCCCCTGCAAGACTTATGCGCTGACAGGTTCTGACGGCAAGACCACCACTACCACGCTGGTGAGCGAGTTCCTCAAAGCTGAGGGCAAGCGCGTTCATCTGGGCGGCAATATCGGCAAGGCACTGCTCCCGCTGGTGGAAACTATCTCCGAAACAGATGTGGCAGTCTGCGAACTTTCCAGCTTCCAGCTGATATCCATGCGCGAAAGCCCCGATGTTGCGGGTATAACCAATATCCGTCCCAACCACCTGAACGTTCACGGCACTATGGAGGAGTATACTCAGGCTAAGTGCAATATACTATACCATCAGAACGCTTATTCAAAAGCTATACTCAGCCTTGATGACGAGGTGACACACGGTCTGGCTGACCTTGTGCGCGGTGAACTTGCATGGTTCAGCATCAAAGAGAAGCCCGATAACGGCGCATTCCTGCGTGAGGACGGCATGCTGTGCTACAATGAGTGCGGCAAGGTCACTGAGTATGTACACATGAATGATATAAAGATACCCGGCATGCACAATGTCGAGGACTACCTCACTGCTATAGCCATGACTTACGGCGAGGTAAAGCCCGAAACTGTCGCTAAGATAGCTAAGGAGTTCGGCGGCGTTGAACACCGCATCGAGTTCGTGCGTGAACTGGACGGCGTAAAGTACTATAACAACTCCATCGCATCAAGCCCCACAAGAGTTCTGGCTTGTCTGGCGGCATTCGACAAGAAGCAGATAATGATACAGGGCGGCTCCGACAAGGGCGTTTCATTTGAACCGATGGCGGCACCCATCTGCGAAAAGGTCAAGGTGCTGATACTTATGGGTCAGACCAAAGACAAGATACGCGCTGCTGTTGAGGCTGCACCTAATTTCAAGACCAGCGGCATAAAGATAATCACTGTAAAAGACATGGCTGAGGCTGTGCTGACTGCCCGCGAGTATGCAGAAGAGGGCGATATAGTTTCGCTGACACCTGCCTGCGCATCTTTTGACATGTACCGCATGTTCGAGGACAGGGGCAGACATTTCAAACAGCTGGTGAACGAACTCAGCTGACAGATCTTTCGACCCGCATGACGGGTAAACAATATGCTTTCACCGAGCCGTTTTCGGCGGAAGGGAGAAAATAATGATATATCAGACAAAAGATATAGACCTTGCGCTGATAGCAAAGCTCAAGGACAACAACTATACAAGGAGGATAAAGTCCCATTTTCTGGCATACGGCACACAGTATGACTTCCTGCGGTTCTTCTTCATGGAGTATAAGGGCGAACGGCTGGGCATGTTCTCGGAGTTCAACAGTGCGCTTATGATATCCACATTTGAGGGTAAGGAACTTCCCGATGAGATGATAGAAGAACTGGCAGGCTTTGTGAGAATGCTCAAACCGTTCTCGGTGGAGCTGGAAAGGAAGTACGGCGAAGCCTTAGCACAATACCTTGAAGATGATTACCGCGTACAGCGCAGGACGGAATTCACATACAACGCCACAGGCAAACTTCCCCCGCTGGAAGTCGATGAAACGCCTAAGCTGGACGATGTGTATTCGATACTGGCAAAGTGCTTCCCGCGACTGGCTGAGGACTATGAGATGTGGCTGACAGATACCTCACACCGCGTAAGGCGGGGGCTGTCGCAGTCGTTCCTGATGGGCGACTACACCACCGCTACCATACAATATATAATAGACAAGGTGGCACTGGTGGGGCAGGTAGGCACTGTCCCCGAAGAGCGCGGCAAGATGCACGCGAGGACTCTGCTTTACTGGATAGGTGAGCGCCTTGCACAGCAGGGCATAGCGGTAAAGCTGTTCGCAAGACCACACAGGG
Organism: Hominimerdicola alba 8; assembly: GCF_000178155.2. Lineage (GTDB taxonomy): Bacteria > Bacillota > Clostridia > Oscillospirales > Ruminococcaceae > Hominimerdicola > Hominimerdicola alba_C. Next base: position 141,103 of record NZ_ADKM02000062.1, read on the forward strand.
TAAGCTACTACGAAGAGATAGGCTTCAAAGCCATCGGTATAGACGTGGTATTAGAGATGAAAAACGCCACACACAACGATACATAACAGATAACAGTCAAAATGAACAAATGAACAAAACGAAAGGAAGACAGATATGCGTGGAGATGTTCAGTTAAAGGTATTTCTGGCGGTGCTGACAGGCATCGGCATCATCATGTTCGCGATAGGCATACCGATGTCGGTAAAAGAGGCAAAAAGAGCGTCAAAGTGTACTGTAAGCGTCACGGCAGAACTCACTGACAGTGAACGGCAGTTGGTTACAAGCGGTCGCGGAGGGCATACAATTTCATATCTCACCTATACCTACACCTACGACGGCGATAAATACTCTTTTGTGGAAACAAATTCCTACCCCGATGTGATAAGTTCACGCAGAACGCACAAAATGCTGATAGACCCGAATAACCCGTTTGAATATGTCTATAAAGGCAAAAAATATGACGATGTATTCAACACCTGCGACCTTGTGGGCGTACTGCTTTTCGCGCTGGCGATATTCTTCTACAGGCTGACAAGAGTGCGTTTTAAATCGTATATATGACAGACAGAGAAAGAAAAACTAAATATGGTTATCCCGCTGACACACCACAAAAAACAACGATCTAGCAGAACTTAAGGTGGTTGGCGTATGGTGCTCAATTATCCTTTTGTTTACAGCATTTTCAGCTGATGTGCTAAAGGGATAGTCATAAAACTAAATATAGCAAAAGGCGGCAGTATACGGCATTATGCAAACTTTGCACAACAAGCACACGGCAAATACTTAATGAGGTGAATGATTTGGAAAACATTTTCGGACTTGACGAAAAACTTATCACACTGGCTTCGCAGGCTGAAAGCGAGTGTACAGCGGCTTTTGCGGAGATAGACCGCATCGCTGAGATAAACGGTCAGAAAGTACTGAAAGCATTTATAGATAACCGCGTCAGCGAGGGCTGTCTTAAAGGCACGACAGGCTACGGCTACGGCGACATCGGCAGAGATACAGCCGACAAGGTGTTCGCGCAGGCGCTGGGCGGTGAAGATGCCATAGTAAGGCACACTTTCGTTAACGGCACACATGCCCTCAGCACAGCGCTTTTCGGCATTTTAAGACCGCAGGACAAGCTGTGTTTCCTGACAGGTGCGCCCTACGACACCCTTGAAGGCGTTGTGGGCAAAGAGGGTGACAGCGGCAGTGGTTCGCTGAGAGATTTCGGCGTGCAGAATGAGATAGTTCCCCTGAAAGAGGACGGCACACCCGACTTAGAGGCTGTGGCAAAAGCGGCAAAGTCCGCAAAAGTCGGCTATATACAGCGTTCGAGGGGATACTCGCTCAGACCGTCTTTCACGGTAGATGTGATAGCTGAGGTGATAAAGGCGGCAAAAGGCGCAAACCCCGATATCATCATACTGACAGATAACTGCTACGGCGAATTTGTGGAAGAAAAAGAACCGCTGGCTGTAGGCGCTGACCTGATAGTGGGTTCGCTGATAAAAAATCCCGGCGGCGGCATAGCAAGCACAGGCGGCTACATCTGCGGACGCGCCGACCTGGTCGAAAAATGCGCCGACAGGCTGACATGCGTTGGCATGGGCAAGGAAGTCGGCTGTTCGCTTAACATGAACCGTGAGATACTGCTGGGCTTCTTCCTCTGTCCGCAGACGGTGGCAAGTGCGCTGAAAACTTCGGTTTTTGCGTGCAGGCTGTTCGAGAAGCTGGGCTTCAAAACTCTGCCTGAAAGCGGCGAGAAGCGCACAGACATCATAGCATCTATACTGCTTGAAAACGAAAAGAACCTCACAGCATTCTGCAAGGGCATACAGAAAGGCAGTCCTGTTGACAGCTACGTTACCCCCGAAGCATGGGATATGCCCGGCTACGAGAGCAAGGTCATAATGGCGGCAGGCGCGTTCACGATGGGTGCTTCCATCGAACTTTCTGCCGATGCACCCATACGCGAGCCTTTTGCAGTGTGGTTACAGGGCGGCATTACCTATCCCAGCGGCAAGGCGGGGATACTCCTTGCGGCACAGGAAATGCTCAGTGCGGGGAACATAACTCTCTGATACGGAAGATGTACGTATATGCTTTCAAAAATCATTAACTATACAGTGTTGCTTCTCTGTTCTTCTTTTATATTAGCTTTGCTTGCTTTTGCATGGCTTATCCTGTACTTTATGTGCGGCGGCTTTGCACTTTTCAGTGAACCGTATATACCGCCTTTAGCTAAATTATTCCTGTTCGTCTGCGCCATCAGCGTGTTTGTTCTTCATGGGAAATTCTGTATACGCTATTTTAAGAAACATGGTGTCAGTGATAAAAAAAGTCTGATAACTAAAACTGCGATCCTTATGACAGGTTCGGCGGCGTGCATAGCAATAACATTATGGCTGATACAGCGAACGACATTAATATAAGATCAAATAATAAATAAGGAGTTGATAGATATGGCTGAAATATTCAGCGTTTCAGTAAACGAGATAATCAAACAGCTGGGTCTGGAAGTACTTTATGCACCCGACAACATTGACGAACTTATAGTTACCGACAACGACTGCAACCGTCCCGGTCTTCAGCTGATGGGCTTTTATGAATACTTCAATGCCGAGCGCGTGCAGATATGCGGCAATATGGAGTTCGCTTATCTGGCTTCGATAGATGAAGAGGTAAGGCGGCAAAGACTCGATGCGCTGTTCGCCACAAAAATACCCATGTTCATAGTGGCAAGAAGCCATGAACTTTATCCCGAAATGATAGAGATAGCATCAAAATACGGCGTGCCGATAGCCCGCACCGCCGACAGCACCACTGCGTTCATAGCCTCGCTGATAGGCTACCTGAATGTTGAACTTGCGCCCCGCATCACCCGTCACGGCGTACTTATCGAAGTTTACGGCGAGGGCATACTCATCGTGGGCGAGAGCGGTGTAGGTAAGAGCGAAACGGCTATCGAGCTGGTAAAGAGAGGTCACCGTCTGGTGGCTGATGACGCTGTTGAGATAAGAAAGACCTCCAGCAGGACACTGGTGGGTCAGTCGCCCGACAATATCAGGCATTTTCTTGAACTGCGCGGAATAGGTATTATTAATACCCGCCGTCTGTTCGGTATGGGTGCTGTAAAGATATCAGAGAAGATAGACCTTGTAGTTCAGCTTGAACCGTGGGACAGCAAGAAGATATATGACAGAATGGGCGTTGACAACGAGTACACCTCAATTCTCGGCATAAAGATACCCTCGCTGACCATACCGATAAAGCCGGGCAGAAATCTGGCTGTTATCCTCGAAGTTGCGGCTATGAACAACCGTCACAAGAAGATGGGCTACAACGCCGCCGCCGAACTTCTGCAAAATCTCGGTCTTGAAATGGACACTAAAGAGTCTGTAAAGAACTGGGACGCTTTTTGATAATTCATAATTCATAATTCATAATTATTGGCATGAACGATAATTGGCTGTTCTGCTGCGGCAAAGCGGGGCGCAGTTGTGCCATTCAGCGGCAGTATATCGCTGAGAAATAATAACAGGCGGGTCGTAAGAATACTGCTGTAATAAAACAATAAGGAGTACTACAAGTGAAAGAACTTGACATGAATACACGGTCGCTGATAGCGATGGCTGATGATCTGGAATGCAGAGTCATGCTCGATGAGCCGCTGGATAAACATTCCACTTTCCGTATCGGCGGCAGCTGTACGGCGATGATAGATATAAATTCACCCGACAATCTTTCAGCACTGTGGGAAGAAGCAAACCGACTGGGCATAAGAACGATGGCACTGGGCAACGGCTCAAACGTGCTGTTTGATGACAGGGGCTTTGACGGCATCATCTTCCTGATAGGCAGTTCGATGGATAAGATATACATGAAGGACGAAAACACCATCGTGGCACAGGCGGGCTGTCCCCTGCTGAAACTCTGCCGCTTTGCACTTGAACACTCGCTCAGCGGTCTGGAATTTGCCTACGGCATACCCGGAAGTGTCGGCGGTGCTGTCTTTATGAACGCGGGCGCTTACAAAGGCGAGATAAAGGACGTTATCAAGCTGGGCAGAGCTGTTGACCGCGAGGGCAGACAGTTCGAGTTCTCGAAAGAGCAGATGGCTTTTACCTATCGCGGGAGCCGCTTCGTAAAGAGCGGTGAACTGATAGTCGAGGGTGAATTTGAACTGAACAGCGGCAATTACGATGATATACAGGACAAAATGGTGGAACTTATGAGCCTGCGCCGCGAGAAACAGCCGCTCAATCTGCCGAGTGCGGGCAGTGCATTCAAAAGACCAAAAGATAATTTCGCGGGCAAGCTGATAGAAGACAGCGGTCTGCGCGGTTATTCGGTGGGCGGCGCACAGGTCAGCGAAAAGCACTGCGGGTTCATCGTAAACAAGGGCGGAGCCACCTGTGCAGATGTCCTTGAACTGGTAAAACAGATACAGGCAAAAGTCAAGGCTGACTCAGGTGTTGACCTTGAGTGCGAAGTCAGATATATACCCTATCAGGGTTAGGGCGATGATCTCTCCTCGTAATAATATTTATCCGATAAATAAGCATTTCTTAAATGAGAGGAGAATAATAATGCAATTTGTTATAGTTACAGGAATTTCAGGTTCGGGCAAATCAACGGCGGTAAACGTGCTGGAGGATATCGGCTACTACTGCATCGATAACATGCCCCCCGAACTTATGAGCAAATTTGCCGACATCTGTGCGCAGTCAGACGGCAAGATAGATAAGGTGGCGTTCGTTGCTGATGTACGCGGCGGCAACCTGTTCCTTAAACTGAAAGATGCCATACATGATATGCGCAATATGGGCATAAAGGTCAAGGTCATGTTCCTTGACTGTTCAGATGACACGATAATACGCAGATACAAGGAAACACGCCGCAAACACCCGCTGGACGAGTATTCACACGGCAATATAAGACAGGCGATAGAGACCGAGCGCCACTTCCTTGAAACTGTCAGGGACAAGGTGGACTACTATATCGACACTTCCTCGACCACTACAGCGGAGTTCAAAGAAAGATTGTATTCTATCTTCTTGGGCGAGGGGCAGTCTGCCATGAAGATAGATGTTCGCTCATTCGGTTTCAAGTACGGTGTCATGAACGATGCTGACCTCACTTTTGATGTGAGATGCCTGCCAAACCCTTTCTATATAGCCGAGCTTAAGCATAAGACAGGTCTTAACCCCGAAGTTTCGGGCTATGTGATGAGTTTTAAGGAAGCGCAGGAACTTCTTGCAAAACTCAATGACCTTATCGACTACCTGATACCGCTCTATGAAAAAGAGGGCAAGGCACAGCTGGTGATAGCTTTCGGCTGTACGGGCGGAAAACACCGCTCGGTGACTTTTGCCGAAGCTGTGGCAAAGCACCTGACAGATCAGGGCAAGACTATAAGATTATCGCACAGGGATATCGAGAAGCGTTAAAAAAGAATAGAATGGTGAATGATGAATAATACTTCGGCAGAAGAACAGTCCTTTTCATACAGGGTCAAGGAAGAGATAATCGAAAAGATAAACAGTTCCCAAAAGGCAGACGCCTGCCTGATGGGGCTTTTGTGCTGCTGTAATGAACTGGGCGATAACGAGATACTCTTCCTGACAGAGAACCCGCTTGTCAAGGATTTCTTCATACGCAATGTATGCCGCATTTTGCAGGACGAAAACGCAGTACATGTAGCTGAAGCCGAGCGCAGGAGCGGTGTGACGCTTTTCAGCCTCAGCCTGCCCGATAAGGAACAGCGCATTTATCTGCTTGATTACTTCGGCATGGACGAGAGCCGTCGGCTGACTGAGGACTTTCTGCCGAAAGACAAGTTCTTCCCCAATCTGGCGGCAGGCATATTTCTCGCATGCGGGTCGGTAAATGACCCCAGCAAAAAGTATCACATGGAATTTGTAATGCCCAAACTGGAACTCTGCAACGACTTCGGGCTGCTGCTGATAGAGCGCTACGGCATTGTGCCAAAGCATGTTGAACGCAAAAATTCCCAGATAATGTATATCAAGGAGTCGGAAAATATCATTGACATGCTGACCCTGATGAGCGCTACCATGTGCTCGCTGGAACTTATGAATGTCAAGATGGAAAAGGATATGCGCAACAAGATAAACCGCGCCCTCAACTGCGATAACGCCAATATCGACAAGACCCTCAAAGCCGCCGAAAGGCAGATAGCGGATATTGAACTTATCGACAAAAAGCTGGGGCTGTCATCTCTGCCCGACCAGCTGCGCGAGATAGCAGAACTTCGCCTTGAAAATCCCGATTACAATCTTAAAGAACTGGGTGCTGAAATGACACCGCCCATCTCACGTTCGGGCGCTAATCACCGTCTGCAAAAGCTGGCAGAGATAGCCGCAGACCTCCGCAGAAAAGAGGGCATAAAAACGAGTGATATATAAGTTCACGAGCGGCAACAAGTGTAAAAATTATTGCGCAGATGTAAATAATGGATTTTACTGTTGACAAGTGTCGAAAAAAGTAGTATAATAGCTTTGTTAAATTAAATAGCCTTATCAAGAGCGGTGGAGGGATCAGGCCCTGTGAAACCCGGCAACCTGGCGTCAGCGTCAAGGTGCTAAATCCTGCGGTTATTTTCCGGAAGATGGGGAATTGTTTGAAACATATCGACTCTCATTCTTCGGGGTGAGGGTCTTTTTTACGGCTTTTTTGTTTAACGCATCATACAACACACTTTTAAAGGAGGAACACCAAATGTCAAGATTTCTTTTTACTTCTGAGTCTGTAACAGAAGGTCACCCCGACAAGATCTGCGACCAGATCTCCGACGCGATCCTCGATGCAATGCTCGAACAGGATCCATATTCAAGAGTTGCCTGCGAAACTGTAACTACTACAGGCATGATAATGTGCATGGGCGAGATAACTACCAAAGCGCAGGTAGATATCCCCCAGATAGTCCGCGATACCGTTGTAGGCATCGGCTATGACAGGGCAAAGTACGGCTTTGACGGTCATACCTGCGCTGTTATGACAACCATAGACAAGCAGTCCCCCGATATCGCTATGGGCGTTGACAATGCCCTTGAGGGTCGTGAAGAGAACGCTTTCGATACAGGTGCGGGCGATCAGGGCATCATGTTCGGCTATGCCTGCGATGAAACCCCCGAACTCATGCCGCTGCCTATATCACTGGCGCACAAGCTGGCGCTGAGGCTGACAGAAGTACGCAAGAACGGCGCTCTTCCTTACCTCAGACCTGATGGCAAAACTCAGGTGACTGTTGAGTACATAGATGGCAAGCCCGCAAGAGTTGACGCAGTTGTCGTTTCATCTCAGCATGATGCAAAAGTGTCCCTCGAACAGATAAGGGCTGATGTCATCGAGAAGGTCATCAAGCACGTTATACCCGCAGGTCTGCTGGACGAGAATACCACTTACTTTGTGAACCCCACAGGCAGATTTGTCATCGGCGGTCCTCAGGGCGACAGCGGTCTGACAGGCAGAAAGATAATCGTTGATACCTACGGCGGCTACGCAAGACATGGCGGCGGATGCTTCTCAGGCAAGGATCCGACAAAGGTTGACCGTTCTGCCGCTTATGCCGCAAGATATGTGGCTAAAAACATCGTTGCCGCAGGTCTTGCAAGCAAGTGCGAAGTCGAACTGGCTTACGCTATCGGTGTGGCTAACCCCGTTTCGATACTGGTAGATACTTTCGGCACAGGCAAGGTAACTGATGAAAAACTCAGCGAAGCAGTTACAAAGCTGTTCGATCTGCGTCCCGCAAGCATCATAGAGATGCTCGACCTGAGAAAGCCGCAGTATAAGCAGCTGGCTGCATACGGTCACATGGGCAGAGAAGATCTGGGCGTTGCGTGGGAGCGCACAGACAAGGTACAGGCTCTTCTCGATGCTGTAAAATGATCTATAGCAATCCAACTATTTAAATTCACAAGATCCGGTCGCAAAAGCACGGATCTATGGATTTTGTGACCGGATCTTGTCTGAATTTTAAGGCGGATCGCTATAAAAAACACACTGCCATTATCACCAGCTGGTAATGGCAGACATTTTGTATACAAAAGTTCTATCGGACGGAGGTACTATCTGACATGGCAGAAAGCCAAAAGCGCCTTGATTTCATAGACTATGTTAAAGCACTGGGCATACTTATCGTCATACTTGGACATACAAGTTTAGCAATCGAAAAGGATAACCACACAGCGGCGTATTTTATCAAAGTGATATACTCTTTCCACATGCCGCTGTTCTTTGTGGTGACAGGTCTGCTGATGGGCTATAAAGATGCACACAGAAAAACAGACAATGCCCCGCCGCTGAGGGCAGGCAAGCTGTTTTTGCGGCTGATGGTGCCCTATTACATCTATTCGGCGCTGTATATGCTGGTGGAATACTTCTTCTACGGACATGATGCCAAACGCATACAGGATATGTTCAATTCCACGCTGACCACCTGCGGCAACGCTCCGCTGTGGTTTCTGGCGACCATGTTCTTTGTGCGTCTGCTGTTCCATCTGCTGAAATATACCCTCAAAGCTGATATAAAGACGATCATGGTCGGCTCTATGTTCGCATCTGTGTTCGCATTCCACCTGCATGCCCACCTTAAGCAGACAGGCTTCCTTGATGACCAGATAACGCGCTTCATCACTATCTCAGCCCTGAGGATCGTTCCTGCACTGTTTTTCATAGCGGTGGGCTTCGCCTACAGCCGACTGCTCGACCTGTCAAAAAAACGCAGAAATCTTTTCAGCGGCATCGTGATCGGAGTGATGATAATGATGCTGGTCTACATTGACCCGCCATCTGTGAACATGCACATATTCCGCTTTAAGAACATGCTGTATTTCCTGTTCACAGGCACATTCGGTTCGGCGGCACTGATAAACTTCTGCACCGCACTGCCCGATGGAATAAGGCTGCTGCGCACCATCGGCAAAGACTCGATGGATATAATGATGCTTCATTACAAACCGATGCCTTTCATGTTTATCGCGGGCGATGTGGTCTTCGCGGTAACAGGCGGCAGGAATTTCCTGCTGATATGGCTCACCGCCTGCGTGATGGTCATTCCGCTGAGCATCGTATACTGTCAGCTGAAAAAACTGCCCACAATGATCTTCAAAAAGAAAGAAGACTCAACGTCACAGGCAGATAAAAAGTAGATCTCAAAGACACTTTTGCAAAAAAGCAAATGTGTCTTTCCTTTTTGGAAATAATAGTTAAAAATAGGTATTTTTACTTCAAAAAGCGTTGCATTTTCATATAAAATGTGCTATACTTTTATAAAACCAAACAATTGACCGCCGGAGGGGGGACGGACAATGGAACTTAAAAAAGTCAAAAAGATATCATTCGTGGCAAATGCTGTAATATTGGCTATAGTGTTCGGACTTATGGCATTCTTTTACATAAGTGATGTAATGTTCCTGACATATTTCAGCATACCAACAATAATTGTTTACCTGATAGGCTTTGTGCTGATAAGCAATGGAAAACTGCTGTGGTATGTGCGCATGGTCTTCACATGGATGACGCTTTACATGTGCGTGACAACAGTCTGTCTTGGGTATAACTACGGCTTCCACATGTACTGCTTTTCGGTGATACCCATATCATTCATATCCGAATACATCAGCTACAAGATAAATTCAAGGCAGTTAAAGGCATTTAAATTCAGTGTCAGCATGGCTCTTCTCTCGCTGATAAGCACAGGCTATGTCGCATATTTCGGACCTGTCTATGAAAGAGAACAGAAATATGCCGCCATCTTCTGGCTGATAAATGCTTCAAGTGTCATGGGCTTTCTGATATTCTATACCAACTTCCTTATACAGACCATAATCAGTTCGGAAGAAAAACTCAACGAGATAGCACTTGTTGACAGGCTGACAGGTCTGTACAACCGCCATTACATGATAAACTGCCTGGACAAAATGGACGAGGATTACAGTTCGGCTTACCTTGCGATGGCTGATATCGATGACTTCAAGAAGATAAACGACACATACGGTCACAACGCGGGCGATGTGGTGCTTGAAAAGGTATCTGAAAAAATGAAGTCTGAATGCAGGGGATGCACCGTATCACGCTGGGGCGGCGAAGAATTTCTGATACTTATACCGCCTGCGGTGGAACAGCCTGTGGAACTGATAGAGAACCTGCGAAAGAACATCGCATCAGAAAAAGTACACTATGAAGACAAGGAGATATCTGTTACAATAACAGCGGGCATCTCTCCACGAACCGATGAACATTCCATCGACCAGTGGATACAGACCGTTGACGGCAAGCTGTATGACGGCAAGCACAGCGGTAAAAATAAAGTGGTATCATAACAAAAAAATGCTGTACGGGATAAACTTCCGTACAGCTTTTTATTATATGACTATCCCTTTAGCACACCAACTAAAAAAGCGGTGAACAAAAGGATAATTGAGCGCCCCATATCTTTCCCCCGCCTGCGGCGGGGGAAAAATATACGCCAAGAACCTTAAGTTCTGTATAGCCGCTGTTTTTGTGGTGTGTCAGCGGGATAACCACAAAATTTTATGCTGTTTACCATATCTTTCAAGGGTACTTTTTCACACTTTTGAACATTCAGGATATGTTTGATTTGATAGAAATTTGTGCATTTTGTGATAACTCGAATTTCCAGTTTTTAGGAGAAATTTTCTGCCTATTGTCTAATAATTCCATTTGATTGTTCGTTATTTTTGTAACAGAACGAGAACTGTAACCGAAAAACCTTGACATGAGGGACTGTTTACGGTATAATTGTAACTGCTTTGTAATAAATGATTACAGATTGACATAATTAAGAGTCGATCAGATCCCAAGCCGCAAATGATGCAGGACTTCACACGATACAAAATTATTGAAGTCACTTCACTGCGGCAGAAGAATTGTAAGGAGCGTAATTTGAAATGAAAAGAGTAATGGCAGTCACTGCGGCAACGATAATGGCGATAGGCGCATCAGCATACCTCTCCTGCACAGACATACGTGCAGCAGCCGACACCGAATCCTTTGAGTACAGCGAGATAGTTTCAGAAAATGAAGACTTCCCCGCTGACGAACTTACCACTGATGAAGAGGAAAACACAGGCATCAAGGGCGATGTCAACAATGATGGCAAGATAAATGTCACCGATGTAGTAAAGACAGCCGCTGAGATAAAAGGTGTTGCAAAGCTGGATACCTACTGTATGTGGCGTGCAGATGTCAACAACGATGGCAGAGTCGATGTTACCGACCTTTCAAAGCTGGTATGGGCGGTTAGCGGCAAGGACGAGAGCCGCAAGCCCGCTGTTCCTGAGAAAAATGAAAAGCATGAGATAAATTCACCTGTCAGTTCCCAGACGAATATCTACGAAAACGCTGTAGGCACAAGGCTTGCCGACTTCTACAGCAGCAATTATAACCTCTACGGCTGGCCGACAGGTCAGTGTACATGGTACTGCATCGGCAGAGCCAAAGAAAAGCTGGGCGCTGACATGCCTGCGAAAGGTCTTACAGGCAACGCGATAAACTGGTACTACAACGCTCAACGTATAAACCCCGCAAGCGTCGGCACTGAGATAAAGTCTGACTGCGTGTGCGTATGCAGTTCGTGGACACACGGCTACGGTCATGTGGTATACATCGAGTATGTTGACCCCGACACAGGCGCTATATATTTCAGTCAGGCAAACAGGCTGGGCTGGGCGACCAACTACGCCGACAACGGCAAGATAGAAAAAGCTGACAGCTATGCCGATTTCGTCGCACAGATGAACTGGCTGTACCTCACACCTGTGGGCTTTGTCTACCCCGACCGTATGTGATACCGCATATCGCATACCTTTACCACATCGCCAAAAAGTACCTGTTCAGTGAGGAAGTACACATATTTTGCGGTGTGTCGGCGGAAAGCCATATCTTATAATATGGTTATCCCGCTGACACACCACAAAAAAGCGATTTAGCAGAACTTAAAGTGGTTGGCGGATATCTTTCCCCCGCCGCAGGCGGGGGAAAGATATCCTGCGATCAATTATCCTTTTGTTTACCGCATTTTCAGCCGATGTGCTAAATGGATAGTCATATCTTATAATATCATTTTGCCATGATGATAAATACAATAGCGATACAGCTTTTAATTCACAGATTTGGCTGTAAGATCTTTGATATATGGGTTTTAAGTCGTATCGCTAAAAGCACCTGCGTCAGCGCGGGTGCTTTTTATCATGTGGAAGAAATTTCTGCCTGAACTTCATTCTGTCAAGCGCCGCCCCCATAAACAGGAAAAGCACAGCGCTCGCGGCTGTTTGTATGCAGTATGCGGGTGTCTGCCCGAAAGCTGCTGCTATGCCGGCGGAAGATATGCTGTCGGTCATGACTATGCCCTGATAAAGGCTGTAGCCGCAAACGCACAGCACCAGCGACGGCAGCAGCGCTATGATGTTTCGCGGAACGAGTATCTTATCGCCCTTTGAGGTGAAAAACAGCGTGGTCACCGCCTTGATGACCACCGTTGCAGGCAGCCATATCAGAAAACCGCTAAGACCGTCAGCCAAAGCACCGCCCACAGCGCCCGCAGCAGCCGCGTAAGGCGTTGGCAGCAGGCACGCCGTCATAAACACCAGACCGTCCCCTGCGTGGGTGTAGCCCGCCCCTGTCGGCACATGTACGTATGCCGTCAGCAGGTAGATAAGCGCCGCTGATATCCCCGAAAAGGTCAGGTATCTCAGGCGCAGTGTGGTATTTGTTCTTGCTATCGTAGTTGTCATGGGTACTCCTCTTTTCATATTGTTTTGGTATGAATACATTTTAGCAGAAGACCCGCAAAAAATCAAATCGGCAAAATCGTTCAGAAAAAATGGCAAAGCTGTGCATATCAGACAGCTTTGCCATTTAATTTTATCATAGTTAAGTTATATTTGTACCAAGCATGAAGCAAGCTGTTCTGCTTCGGATATACGACCTGTCAGACTGCACAGCGCATTTGTTCAAAAATGCTTTGTACCTGTGCATTAGGTAGAAACTCACATATCTGCAATGACTTTCTCCAGCAGGTCACCGAACTTTTTACCTGCCGCATCTGCCGCCTGCTTTACTTCTTCGTGCGATAACTGAGTCTGCGATATGCCCGCCGCCATGTTGGTGACCAGTGAAATGCCGCAAACTTTCAGTCCCATGTGTCTTGCGGCTATGGCTTCAACTGCGGTAGACATGCCCACTGCATCAGCACCCAGCTTTCCGAGCATACGCACCTCAGCGGGAGTTTCATAAGAGGGTCCCGTCAGCTGGCAGTATACGCCCTGTTTAAGGTCTATGCCCAGTTCTTCCGCCGCCTTGATAACGGCATTTCTCAGCACGCTGTCGTATACCTCAGACATATCGGGGAAACGTGTGCCGAGCCTGTCTATATTCCTGCCAAGCAGAGGATTAGGCACAAGTGCGGCGATATGGTCGGTGATAAGCATTATATCTCCGCCTTTGAACGACCTGTTTATACCGCCCGATGCGTTGGTCAGCAGAAGAGTTTCAGCCCCAAGCAGACCCATCAGTCTTGCAGGCATGACCACATCTTCCATCGGATAACCCTCGTAGTAATGAACTCTGCCCTGCATGATGACCACAGGTGTGCTGCCAAGATACCCGAACACGAACTGCCCCTTGTGACCCTCAACAGTAGACTGCGGGAACTCAGGGATATCAGCATACGGCACCTCAGAAACTATCTTCGCACGCGATGCGAAGTCGCCCAGCCCCGAACCGAGAACTATGCCGACCTTCGGGGTCAGCCCTGCCCTTTCAGCAACATACGCCCGCGCTTTTTCAAGTCTTTCTGTAATATCAGCCATTTTCATTATCCTCCTTATCTTTAGTGTTATCGTCCTTCATTGCCATTATCTCGGCAAGTATATCAGCCGAACTTGCTTCCCTGCGGTGACGTTCATGCTTTTTGAAAAGCCTTATGACTGCTACCACAACTGCCAGAATTATCGCCGTCACAAGCCCGATCACTGTGCCTGCCAGCAGATGCGGGTCTATCTTGCCCGCCTTTACGCCCCGTGTCAGTGCGCCAACGATGCCAAGTATCAGCGTCAGCAGCAGCATGACTATCATCATCATACCGATTCCGCGAAAACTATTCATATCCCGACCTCCCGCCTATCAAAAGCTGTATTCAACACTACAATATACCTTGCCTGTTTCATCGCGCAGGCAGACCACACAGCTGCCGTCACTGTCATACCTGTCAGCAATGACGATATCGCCACGCCTGACGGGATGCTTGTACTCGACCCTCAGCCGCTTTGCCGCGCGGCAGTCATCGACCAGTTCATCGGTTATATCAAGATATCTTGCGTTGTTGACATGGTCGTACATATCGATATCGCAGCGTCTTACAAGCACCTGACAGGTTATGGCAGGCGACTTGTCGGGCAGTTCTATCTTTCTGGGAAGATATTCCATATCCAGTTTTTCATAAGTTCTCACCTGCGCGATAAGGTCGGCAGAAACGCGCATGGGTCTGCCGTTTTTGAGGTCCATAAAAGCACCGCCTGCGATGGACTTCACGCAAATATCGCCCTTTTCGCCCAGTATCACAGTGTTTCTGAAACCGTACATACGGTTTAACTCGTATGTCCATGTTTTGGTATGTACATTCTCACCATAAGCAGGTCGCCTTACAATATCCACCTGCCTGTTTGTCAGGAACATCACGCTGCCTGTTTCCCTGAAGAAAGGTGCAAGTACAGGGTGATTCATCAAGTGCAGGTCGGAAGTGTCCTGCAAAAGGTCGATAAGTCCGCTGTTGCCTACCACACCGCCCTCACGCATCTGCGAGCAGTATATTTTTCTGTCTGTTTCGTACATATGATTCTCCTGTCTATATCGCAAAAGAGCAGCCTGCGGGGGCTGCTCTTTAAAACTATTCGTCGTTATCGTTGCTTTTGCCGCTGCCCACAGACGCATTGTTGCCGTAGCTGTAGCCGTAACCGTAGCCATAACCGTACTTATAGCCATATTTGTACTTGTAGCTGTACTTTCCGCCGTATTTGCCGCCTGTAACCGAAACGTTGTTGATAACAACGCCCAGCAGAGAGCCATCAGCCATTCTGACTGCTTCGATAGCCTCTTCCAGCGCATCGTAGGTGGACTGACCATGTTTTGCTACCAGCAGAACGCCTGCGATGGTATCCAGCAGTGTCAGCGCATCTGTAACGATATTTATAGGCGGAGTATCTATGATGATGTAATCATAGTGAGCCGCCAGCTGTTCCAGCAGCATCTTCATGTTGTCAGAACCCATCAGCTCAGATGGGTTAGGCGGTATAGGACCGCAGGTGACCACATCAAGATTTTCGATGACATCTGCGTGTACGACTTCCTTGAAAGAGTTCAGACCGCCTATCAGCGACGAGATGCCAACCTCGTTCTTGATATTGAACACCTTATGCTGAACAGGCTTTCTCAGGTCGCCGTCTATCAGCAGCACACTGTTGTTGTTCTGTGCCAGCGTGATAGCGATGTTGGCAGCAACAGTAGATTTACCTTCTGCCGCCAGCGCACTGGATATGGCGATTATATGGTTCTTCTTGGTCGAAAGTGCGAAAGAAAGGTTGGTTCTCAGGTTCTTGTAAGCCTCAGTAACAGGGAAAGCAACGCTTTTGTCCATCAGCGTCCTTCTTCTGGTACGTGTGTTTGATGACTGATTTTTCTTAATACTTGCCATACTTACTCGAACCTCCCTTCTCGTCCATGAAAATATCAGGTATCTCAGCAAGGACAGGCACGCCGAAACGTTCCTTTATCTCCTCACCGCTCTTGACAGTATTGTCAAAGAAGTTTGTAACAAGTATGATGCTGATCGAGATGACCAGACCTGCTACCAGACCGAGCAGCAGATATCTCATGATATTCGGACCGCTGGGCGATGTGGGGACCCTGGGCGGCGAAACAGTTTCAACGTAACCCGCCTTAGTGGTACGTATGATCATATCAGGTGCTATCTCGGAAATGTAAGAGCATATATCTGCCGAGAAATTCGGTACTTCACTGGTAACAGTGACCTGCAATACCTCAGTATTGTTAACTGCGGCGATCGTTATCAGACGCTTTATCTGACCCGTCGGGATATACTCCTTGCCCTTTTCGTCAGTAGCGACAGTGAAATAGTTGCGCAGATCCTCGATCTTATAGTCTTCCAGCAGTCTGTCAGATATCGCCTCGTATACCGAAGCATCATCGAGTATTACGATATATGTGGCAGCCAGACTTCGCGCAGTGTTGATATCCGCACCGTTTATCAGTTCGTTTTCATCATCGTCATCATGGGAGTTCCTGACACCGTTTGTAACATATATCTTTATGCTTGATGTGTACTGCAGCGGCAGTACGAACTTAGCGTAGCTGTAACCCGCCACACCTGCAACAACTGTAACAATGACGATCAATCTGATATGGGCAAGCAGTATGCCCAATATTTCCTGAACGCTTATCTCTTTCTCTTCCATGTTCCTGCAACACCTACCTGATCATATTTTTCCGCCGCTTTACCTGCGGCACAACATACTAACATTCTTTAATATTATACACTATACATCGTTTTTTGTCAACCGCATTAACGACAAATTTAGTCATGATCACGCATTTTTATTTTATGTTACCGATATATTGCTCAATTAAAAGCGCCTATTCTTCCAGCAGATCTTTCATCACCCACCCGACAGTGCCGTTATAGCTGGTGTAGACCCAGTCATTCCCGTCAGTGCCGACCGTTTCGCCCCAGCCCGATATCTCAGCGCCGTTGGGTATCTGTAATCTGATATCATACTGTTTTGACGGACCATAGCGCAGATTGAGGTATGTGGTATCGGAAACGACCGTAAATGACTTCTGCGACTTATAGCGCATGCTGTCTTCCATTTTGAACAGCGTGCTGCCCGCCGCAGCTGTGGTGGTGGTCTTAGTGGTCGTCGCTTTTGTGGTGGTAGTAACGGTCGCGGGCGAAGTGCTGCCGCCATCAAGATTTATGGTACCGTTTTTGGTGGTAGTGGTCTTCTCCTCGCTTACAGTCACCGCTGCTGCGGTGGTGCCGTTATGTTCGGGTATTGTGTAGAAAGTTTTTGCATCGGTGCGCTGTGTCGAGCGAATCTCTTCATCGACCTCATCGTCATCTGAACTATACAGTTCACTGTTTTTCAGCGAACCTGTCACTGTGGTGGTAGTCGTATATCCGCCGTCAAGCCCCTCATCGTCCACATCGACCTCGCCGCCTATATACACAGCTGTTTTGGTGGTATGGACAGTGCGCTTTGTAATTGTAGTTGTGGTAGTGAAGAGCGGTTCGGTATCCGATGAACTGCCGTCACCCACCTGACCGCAGCCTGCCAGCGCTGCCGCAGCCGCGATAAAAAATGCTATCCTGAAATTTTTACACATGATAGTCCTCCATAATAGATGTCCGAGTGCATAGCCGCACCCGCGATTTCTCTCTGTTTATCCTTTTATCTGAGCCGTCCGCCGCGCTTTTTTCTTTCTTATGCGGCAGAACATCTTTCTGTCCGGTATGCAGTTTTCCCCTAAAGTCCCGCTGTGATGCTGTGTCGGTCATACGCCCAGCAGTCTGCGGGCGTTGCCTGAAAATATCATCTCCCTGTCATCATCGGATAAATCCATACGCAGTATCTTATCTCTTATGACCGCAGGACTGTCCCACGGACAGTCGCTTGCGAAAAGTATCCTGTCAGCGCCGTGTTTCTTTATTATCTTCTCCATCAGTCCGTCTGCCACATAGCGCCCCGTGAACGCCGTGTCAAGGTAGACCTCACCGCCATGCCCTGCCAGCAGGTCAAGCACCTGCTGATGGCTGTCGTTGCCGCCCAGATGTGCCAGTATTACCTTCATGTGCGGGTGCTTTTCAAGCATGTTCAGCGCACCCGTCACAGTGCAGTGTATCAGCGCGGGCGACACCACATCGAACCCTGCGTGGAATATCACAGGCAGTCCCCGCTTCTCTATCTCGTCATACATAAAGTCTGCCCGCTCTTCATCGACCATATACCCCTGATAATCGGGGTGCAGTTTGATGCCGTGAAGCCCCAGCGCCTTGATGCGGTCTAACTCTTCGCACATGTCCTCAGCATCGGGGTGTACCGACCCGAAACTTATGAACCGCCCGCCGTCCTGTTCTGCGCACCAGTCGTTGAGTATCTTCTGCTGGGTGGGCTTTGTGGCGATGGGCAGCAGCACTCCCCTGTCAACGCCCCATTCATCGAACTTTTTCACCGTGTCCTCAATAAGACCGTTGGTCAGCGGTTCGATATCCGCCCGC
The DNA here is from genome assembly GCF_000178155.2 of Hominimerdicola alba 8. Classification (GTDB taxonomy): domain Bacteria; phylum Bacillota; class Clostridia; order Oscillospirales; family Ruminococcaceae; genus Hominimerdicola; species Hominimerdicola alba_C. Next base: position 159,452 of record NZ_ADKM02000062.1, read on the forward strand.
TCTTTCAGCTGTGAAACAGCACGCTCGGCTATCTTGGGATTAAAGCAGTGTACGTGAAAATCTATCAACAAAAGAAATTACCTCCGCTAACAAAATCAGTCATATTATATCACAAATTCCCCGCCCGTTCAAGTGAAGTCACAGAACTTTCCCGAATTTCATACATATATCACACAAATCTGCTTGCATAAACTGAAAAAATGTGGTATAATTTGATAGAATGATAATTTGATGTGTATATCATGTGATCTGAAAGAAAATGCCGCAGTTAAAGTCCTCCCTGTTTCGATATTTCGTTATGATGCGAAAGTCAGCAGAACAGGTGCAGAAACTATAGCAATCCAACTGTTTAAATTCACAAAATCCAGTCGCAAAAGCTAGGATTTATGGGTTTTGTGACCGGATTTTGTCTGAATTTTAAGGCGGATTGCTATATGGCAGAGATTTTTTCATCAATGACATTCCATTTTTTATGTAACATCGGAGGAAAGTAAAATGGACAGTTTTAAGGAACAGATAATCAAAAAGGAAAATACGAGCCACGACAATATGCTGAGGTTTCTCATATCCTTCGCGGCAGTGGCACTGGGCTTCGGGGTGATAATGTTCACCATTTCAGCTATGGCGTACCTGCCTTTAGCAATTTTCATTGCAGGTGCCATCATCTACGGCGCAGTGCATCTTATGCAAAATCTGAACCTTGAATACGAGTATATCTTCACAAACGGCGACCTCGATATCGACAAGGTCATCGCCGCAAGAAGCAGAAAGCACCTCATCACCCTCAAAGTAAACGACGCCACCGATATTGGTGAGTATAAAGAGGGTGTAAGCGGCGGCGACAAAAGCGTTGTTCTGGCATCTGCGATGAACAGCGAACTGACCGACTGGTACATGGATTTCAAACATGCCGAATACGGCGAAACAAGGCTGGTCTTCACACCAAATGACGACATGCTGCGCGTTATAAAAACTCACCTGCCGCGAAATATCCGCAATAAGGTGAACATTCCCGACAAGCCCGAAGAGGACTTTGAGTAATGGCTGCCATTTCGGTAGGCACTGATATCGTTGAGGTCGGACGCATACGCAAAAGCTGTCAGCGCGACAGCTTTGTAAGAAGAGTATATGCCGCTGAAGAACTGGAATACTTTTCCGCAATGCGTGACCCGGCAGAGAGTATGGCAGGCAGCTGGGCTGCAAAAGAGGCTTTCAGCAAAAGTCTTGGCACAGGCGTGCGCGGCTTTGAACTGACTGAGGTCGCGGTGGTAAGGGATAAGCTGGGCTGCCCTCACCTGAAACTAAGAGGCAAGGCGAAAGCCATAGCCGAAGAACGCAGACTGGATTTTTCTCTTTCCATCTCCCACACCAAAGAGTATGCGACCGCAACGGTCATCGCTTTTGCAAAATAATAACGTACCCTATAGCAATCCAACTATTTAAATTCACAAAATCCAGTCGCAAAAGCTCGGCTCTATGGATTTTGTGACCGGATTTTGTCTGAATTTTAAGGCGGATTGCTATAAGTCCGCCCGAAATGCAAGGCGGCAAATATAAAAATATGACTATCCCTTTAGCACACCAACTAAAAATGCGGTAAACAAAAGGATAATTGAGCGCATCTGTATAGCCGCTGTTTTTGTGGTGTGTCAGCGGGATAACCACATGTAAAAATTCTGCCCATTCAGCCGACTATTCCGACATTAAGTGCGGTCTTCGGCGGGGCATGGGGCAGCACCCCATCACAGACAGGAGGAATGAATATGATAAAAGACAGGATACTCACCGTTGACCAGATGATAGCCTGCGAGCGCCGTTCGGAAGAACTGGGCGTACCCGCAAGTGAACTAATGGCGGCTGCGGGCGAAAAGCTGGCGGGGCACATTCTCAGCGAAACTATGGCTGACGGTCAGCCCGACACCCCTGAGGTCGTTATCCTCGCAGGCAAGGGCAACAACGGCGGCGACGGCATGGTCGCCGCAAACCACCTTTTCCGCAGCGGCATCAGCGTCAGGGTAGTGTTGTGCTGCGGCAATCCCGCCACAGAAACAGCACATGGCGCATTTGAAAAACTCAATAAAAGCATCGAGGTCATGTTCTATGACGGCGATACCACTCACGCATGGGCTAAGGCGATAAGCGAGAGCACCATAGTGGTAGACTGCATCTTCGGCACTGGCTTTTCGGGCGAGATAGGGCGCGAGTTACAGCCGCTTTTCATTCACCTGAACACATACGCAAGGCGCGTCATCGCCTGCGACATACCATCAGGCGTAGATGCAAGAAGCGGTCAGGCAGGCGTGCTGGCAGTGACCGCCGACATCACCGTGACGATGCACGCTAAAAAGCTGGGCATGCTGCTTTCGCCCGCAAAGTATTTCTGCGGCAAAGTTATCGTTGATGACATCGGCATACCCGCCGCCGCCAATACAGGCGACCCGCTGATGGAGAATGAGATATACGCTAAGGCAAGCATGCTCAGCGATGAACAGCTTGGCAAGAAGTTTTTGACCTCACGCAAACCTTGGGCGCACAAGGGCACTTTCGGCAAGCTGGTATGCGTCTGCGGCAGTGACAGATATGTGGGCGCGGCAGGCATATCTGCAACGGCGGCACTGCGCATGGGCGTGGGTCTGGTCGAGGTATGCAGCACCGAGAACGTTGTGCGTTCACTTTCCGCGAACCTTTATGAGTGCATTTTCAGCACCATGAAGTCTGACGACAGCGGCTGTATGACTTCTGACAATGCAGAAGAGATACTTTCAAGGCTGGAGGACGCTAAGGCACTGCTGGTGGGCTGTGGTCTTGGTCACACCCCCGAAACCGAAAAGCTGGTAGCTGAACTTGTTGAGAAGTCCCCTGTGCCTGTGATACTCGATGCGGACGGCATAAATTCGCTGGTGCCGAATATAGATGTACTGTTGAAGAAAAAGTCAACGGTGATACTCACACCTCATCCCGGCGAACTGGCGAAACTCTGCGGCGTATCGCAGGAGGAAGTCCTGTCAGACAGGCTGAGATACGCCTACGGACTATCCAAAAAGTACGGCATCACCATAGTTTCCAAGTCATCTGAAACAATAGTGTGCTGTGCTGACCGCACAGAGGTCATAACAGCGGGCAACACCGCGCTGTCAAAGGGTGGTTCGGGCGATATGCTGGCAGGCATGATAGCCTCGCTTACAGCCCAGACCAAGCGTTCTTCGCTGATAAACTGCATACTCGCCTGCATGGTAATGGGCAGGTGTGCAGAGGTACTCAGCACAAAGCGTTCCGAGCGGGGCATTCTCACAAGAGATATCCTCGCATACATGCCGTTCTTCCTGAAACACCTTGAAAGCGGCGAGGAGTAAGTTATCACCGAAATACAAACGGCTCTTCTTCATCGGAAGAGCCGTTTTCTTTTTGGAGGATAAGCATGAAAGGAAAAATTTTGCTGTTCACAGCCATTCTGACCGCCGCAGCTGTTGCAGGCTGCGCCGCCGAAACGAAGTCGGTCAAGCCCGAAAAAGTCAGCGATAAATTTGACAAGACTGCCGAAATGACCCTGAACGGCAGGGACTACACCGCCCATCTGCGGCGCGGCGGCGAAGATATCTGGGAGTGCGAGTTCACTCAGCCGGACTGCATCGCAGGACTTAAGCTGACCACCGACCTTACGGGCTGTATGATGACCTACAACGGGCTTGAATACCTAGCCGACCGTTCAGACCTGCCCGAATACGCCCTCATGCCACAGCTGACCGCCGCACTTGACGATGTCATAGCAGGCAGGAATGTCAGCTGTACCGAAGGCAAGGACTGCCTCACCGAAGTCGGGCAGAATTTCACAGCAAGCGTCAGAAAGGGCGAGATAACCTCGCTGGAGATAGCAGGTCAGCTGACAGCGAAATTCAAATAACAGCCTGCGCTGACCTCTATCCCCACCAACAAGGCAAGCCCCACCCGCCCGCCCACGACTTTCCCACCCCCATAAAAAAAGACCTGCGGCACACGCCACAGGTCTTTATATCATCTATTACTTTTCAAGAACTACAGTGCCGTCCTCAGCATACTCAATGATGCCGTCAGAGTCAGCGTCAACCAGTTCTTCTTGCTCGTAAGAAGCACCGCCCGGTATAGCACCCTCAGGGACAGCGATAACGTTGCCTGCATCGTCCTCAAATACGATGTCAGCAATGTACAGGTCGATATCGCTCTTAACTATCCAGCTCATGATGGTGGTGTAGTTGGTTTCATACTCGTGGTTGAACTTAGCCTTGTCCTTAAGACCGATCCTTGCGGAAGTTACGCAGTGAGCCCACTGGTTGCACCAGCCCTCGCCCTGATCGGAAGCCATATCGTATGTGCCCATGTTGCCGTTCCATGCGCCGTTGTTGTTGGTACCCATAGCGCCGCCGTACCAGCCTACAGTTATCGGGCCAAGACCGTCATCATAAACAGCCTGCTCGTTAGCGATAGCTACCAGTTCTACCTTTATGTTGAAGATGTTGTCCATCAACTCAGGCTGAGCCGCAAACAGCTTGTTCATATCTACCTTGATCTTGAGGGTCTTGTGACCGTTGTTCTCTTCGTCAGCGGTATCATAGATCTCCTCATCGCACTTGAGCATCGGAACGCCTGCAACTTCCTGTACCGAGAAGTTTATCTTAGCTTCGTCGCCGTCGTAGCCCTCTTCACCGGGCTTAACATCTTCCGAATCCTCATAGAAGCAGGAGATTATGCCTGTAACATCGCTGTCAGGCGCAAACTTTACAGATGCGTTGTCGATATCCTCCAGCGAATCAGCTATAGCTGACAGGGGCTTCCAGTTGGAATTGTCAACTGCGGGAGCCTCATCTTCCTCAGCTGTTGTTTCAGCGGGAGCCTCACTCTCAGCAGGTGCTTCACTCTCAGCAGGTGCCTCAGTTTCAGCGGCAGTGGTGGTGGTAGTAGTAGCCTCAGCCTTAGACTCACTGCTGTCAGTTTCATCACCGCATGAAGCGAACATCAGAGCCGACATGGTGAGTGCCAGTGTCATAGCAAGTACTTTCTTCATTTTCAGTATCCTCCATTAAAATATTTCACGGAGCATCGCCCCGACCTTATTTACCTAAGTATTATAACACTTTTGCGCTTTCATTTCAATGTCAGTTTTGCACAATAATACGCCGATTTGCCGCACTTTTTGTACGGAAAACGTTTACAGCAAGGGTATAAAAAGACCTCCGCATAAAGCAGAGGTCTTTGAAGTTTCAGTTTTTAAAAGAAATTACTTTCTCTTGGAAACAACTGCTACAGCGCCAGCCAGTGCCAGACCTGCCAGTGCCAGACCTGTGGTAGCACCTGTAGCCTGGTTGGTGTTGTCAGAAGCAGCTGCGGAAGAAGCTGCTGCGGAAGTGGTGGTGGTAGTTGTAGTAGTCTTGGTTGTGGTAGTAGAAGCCTTGCTGCTATCTGCTGCCTTGCTGCTGTCAGCCTTGCTGCTGTCTGACTTGCTGTCATCAGCCTTGCTGCTGTCTGCTGCCTTGCTGTCGTCAGCCTTGCTTTCACCTGCGGACTCAGTCTTGCTCTCAGTGTTTGCAGCTGCCTCAGCCTGCTGCTCGGAGAACCACTTAACATCCTGATCGAAGTCAAGAGAATTGATGGTCAGACCGTTGTTGCCGACCTGAACGATGATTCCGTCAAAGCCTTCCTCAGCGCTGGCATTGTCATAGATAGTGTTAACAATGCTTGCAGGGATCTTAACAGTAACGCTGCTCAGCTCGGTGTTGTATACCTGCAGCCAGCCGTCGTTCTGCCAAGCATAATCGCAAGTATTGCCGTCAGCGTCAAGACGGTTGCCGTCCTCATCTGTATCCTTGCTGCTCTCTGTCCAGCCCTCAGGTGCTTCGTCAGCAAACAGTGGCTCCCAGCCGTTAGCGTAGCCGACCTTGAACGAGCAGAACTTCTCTTCCTTAGCCTTATCAGTCCAGTCGAAGTTGATGGTCATAGACAGGTCGCTGTCCTTAGTCAGAGAACCGCCCCAGACGATATCATTATCTTCCTTGCCCTCAGCGTTTGTGTACTTAGCAAAGCCGTCCCACTCCTTAGCGGAAGGGTTAGCAACTGTCAGTGTATTCGCACTTGCGGAAATTACCATAGCAGATGCAATAGCCATAGCGGACATGCCTGCAAAGATCTTAGAAATTTTCATTATGATCTCCTCCAAAATTTCAGTTATATTCCGGAACCCGAACCTCTTCAAATTCCTAATTTAAAGTATATCAGCATTTCAGCCGATTGTCAAGTATTTTGCACGCGGAAATTTCACCCAGCCCCCAAAATTTATCACAAACTTTTCACACCTAATTTGTGCAACAGCCACAGAAAACGATTTCATATCTCTATGGATATGATAATACTTATAACTATATAAGATAATTATATAAAAAGAACAGGCAGTTTATCCGTGAAGTTCCTGCCTGTTCTTTAATGATGATCTTATGCTGTTGATGCCAATTTACAACACACCTATCAGTGTGCCGCCACATTCGAGAACGCCAGTCCGACCTTTTTGCCCTCATAAGTCGCCTCATAAGTAAAAGTCTGCCCCAGCACCTCAGTATTGCCCTGAGTGTCGATGGCAAGTGTTGCCACAGGCTTCTTTTCAAGATAAAGTTCTTTTATCCTGCCGGGATAGTTGTTGTCATAGATGCGCAGTATGTATTTTCTGTGACAGCTTGAATCCCTTATCAGCCCGATGGTGTTGACCGTGTGGGTATCGTCTATGGTAGTTATCACAGGCACGCCAAGACTCAACAGCTGCTGCAGCATATTGAAGCCGTCATCGCCGTTGTTCAGGTTGAACTCTGCATCAGCATCGTCCCACTGAAGTGCATTGAGCCTGTACAGCGCCGCACACAGCTGAGCATCGCTATCGCCGTAACTGCGGGATATCTTGTCAGTGCTCTCCGCAATGTCCAGATCGAGCAGTTCGACCTTAGACCACAGCAGATTGCCGCCTTCGATGTTCCTCTCAACTATCTTCCAGCCCATATTCTCGCAGTCCATGCGGTAATTCTTCCTCACCTGCAGCGTATCGCCCTCAGAAGTGTAATCAAGGTACTTTGTGACATCTGCATACTTGTGTATGAATATCTCAGGCTGGAGCGTGTTCAGCACGCTGCGCTCTTCATAAGCACTTCCCGTATCTGTACCGCTCAGGTCATAGCCTGCGGCAGCCACTTTCTGTTTCGATGGGTCAGCGGGTTCGATATCGCCCAGCGACATCTGCATACTGCCGAGATACCAATCTCTTGCCATCACAGCCATGCCGAAGTCAACGCTCGCCGCTTTTGTAGTCCTGAAATTCTTGAAAGAAAAGCCGTGTCTTGATGGCTCGAAACCTGTATTGTACAGCGAATATCCTGTTATATCATCACTCGAATCCGAATAGGAAACTATATCGTAATTCAGCGTAGTGACTATCTGCTTATAAACATCGTCCAGCGAAGTAGCATCTGATGCCGAGTAATACTTGCCGCCCGTAGAATAAGCGACCTCCTGAAGCCATGCTCTGTCTATCTCTCTGCCCAGTCCGACAGTCAGCACTATGACCGACTTTTCGTTGGCAAGATTTGACAGGCTCTCTATCGTTTCAGCGTCCACCTCATCAGACTCACCGTCAGACAGCATGACTATGATGTTGACATACTTGCCGTCACCCGCAGCACTGAACTCGTTTATGCACTTTTTCAGCGCAGTCTGGTTATATGTACCGTCAAATATCTCGTCCTCAGTGCGTATGCGGTTGAGAACCTTGCGCAGCTCAGTCCTGTCATCGGTGAAATCACACATCTTGGTATATGTACCCGTGAACTTGCTTATGCCTATACGGAAGTCATCATCGAACTTGTCTATGAGCGACTGTGTGAAATCCAGCCTTTTGAAATCCACATCGTTCTCGGAAGATGTCGGGCAGAGTTCTTTCGGGTACATCGATCCTGAGTTGTCTATCAGGAAAGCCACCCGCGTCACAGCAGGCTCATTCACCGACTTGTCAGCGCCCACCACATAAGTGCCCGACTCGGTGATGCTTGCCTGAACATAGCCTTTTTTGCTGTCAGCCTTTGATTCCAGCGGAACATATTCACGCTTGTCAGCATCAAAGCGCAGCACTTTGAGTTCATCGTACCCGCAGCCCAGCTTTTTGAGCCTTGCCGCGTCCACATTTATCCTTACAGTTGCCTGCATGCAGGGGTATTCCGAATAATAGTCATACGCCCCCGAAACAACGCTCGGATTTGAAGCTATGCCGAACAGATCCAGCTTTTCCAGTGATGCGCCCGCGATATTCGGGTTGCCGCTCAGTTCCAAAAGACAGCCGTCCAGCTGCTTATCCACCACTACCACCCTGCTGTTGTCGGGTGTTACGCCGTCTGTGCAGTCAAGGCGCGGACTGGTGCCTGCCATCAGTTCGTATCCGTCCAGCATGCCGTCGCCGTCGGTATCGGGGCTCAGCGGATCGGTACCCAGCACGCTCTCATCGCCGTCACTTACGCCGTCACCGTCGGTATCAGCGTTTTGCACACCTGTGCCGACAGTCCCCTCACGCATATTTATCAGACCGTCATTGTCCCAGTCCTCGTTATCGGGAAATTCCGGCTCTTTGAAAGTCGTTTGTATATCAAGCAGAGTTATGGCATTTTTTGCCATGCTGATCCTGTTATTGCGCCTTATGCCCATACCCACAGTTACCACCACAGATATGACGACAGCCAGCACCACCAACAGCACCACAAGTGTTATCTTCTTTTTGCGCATACTGCGGTCGATACTTTTCACAAAATCATTTGCTGTCGGCGTAGCCTGAGTTTTTTTCATTCCGTCTGCCCCACCTTTTACATTATCCTGAAACTGACCGTTTTTCGTCTTGGTTTTTCGCAGTCAGCATAATATCATATGTATATTCTAACATATAACACCCTAATTTTCAAGCACATTCTTATTGAAATATTACACAAATTATTTACTCTGATTTTTACTGACTGCACAGCAAACGTTTTCGGAGTTTATATTTATTAAAATCCTTATGTGGACTTTAAGACAGCAGTGACAAAACGGCATCTTAAAATTTGTTTAACTTGAATAGTTTTGTTTGATTTTTCTCAAATCTGGCTTTTGCCGACCTATTGTGATTTTTGCCATATCAACTTTTTCATGCGGCAGTTTCAATTATACCTGTTTCCTTTCGGTATTTCACATAGTAAACTGTTCCGAACGCGATCAGCACCACACAAGCACAGCTGTCAAAAATAACATCAAATTTTTTATTTTCATCCGCCATACCGATGATATCAACGAGCGCATGCACTATCACAGGGAAAAGGATACTTCCCGTCCTCGCCCTTACGACCGCAAAAGCAAACCCGATGGCGCAGGCATAAAACACCTGCAATATCGTCAGGTAAACAATATCTTTTCCGCTCCCGCTAAGATTTATAAGGTGAAACAGCCCGAAAGCAATGCTTGAAAAAACGATCGCTTTGTGCTCGCCCCACCTGTCATCGACCAGCTTGTATACACACCCTCTGAATATCAGTTCTTCCATGATACCCACATATATCGCAGACGCTGTCACCATCGGTGTGACATTTGCACCCATAAACAAAGATGGTACATTCATGATAGGCAAAATAAAGAGCGGAAGTATCAGCTTCATCTTCCCCGCATTATCTCCAGCACACACACCGTAACCTTTGAAATCCTTGACATCGTGTATCCTTACAAGTGAGAACACTATCATCAATGCCATGACCGCCAAATTTATTATAGTACTCGCTGTCTTGAAATCTGCGAAAAATGAACGGATCATCGGGCATACCACCAAATACAAAAAGGTCATTATGACCGTTGAAATAATATTACTCTTCATTTTTACTCTCCTTTTACACATAATTTCTTGTCTTACCGGCTGTATATACCATATTTTTCCGGAATTTAAAGAACATAAAAATCCCCCGAACTGATATCGGGGGATCAATGATCTTATTCAAACTTCAGGCAGTCTTCCAGATTAAGCTCATACATGTCGTTATATGTAGGCTCAACAGCGGGCTTGCCGATAAGTCTGTAGAACTCATCAGAACCGTACTTCTTGATGAAGTCCATAGTGTGGCAGTTGATGGTCAGTTCTTCCAGCAGCTTTCTCATAACAGGGCTGTCAGCACCGTATGCAGCTTCCATGAAGATGAACATGTTCTTAAGACCTGTCATCGACTGGCTGGTAACGTTCTTCGCACCATTCAGCAGGTTGGTGAAAGCGTTCTGGATAATGATGGTACATCTCTGCTTGTTGTCACGACCCTCGTTGGTACACTTATCCATGTATGCCTCGAGGTTGTGGATTATCCAGTGCTGTATCTTCTTGTTGGAAGGCGATATGATACGCGCCTTTACAGCCATATCCAGATTTTTCCTTGTAGTCATGATATGCTCTGCGATTATCTGACGGCAGGAAAGACCCTCGTTTATCTTGATAAGTATATCTTCCAGCTTGGGGTGTATCTGACGGATCATCTTCTCCATCTGGATAGTCGTTCTCATGGTGTAGGTAACACCGTCCATCAGCAGGTTCAGCAGTGCGATAGCCTCTTCGGTATCAGCCTTGCCTGCCCTGTCAACAGCTTCCTGAGTGATGTTGCCGTCAAGTATGCTGTCAGGATCGTAGATCTGGCGCAGTTCGTTGAACTTGCAGTAGAACTCATAGAACATCGGAGCGATGTCATGATCCTGTAAATACTGACCTATCAGTTCGAGTGTAACAGCCATGCCGTCGATCTCATACAGCTGTATCATCTCGGAAAGGTCTTCCCACGCACGCGCGGTGATGATCTTGTAGTTGTGTCTGTCGGTAGCATCTATCTCATAATAGTGACCGGGATGCAGTTCCAGATAAGCTATGATAGCGGGGTGAACACCGCCGTAGTAGCCGTATTCCTTCCAGCAAAGGAAGTCAGCCTCACACTCTACCTTCTTAAATCTGTCCCATGTAACTATATCGAATTCGTTAACAGACTTGTTGAACTGAGGCGGGTTACCTGCGGTAACTATGACCCATCCTGGAGGTATCTGGTGCAGACCGAAGATCTTGTACTGCAAGAACTGAAGCATGATAGGTGCCAGCGATTCAGATACGCAGTTGATCTCATCGAGGAACAGTATGCCCTCACGTATGTGAGTCTGCTCCATAGTGTAGTAGATGTTCGCGATGATCTCCGACATGGTATATTCCGAAACCTTAACGTCAGCGCCGACAAAGTTTCTCTCGACGATAACAGGCAGACCCATTGCAGACTCTCTGGTCTGGTGAGCCATCGAATAGGATATCAGGTTTACGCCTGTTTCCTGTGCGATCTGATCCATGATAGCAGTCTTTCCGATACCGGGAGGTCCCAGCAGGAAGCAAGGTCTTTGATGCTCAATGCTGATCTTATACTCGCCGAACTCGTCCTTTATCAGGTAAGCCCTTATCGAGTCGAGGATCTGCTGCTTAGCGTCTTTTATGGTCATAAGCAAAAACTCCTTCAACACAGAATAGACAAGATCTATCCCAAATTTTTTCAACTAATATTATACACTATATCCAAAACCATGTCAATAGAAAAAATAAATTTCGTAAATGTGACTTATTTTTATTAATTAAATATATGCAATTTGGCAACTGCACAGCTAAAAGCCCGAAATACAGCCATTTTTTTACTGTTCCGTATAGACAAAAAAGCACTCCGCGCCGACCGTAAATGCCTGCGCGGAGTGGATATCCGGGAATTATTAACAAAAGGAGTCAGCCGTTATTCGCTCTTCTTGTCAGCGGATATAGGTGCCGCCTCATAGATGAACTTGACCTCACCCTCAACGCCGTCAGCCTTACCTGAGAAGTTATCGTAAGCCCTGCTTGCGTCCTTTAGTGCGTCCAGTCTGTCAAGAAGAGGTGTTATATCGTCATTGTATGCGTTTATTATCTTGTCTATGCCCTCTCTGCGGAACTTCTTCATGCCTTCGCTCAGTTCCTTAGCGCCGTCCTCCAGCTTTTGTGTGCCGTCTTTGAGAGTTCCTGTGCCGTCATCAAGGGTCGTTATGCCCGCATAGAGAGTGCCGCTGCCTTCCGACAGTTTTGCCGCGCCCTCATACAGCTGTTCACTGCCTGCCGATACCGAGTATGTACCGTCCTTAAGGCTCTGACCGCCCTGCCAAAGCATGCCCAGACCGTCATCAAGACTGCCCGCGCCTGCCGAAAGCTGACCCAGACCGTCCTGCAAAGCGCCGATGCCGCTGTCAAGGTCGCCTGCGCCCTTGTGTGCCGCCGCTATGCCGTCCGAGAGGTCATGTGCGCCCGCCGCGAGTCTGCCTGCGCCGTCAGCCACCTGTCTGCCGCCGTCAGCCAGCTGACCCGCACCGCTGACCATATCGACTATGCTTGCCGCCAGCGTGCCTGTGCCTGCCTTAAGGCTCTCGCCGCCGCTCACCAGCTTTGCCAGACCTTCATCAAGTGTCACACTGCCGCCCGAAAGCTGAGTCAGTCCGCCCTGTAAACTGCCTACACCCGCATCGAGGTCAGCCGCGCCCTTGCTTGCCGCCGCTATGCCGATCGCAAGGTCATTTGCGCCCTTGTCAGCATCATTCGCACCTGCCGCCAGCGCATGCAGACCGTCCGCCAGACTGCCCGCACCCGTGTCGAGTGATACCACGCCGTTGAACAGTGTATCAGCGCCGCCCCTCAGCTGTGCCGCGCCTGCTGTCAGCTGACCAAGACCCTCATCGAGTGCCTTAGCGCCCGCATCTGCTTCCGTGATGCCCGCCTGCAAAGCGCCGGCGCCGTCATCAACGCCCTTAGCACCTGCGTTTGCAGTGGTAAGACCCTCCGCCAGACTGCCTGTGCCTGCGCTGAGTGCATTAGCACCCGTCAGCAGTTCACTGCTTCCCGCCTTAAGTCCTGCCGCACCTGTAGATACCTGTGCCGCGCCTGCCGCAAGAGTCTGCGCACTGCCCGCCAGTGTGCCCGCACCTGCCGAAAGTGCCTTGCCGCCCTCATCAAGAGCAGTCAGCCCGTCATCGAGTGACTGCGCACCTGTCACCAGTGCCGCCGCACCGCTCTGCAAGCCTGCTATGCCATCAGTCAGCGCCGAAGTATCAGCCGATACCTGTGATGCGCCGTTCGCCAGCCCCGCCGCTATTTGTTCCTGCGAAGCTATGGTGTTCTGCAAAGTGCCTATCATTGTCGCTATCTCATCGCTTGGAGTTACCGCGTACACCTGCTGTAAGCCTGCAAGCACCTGTCTGTTGTATTCTATGGTCTGATACAGACCGTTAGCCGCATTGTTCATGCTTCCCGAAAGGCTGTCCAGCTTGTTGGGTATCTCTGCCGCGCCTGCCGCAAGACTGTCTATGCCGCCTGAAAGTGTCTGCGCACCTGCCAGCACTTTAGCCGAACCTTCCTTTGAAGCCGTAATGCCCGCCGACAGCTTGCCTGCCGATGAAGACAGCGCCCCTGCGCCCTGTGAAAGCTGATAAGAACCGCTTGCCACATTTGCCGCGCCGCCCGAAAGTGCATATGCACCGTCCGCCAGATTTTTCGTGCCTGCCGCCACTTTCTTTGCACCTGTGTCTAGTTCTGCCGCGCCCTTGTCAGCGCTGTCAATGCCTGTAGAAAGCTGTGATGTGCCTGCCTTAAGGCTGTCAGCGCCGTCTTTCAGCTTACCTGTGCCGTCTGACAGCTTTGCCGAACCCTCTTTCGCGCTTTTAAGACCCTCATCAAGTGCCGCCGCACCGTCTTTCAGGCTCTCACTGCCGCCTTTCAGTTTTTCACTGCCCGCCTTAAGTTCGTCTGCACCCGCCGAAGCTGTATCTGCGCCGTCTTTGAGCGCTTTTGTGCCTGCCGCCAGCTTGCCCGCGCCGTCATCAGCCGCCGCAAGACCATCAGCCAGTGCCGCACTTCCCTCTTTGAGTGCCGCCGCGCCCTCGTTGACCTGTATGAAGCCGCCGCTCAGTTTTGCCGAACCGTTCTTAGCCGCTTTTATGCCGTCCAGCAAAGCCTGTGCGCCGTCGTCGAGAGTCTTTGTGCCCTCCTGCAGCTGCCCTGCGCCGCCTGTCAGCTGACCGATGCCCGCATCAAGATCTGATGCGCCCTTAGCCAGTGCCGCCGCACCGTCGTCCAGCGCCTCAGCACCGTCCTCAGCAGTACCCAGACCGCCCGCCAGCTTTGCCGAACCGTCCTTAAGCTGTGCCGCGCCGCTGTTCACCTGAACAAAACCGCCCACCAGCTTATCGCCGCCGTCCTTAGCAGACTTTATGCCCTCCACCAGAGTGCCTGCGCCCTCATCGAGGGTCTTTGTGCCGTCTGCAAGGGTCTGTGCTCCGCTTGTCAGCTCCTTTGCGCCGTCATCGAGCTGTTTGCCGCCGTCAGCCAGCTTGTCAGCACCGTCTTTCAGGTCTTTTGCGCCCTTGTTGAGGTCTTTTGTGCCGTTGTAAAGTTCTGTTGTGCCGCTTGACAGCTTATCTACCGCATCAGCGAGGTCTGTCAGCTTGCTTTCAAGTTCGTCAAGACTGTCAGTGCCGTCAAAGTCAACATCACTAAACAGGCTGTTCGTGCCTGCGGTGAACACCGTCTTTAACTCGAAGTCTGTCACATCAGCCGTGAACTCGAAATATTCGGGTATGTCTATGTCATCTTTGTCAGCCAGCCCAAGACTTTCTTTAAGACCGGGCAGTGCATAGCCTATGACAGCCTGCCTGTCACCGTCAGAGATGACTTTGCCGTTGGTCACCTGTACATTCTTGAACTTCTCGCCGTCCAGCAGTGCGCCTGTAGCCATCATAAAGGGAGTGTATATATCTTCGCTTTTGCCGTTTATCTTCACAGTGGTCTTCGAGTTGTTCACATAGTCGTATCTCACCGTCACCTTGCCGCTTTTGCCCGCCAGTTCTTCGGGGGTGACTGTTTTGCCGTCCAGCTTGTAGCTTACCTTTATCTCAACAGGCAGCGCCGCATCTGTATAACCCTTGTAGTAGATATCTTCGCCTTTAGCGTCCCATGTCATGCTGTCAGACGACCCTGTGTATCCGTCATCTGTCTTGACATTCTCTATCTCACTCAGTATCGAAGCATCAAGCAATGACTGCGCACCTGTCGGGTTCACCAGATGGTCGCTGACGATGGTCTTTGTGGGCTTGCCGCTCGCATCTGTCAGCACGTATACGGTTTCTTCCTTGCGTGTCACATCGCCCTTTTCGCTCTCGGAACTGTTTCCGCTCTTTTTTTCGCGCTTGTGTATCTCAGGCGACTTGTAGCCGTCCTTTTCCGAACTGTCATCAGCCTTTGAAGAACTGCTGTCAGCCTTAGTATCAGCCTTGTTCTCGTCCTTGTTCGCCACAGCATACAGCCCTGTCGAACCTGCCGAAAGAAGCACTGCCAGAACACCTGCCAAAAACTTAGAATACTTTTTCATGTTGATTATCCCCTTTTTATCTGAAATCATATGTCGTTTACTTTAACTCAGTTGAAAGTCGGCACTTTGAATGCCTTTTCCCGCCTTGCGGTGTCGCGCATGCCTATCGTGCTGTTGATTATCACCTTGTCGAACAGCATCAGCATCGAGGGCAGAGCGCATATAACAGTCACCATCGATATCAGCGCACCCCTCGACATCAGCGTACACAGCTGTGATATCATGTCAACGCTTGAATAAACGCCCACACCGAAAGTCGATGCAAAGAAGCCCAGCGCACTTACCATGATGGACTTCATCGAAGTCGCAAGCGCTATTGTGACAGCTTCGGTCTTGTCCTTGCCGTCTATCCTCTCCTGCTTGTAGCGTGTGGTCATCAGTATCGCGTAATCGACAGTCGCGCCAAGTTGTATCGTACCTATTACTACAGATGCGATGAAAGGTATCGTTGTATGTGTGAAACACGGCACTGCCATGTTTACGGTTATGGCAAATTCTATGACTGCCACCAGAATTATCGGCAGTGAGAATGACCTCAGTGCTATCAGTATGATAACGAATATCGCCGCTATCGATACGGTGTTGACCACCGCAAAGTCACGGTCGGTTATGCGTATCAGGTCTTTGGTAGCCGCCGCTTCACCGATGACCATGCCGCCCTCGTCATAGTTTTTGAGTATGCCTATCAGCTTATCTACCTGCGAGTTAACTTCGGGCGAAGCCACCTTGTAGTCAGAACCTACCAGCATCATCTGCCAGTCGCCCTCTTTCAGTATGCCGCTGACCGATTCGGGTATGACCTCTTCGGGTATCGAAGAACCTATCAGCGTATCGAAAGCCATCGTCATAGAAACGCCGTCCACTTTGCCCATCTCGTCCATCATCTTCACAACGTCCTTGCGGGGCATGTCAGCGCGGCACATAACTATGTGGGTAGATGAGATATTGAACTCTTCTTCCAGCTTTGCATTTGCGATAACGCTGTTGAGGTCGGCAGGCAGTGTGTCTGTCAGGTTGTAGTAGACATCTGTGTGCATCTGCCCGTAGATGCCAGGTATCAGCAGTGCCACGAAAAGCGATATGAACGCCCCGTGATGCTTAACTATAAAGTCCGCCGCCTTGTCCATGCTCGGTATAAAGTCTTTGTGTATGGTCTTTTCAAGCACCTTGTCGAACACAAGTATCATCGCGGGCAGAACAGTCACACAGCAGATAACGCCGATGACAACGCCCTTCGCCATAACGATGCCCATATCAAGTCCCAGCTTGTAACTCATGAAGCACAGCGCCAGGAAGCCTGCAACGGTAGTTACCGAACTTGATACCACCGAAGATATCGTCTGCGCTATCGCCTCAGCCATAGCTTCGTTTCGGTCATCGAACTTCTCTTTCTGTTCCTTGTAGCTGTGCCACAGGAATATCGAGTAGTCTATGGTGACAGCCAGCTGTAACACCGCCGTAAGTGCCTGTGTTATGAAACTTATCTCACCTAAGAATATGTTCGTACCAAGATTGTAAAGTATCGCCAGACCGACACTCAGCATGAAGAATACTGGTATCAGCAGTGAATCCATCGTCACCGCCAGTATTATGCTTGTAAGTATCACCGCTATGCCGACGTATGCGGTAGTTTCTTTCATTGTCAGGTCTTTTATGTCCTCAACTATCGCGGTCATGCCGTTGATGTAGCACTGCCTGCCCGCTATCTTCCGCATCTCCACAACAGCGTCCAGCGCTTCATCGGAAGATGTCGCCTTATCGAAGAAAACCGCCATCATCGTAGCACTGTCGTCATCGTTGTTGAAAAAATCGTATATATCCTGCGGAAGCACTTCCTTCGGTATGGATATATCGGCTATGCTGTCATACCAAAGCACCTCCGAAACAGTGTCAACTTTCTCGAACTTTGATTTAAGTTCGCTCACCTGCTTGTCGTCCATACCCTCTACCACGACGAACGAAAAGCCGCCCTTGCCGAACTCGTCAAGCATTATCTGCTGACCTTTCATCGTGTCGATGTCCTCAGGCAGGTACGAAAGAATGTCGTAGTTTATCCTCGTCTTTATCATGCCCATCAGCGCGGGCACAGCCAGCACCAGCGCCATTATGAATATGACTATGCGGAACTTCACCACGCCCCGTCCGAAACGTTTCATGTTATCCTACCCCTCTCTATAATATGACCATCGGTCACTCATTTAACTATATGCAAGTATACCACAAAAATGACCATTGGTCAACAGTTAAAATGACTCTTGGTCAGAATTTCGTTAGTTTAAACAAAATGACCACAAGTCATTTACTTCGACTGGTTAAAATGACCTATTGACAAAAATATCTAAATATCATATAATTATAGTGAATGGGCAAAGTTAGCTTTCGGTAAAAAAATCACGCTGAGTGCGGAGGTAAAAATGGGTAAGCTGGATATAAACAAAAAAGCAAAGGAAGACTCTCTTCTTGCGACTGCATACAGGCTGTTCACCACTAAAGGTGTCAGCAAGACCTCCGTTTCGGATATCGCTGAAAGTGCAGGTGTCGCAAAAGGCACATTCTATCTGTACTTCAAGGATAAGTACGACCTTAAGAACAGGCTTGTGGCTCACCAGTCATCAAAGCTGTTCAAAAGCGCACTGGAAGCACTTAGGGCAGAAGAACGTGAGATGTCCTTCAATGAGAAGATGATATATGTCATCGACAATATCCTCACCCAGCTTGAAGGCAACCACGCTATGGTGGCATTCATCGCAAAGAACCTCAGCTGGGGCGTTTTCAAGCACGCAATATCTTCCGCACCACATGGTAACGATGTTGATTTTCGTGAGATATACGATGCTATCCTCGCTGATGCCCCCAGTGATATCGAAGAACCTGAGATAATGCTGTTCATGATAGTCGAACTGGTAAGTTCGACCTGCCATTCAGCGATACTCTATTCCGAACCTGTAAGTCTTGAAAAATTAAAACCCTATGTTTACCGCAGTGTCAACGACATTATCGAGCGGCACACAAAGGGTCTGAAATAGCAAAAATATCGCCCCGAAGCGTATCAGCGCGCTTCGGGGCTTTCGTTTTATATGTTCGTCAAAAAAATCCCCCTGCAAAAGCAGAGGGATATCATCATATCTTATGCAAGATCGGCATTCAGCCGCTCAATAAAGTTCAGACAGCCGTTCTCGCCTGTGATGGCGGTCTTTTCAACCGTCATGCCAAGACATTCACCGTCAACATACGCCCAGTAGTTCGCATCATCGATCGGTACCAGCGCCAGTTCGCGCTCAGTACCGTCTGTGAGGGTGTAACGGAAAGTGCAGGTCGGCTCGCCCATCTTTTCGGGGATATCATCGCGGTACTCACCATGTGCCATCTCGCTCACCGATGCGTACAGGTATTCAAAATCTGCCGATGCTTCTTCACTGCCCTTTGCAGTAACATCAATGTCATCGAATACATAGTTCTGTTTCTCATGGTCGATGTTCAGCGTGTGTGTATCGCCGTCAACAGTTATCTCCAGCGTCGCCGCCGACATGAAAGGCACGCTCATCGCCTGCTTTACCGTCAGGTCGCTCCACTTGCCCGTAAGGAAAGCCGCCTCGCCCGAAGTTATCGAGAACACCGCACAGCTTCCCGCATCGTAGCACCATACTTCTTCATCGTCAATGCCGAATTCGGGGAATTCCAGCGTGTAGGTCTTTTCATCGGTCACCACCGTGAAAGTGTAGGCAGGCTTGTCAAGACCGTGTTTTGCAAGCACGCTCTCGTCCTTCGTGAAACATTCAAAGTTTGATGTCTGCACACGCACGATGCTTGTGAGCACGTTGTTTATCTTGACGGCATCTACCGTAACGCCCGTCTGCGGCGCATTGAGTGCCCACATTGAAGTGCTCTCGGTATCACGCGAGAGATCATAGCAGACCTCGCCGTTATGTTCTACCGAGAAATGCTTTATCTCATTGTCATAGCAGTTGAGCAGATAATTACTGCGCAGTGTCGCGATATCTCCGCGCAGTTCAGCACCCATTTCACGGTCAATGCAGTAAATGGTATCATCATCGGGCTTCATCACATAGCAAAACTCGTTGGTGACCGAACTGCCGCCCACCAGCAGAGTGTAGTCGCCGTCCGCAGTGTGGCATACCACCGTCACGGGCTGTTCAAGACCGTATTTGCTCAGATCCTGCGCCTCAGCCTTGTGATCGGCTTTCAGCTTGCTCATAGTCGATGCGATGACGTTGAGGTTGAAGCTGTTCAGCGAAAAATCATAAGGGTAATCAGTTTCCTCCATCTGCCAGTCGCCCGACTGACCGACCGTCATATGAAAATAGCCGTCTTCGTTGGTTATATCTATGCCTTTTACGGTATTTGAATCGAAAGAGAACAGGTTGAGCGAATCAGCTTCCGCCTTTTCAGCGGCTTCCTCGCTCGACTTCTTGTGATCCACATAGTAATATGCACCACCCGCGCCGCCCAGCAGCAGCACAAGTGCGGCACCCGTTGCTATCATTGACTTACGGTTCATTCCGAATACCTCCGCCTGAGCCATACCGCGCCGCCGATAAGTCCCACAACGACAGGTACAGCGATGAATATAACGTTGATGACATTAGCCTTTGAAGTGGACTCTATGTTCATTTCATCAAAAGTACGCTCCTTGCCCGCTATGCCGAAGTCAAGTGCCTTGTCAGAGTCATACATCCATGAGAATACAGACAGCTGCAAATTCACGGGTATGGTCATATAAGCCTGATAGATGTTGTCATCATCAAGGAAATCGCCGTTGCCCATTACCATTATCTTCGCACCTGCGCGTGAACTGTCGGTGGAATACATAGCCAGATCAAGCACCACATCGGTGATGCGGTCGCGGGGCTTTGAACCGCCCATCGGTTCGCCCACAGCAGTCGAAGAACCGTCGCCTATCTTGTCTATGGTCTGGAGAAGTGAACCTGTGGTCACATGCTCATTGTTGTTGCCTTCGTTGTATATCTGCATGAAGCTGCGCGTATTGGTCATAAAAGGCTGCGCACCCTGATCCACGAACTGTGCCAGTTCGCTTGTCAGGTCTATGCTCGAAGTCTGGTCAGCCACAACTATACTGCACATGAAACTGGTGGGGTCATTGGGCGGATACAGATCGGTATCGGTCTCAGCGACGCGGTCATAATCCATGCTTATGCTGAAATCTGCGAGAATGCTCTCGATATTGGTGTATTCCACCGTATCCTCGTTCGGCGCCATCCAGAAGCAGATGTTGCCGCCCTTGTCGAGATAATCATTCAGCACTTTCAGTTCATTATCCGTGATATCGGTCTTTGGTGATGCCACGATGACGATGGAAGCATCTTCGGGAACAGAGCTGCCGGTAGTAAGGTTCAGCGGCTCAGCTATGTAGTTGCGCGAAGCAAGGTTGGTCTTAAGTGTGGTGAAGTCGGTATCTATCTGCTTCTCGCTGTGACCTGTCAGGAAGTATATCTTGACCTCCTTGCCTGTCACAACAGCCTCTATAGCACCTGTGATGATGTTCTCACCGGTGAAATATACCGAACTTGTAGCCTGCTTGCCGCTGTTATCCGAACTTGTGTGTGTTTCAAACATCGTATAAGCGGGTATGTGCTTTGTCCTGCCCTCGCACTCTATGACGATATCGCCCTGCGAAACGGTAAAGCCCATATTTTGAAGTTCTTTTGTCTTGTCAGGGTCGCTGTCGGGGTCAAAAGCCTGAAAATTTATGCAGTCATATTCGGAATATTCTTTCATCGCATTGTACAGCGGCATGCTGTCGGTATCGGTGGAAAGTACATCCATATCGAACAGGAAGTAGAAATTCACCTTCTTGTCCACAGACTTCAGATAATCCCTTGTAGACTGAGTGAGCTTGTACATGCCTGTCGGTGTCATATCCCAGATGACATTCAGGCGCGACACCATCAGATTGAGCAGGATAACTATCGCCAGTGCTATCGCACCGAACACCATTGCAGCTGCGGTAAAGCTGCGTGCCTTCTTTGGTTTTGCGGTTTCTTTTTGTGCCATGTTCTATTCCCTCCAATCAGCGATGGTTCCAGCGGCGCTTTTCGATGTACAGTACGTTCCAGAACAGCACCAGTGCTGTCAGGCTCAGGAAGAACACCAGATCTTCCAGACGGAACATGCCCTGTGCAAAGAATACGAAACGGCGCTGCATCGAGAACCAGGTCACAACGGAATTGAGGTGCGGGTAACTCTGCACCATCTTGGTAGCAGCGAACTGATCGAGGAACAGAAATCCCTCCATCACTATCTCACCGATTATCGCTGCGATTATCGGGCTGCTCTGCATCGAAGAAAACAGCATGCCCAGCGCGATGCAGACAAGTCCCCACAGAAAGAAGCTGGCATAGCCGCATATGAGCGACGACCAGATGACAGTTCCGTGAAGCGCCACATATATCGGGAAAAACAGCGAGAGCAGCAGCATGAACAGGAAGACTGTCACTATCGCAAAGAACTTTGCGAGAACTATCTGAGTTATGGTCAGCGGGCTGGTAAGCAGCTGTACCTCAGTACCGCCGCGCCTCTCATCTGCAAACGAACGCATGGTCAGCAGCGGTATTATGAATATGAAATAGAAGAAATTGTTGTAGAACATATCGGGGAACGAAAATTGCAGCACGCTGGTCTGCATGCTTGCTATCTTGTTCACGAACGCGAAGCCGAAGATCAGCATGAACAGCGCCGACAGCACGTAGGCAAACGGCGAGTAAAAGAACGACTGGATCTCCTTTTTGTATAAAGAAAACATTTTGCACACTCCTTTACTTCTTTTTGCCTGTGAGTTCGAGGAACACCTTTTCCAGATCCGGACGCTCCATCGACATCTCGACTACGTTTATGCCGCCCTCAACCAGTGCAGCCATGATATCCTGTCTGACCTTTTCATCTTCAAGCTGTATTTTGAAGACACTGGTTCCGTCATCATTCTCAATGATATCCTGTATCTCTTTTATGCCCTTGACCTCACCCAGCACAAATGAAGCCGCCAGCTGTTCGCCTTCGACAGTCAGGCTGAGTATCGGTGAACCCGACATCTTACGTTCAAGATTCTCGATGGTATCGACCGCGCGCAGTTCACCCTTGCTGATGATGACAACACGGTCGCAAACAGCACTTATCTCACTGAGTATATGCGAGGATAGGATAACTGAATGATCCTTGCCCAGAGTCTTTATGAACTTTCTCAGTTCAGCTACCTGAGTAGGGTCAAGACCTACTGTCGGCTCGTCAAGTATCAGCAGTTCGGGATCGCCCAGTATCGCCTGTGCCAGCCCCACACGCTGCTTGTAGCCCTTTGAAAGATTGGCTATCAGCCTGCGGCGCATGTCGGTCAGCTGCAAGCGCTTCATTACCTTCTCGACCTCTTTTTTGACCTCACCGCCGCGTATGCCCTTGATGCCCGCACAGTAGCGCAGATATTCCTCAACGCGCATATCGGGATAAAGGGGCGGTATCTCGGGAAGATATCCTATGCAGCGCTTAGCAGCCCTTGCATCCTCCTTTATGTCATGCCCGCAGACATTGACAGTACCGCTCGATGTCGGCAGATATCCCGCGATAATGTTCATCGTGGTGGATTTGCCCGCACCGTTCGGTCCGAGAAATCCGAGAATCTCATTATCCCTGATCTCAAAGCTCAGATCATTGACAGCCGTAACTTTGCCGTAGTGCTTTGTCAGGTTTTTAATTTCAACCATAAAAGGCTCCTTTCATCTTATTAATTGTATGAATAAGATAGGTTTTATAATGTGGTGTACCTCCGCCGTACCGCCCGCCGTTCATACTATATAAAATATAAAAGACAGACCGCAGATCCGACCCTCGCTCACCGTCCCGACACAAACCTATATTGGGATATGTTAAACAAGCAAGAGCATATGATAACGCCGCCGAAACACCCTTCCCGCGCAGCGCAGCGCAGCATCGAGGTCACCCAATACCTGATGTGCTGTGTCAGTCACGCAGACACATACACAGATGCAATTGTATTATCCTATATAAAAGTGAACTTGACATGTATAAAATATGCACATTTCAAGAATACTTGGTAAGAATAAATAAAGCTAAACCACACGCGCTAAAATTTGTAGCAGAAGTGCGGTTTTGCAAATAATTCACAGTCGAGCCACGAAGCATTGCCGTGTCATAATTGCGACACTTTCAATTAACTAAATATTTTAAAATATCAAAAGAAATTAGATAAAGCAGACAATTGCAAGATAGCTCAAGTAGTAAAAGTGCTGAAATTTCAGCTTTAAACGATTAAGTCCCCTAAAATGCTTGAAATTTCAAGATATTAGGTGAAATAGACAAAAGCGAATTAAATTAGGTGGTCAAACCGCCGAAATTATGGCTTTTAATCGATTAAGTGCCCAAAAAGACTTGAAAAATAAAAAAAATAGTGTATAATAATTTGTAGAAACGGTGATATATTTGTGTGGCTTTTGTGCATGGCAAAACACATGGGTGTATGTGTCTTGTAAACGCTGTGCCGAAGCTATCGAGTGTCGATATCACTGTTACGTTCAAAAGCGCAGGCTGAGCCTGCAAACAACACGCGGCTTTAATGCCGAACAAATATTTCAGGAGAGGGGAATTATTAATGCTTCCTAAGAAAATGAAGGCTGCAGTTGCAAGTATCCTTACAGTAGCAATGACTACCAATGTCTTTGCAGCAACTGTAGTTCCCGCATCAGCAGCCGGTACCAGAACTAAGGCAAACACATACGGCGATTCCACTTATGCACAGCGTTTCATGTCCTTGTATGATGATGTCATCACCAATGGTCAGAAAAACGGCTATCTGTCACAGAACAATGGTGGTTCAGGCTCTTTCGGTATCCCTTACCACTCAAGAGAAGAAGTTATCATCGAGGCTCCTGACTACGGTCATGAGACTACATCCGAGGCAATGTCCTACCTGGTATGGGTAGCAGCAATGCACGACAACATCGTTAAGAATTCGGGCGAGAACTTCAGCGGCGCATCTGCAAACGATCTGCAGAAGGCTTGGAAGACAATGGAAGTTATGATACCTGATGTTCAGGACAACTTCTGGCAGTCCTCAAGCGTAAGTGCTCAGTACTGCGGCGAGTATGACACTCCCGATCAGTGCCCCGGCGCTTGGGCAGGCGAGGCAAGCAAGACTGCTGAGAACCCGATCTTCAACAAGTTCACCCGCGTATACAACGGCAAGAACAATCAGGGCGGTCTGTATCTGATGCACTGGCTGGCTGACGTTGATAACTGGTACGGCTTCGGTCAGGGCACCGAGTTCACCTTCATCAACACCTTCCAGCGCGGCGAGCAGGAGTCCTGCTGGGAAACTGTTCCGTTCCCCTGCGTAGAAGAGAAGAAGTATGGTAACTCTCAGCAGGGTCTGAAGGGTATCTTCAACCGCGATACTACTGTAACCAATCAGTGGGCATACACCAACGCTCCTGACGCAGAAGACAGAGCTATCCAGGGTGTATATGACGCTATCCAGTGGAATGTTTCCAACACTACTGTAAACGCTAAGGCATCTGAGATGGGTGATGAACTGCGTAACAACATGTACGATAAGTACTATCAGCAGATCTCACAGAACACCAGCTGGACAAACGGCAACGCTGGTGACAACTCCAAGCACTATCTGATGAACTGGTATACTTCTTGGGGCGGCGCTCTCAAGGGCACAGGTCAGAACTGGTGCTGGCAGATAGGCTGCTCGCACGCTCATGAGTTCTATCAGAACCCGCTGGCTGCTTATGCTCTGCTGACTGATCTGTCAAGCGGCATGAAGGCTGACGGTGCTAAGCAGGATTACCAGAAGTCTCTCGAAAGACAGCTGGAATTCTATCTGTGGCTGCAGTCTAAGGACGGTCCTATCGCAGGCGGTGCTACCAACTCCTACAAGGGTCGTTACGAGACTTATCCTTCGGGCGTTCCTACCTTCTATGGTATGATGTATGTTGAGCACCCTGTATATGCTGACCCGGGTTCCAACCACTGGACAGGTAACCAGGTATGGGCTGTTCAGCGTCTGGCTGAGCTGTACTATTGGGTTAAGCAGAACGGCGACAACACCGGTGTAAGACCCGGCGGTATGTCTATGGAAGCTGCTCTGGAGCAGATCCTTGACAAGTGGTGCGCATGGTTCGTTAACAACACCGTTCTCACTTCTGACGGTGACTTCTATATGCCTTCTAACCTTGATTGGCAGGGTCAGCCTGACAGCTGGAATGGCTCCGCTACTTCCAACAGCGGTCTGAGCTGCACTATCTCCGGCTACGGCAACACCGACCTCGGCTGCGTATCTTCGCTGGCTAACACTCTGCTCTACTATGCAAAGGCTAAGGGCGTTAAGGGCTCTGACATCAACGGCATGACTTACAGCTCTGTTGGCGGTAAGTTCAACTACAACATCGAGGGTGCTTCCAACGTTAAGGCTGGCACTAAGACCTATACTGCTAACGATTCTGCTCTGCCTAAGGCATCTCTGTACCTGGCTAAGGAACTGATCGACCGCTCTTGGGCTCTGGGTCGTGATGATCTGGGTATGTCCAGAACTGAGCACAATCCTTCGCTGGCTCGTTTCTTCAGCCAGACCGTTTGGATTCCTGAGAACTACAACGGCACAATGCCTAACGGCGACAAGCTGGCAAACGGCGCTACATTCGAGAGCATCCGTACAATGTACGAAGGCAACTGCGCAGGCACTCCTACTTCTACTGAGGCTATCAACCTGGTCAAGGAGCTGAAGGCTGCTTACAATAAGGACGTTCAGAACGGCGCTAAGTGGGACAGCAAGTACTCTGCATCTGATCCTGAGGGTCAGGCACAGATCGCAGGCTTCAAGAACGTTGCTAAGGTTGACCTGAACTACCACAGATTCTGGCACGCAGGCGATGACATGATGGCTCTGGGCGTTATGGCTAACCTGTACGGCAAGGAACTGACTCCTCCTCCTACTGATGATAAGACTTATCCTACCAACATCAAGGTAGCTTACAGCGAGCAGTATCACCAGATGCGCTTCACTTGGGACAAGGTAAAGAATGCTGACAAGTACGGCATAGCTGTATACCTGGCTGGTAAGTGGAGAATTCAGACCTCCAACATCACAACCAACAGCTACACTTCGCCTAAGAACATGACTCCCGGCATGAGCTACAAGGTAGCTATCGCTGCAAGAGTTAACGGTACTTGGGACGTTGTAAACGCTCTAAAGTACTCTGTAGTTAACGTTACAGTTAAGTAATTCTTAGCAAGCAGTAATGTAAAAGCATAATAAAGTCCGTGATGGCTGATAAAGCCATCGCGGACTTTTTGTTTTATATGACTATCCCTTTAGCACACCAACTAAAAATGCGGCGAACAAAAGGATAATTGAGCGTTGTATATCTTTCCCCCGCCTGCGGCGGGGGAAAGATATACGCCAAGAATCTTAAGTTCTGTATAGCCGCTGTTTTTGTGGTGTGTCAGCGGGATAACCACATTGTTTTATGATATCTTCCCATATCACCAAAAGAAAAACGGAGTTTCACAGCAGGAAACTCCGTCTTTGTTATCTTTTCTCAGTTTATCACATGCTCTCAGGGCAGTTTATCTTAAGCATACCCAGTATGTTCGCGATTATCTGCTTAACAGCCAGCGAAAGTGACAGTCTTGCCTGCATAACGTTCTCAGGCTCGCCCTTTATGCGGCATGCGTTGTAGAACTTGTGGTACAGTGTCGCAATATCCACCGCGTACTTGGTGACCTTTGCAGGGTCGTAAGCCTTAGCCGCATCGTTTATTGTGGTCGGCAGAGTTGCCATCAGCTTCACCAGTTCCAGTTCTTCCGAAGTGTTCAGCGCCTCAGCCATCTCATCAGTGAAAGCCTTCGCCTCAACGCCCTCTTCTTTCAGCTTCTTTATTACCGAGCAGATACGCGCGTGTGCGTACTGAACATAGTAAACAGGGTTCTGGCTGGAATTTGAGATGGCAAGGTCAAGGTCAAAGTCGAACTGTGAGTTCGGCTCTCTCAGGTTGAAGAAAAATCTTGCCGCATCTATCGGTATCTCCTCCAGCAGAGTGTTCAGCGTTATCGCCTTGCCCGAACGCTTCGACAGCTTGTATGTTTCGCCGTTCTTTACAAGTCTTACCATCTGCATGATGACAATATCCAGCTTCTTCGCATCAACGCCCAGCGCAGTCATAGCCGCCTTTAGTCTTGGTATGTAACCGTGATGGTCAGCACCGAAAATATCTATCGCCTTGTCGAACTTTCTTTCAGCCAGCTTGTTGTAGTGGTAAGCTATATCAGGCACGAAATAGGTCGGTATACCGTTGTCGCGCACCAGCACCCTGTCCTTTTCATCACCGAATTCGGTGGTCTTGAACCACAGCGCACCGTCCTGTTCGTAGGTATAGCCGCTCGCTTTCAGCTGTTCGATGACCTTAGCCACCGAGCCGTCATTGTGCAGTGTGCTCTCCCTGAACCATGTGTCATATTCTATGCGGTACTTTGCAAGGTCGTCATGCAGACCTTGTATGTTCTTGGGCAGTGCATAATCGACCAGAGCCTTCTTGCAGTCCTCTTCGGGCTGTGCGCTGGCTATCATGCCGTACTCATCAAAGAAATTCTTCGCATGTGCGATTATATCCATGCCCAGATAAACATCGTCAGGCATCGGGAATTCGGGACGGTTGCCGTCTTCGCCGTATATCTCCTTGCAAAAAGCGTCCAAATCAAGATTTTTCGCAACTATCGCCTGACCCGCCTCACTGCATATCTGCATGTATCTCAGCCTCAGCGATTTGCCGAACTTCTCTATCTGATTGCCCGCATCGTTTATGTAGAACTCTCTCTCTACCTCGTAGCCCGCATACTCCATAACAGCCGCCAGACAGTCACCTATAGCACCGCCCCTTGCGTTGCCGATGTGCATCGGACCTGTCGGGTTTGCAGAAACGAATTCCACCAGCGCACGCTTGCCCTTGCCAAACTCGGTCTTGCCGTAATCAGCGCCCGCATCGAGCACAGCCTTTACCACCGACGCATACCAGCCCTTGTTATAGAAGAAATTTATAAATCCGGGACCTGCTATCTCGACTTTCTCAAAGCAGCTGCCCTCAGTCACTATCTTGCCGACTATCGCCTCAGCTATCTTGCGGGGCGCATTGCGGAAAGGCTTTGCGCACACCATCGCCGCATTGGTGGAAACATCACCGTTCTTTGAGTCAGCGGGTATCTCTATGTTAAAAGCAGGCACAGCCTCCGCAGGGAAAACGCCCTCTGCCACCAGTGCGCCCATAGCATTCATCACAAGTTCTCTTGCCTGTGTAAATGACTCGTTTATCAGATCATACATTTTCAATTCCTCCCTTTATCTCGGTCTTACTTCTACTTCTATCTCAAAAACTCCCACCAGACTTGAATTAACATCAACCACGTAGGAGAAAGCCAGTTTTCCGCCGTTTTCGTCCAGCTTGACAGCTATCTTCTGCGCCTCGACCCCGACTTCAAAATTGCCGTACTGTGTGCCATAGATGCAGTGATGCTTCTCGCCCATTTCAATGACCATATTCGAGGTAACGTTCCCCGTTCTCGCCATGACCACCTTTGTATCCCCAAAACTTTCAAGCCTTGTCACACAGCCATCAAAGCCCGTAGCTTCGCTCTCTTCATACTCAACAGCAAAGCCGTTCTCAGTAGCTTCCAGCGTCCCCAGCGACATTATCTCTGTCATCTCAGGTTCACTGCCCCGCTCTTCAAACTGTCGGCTCACCAGCCTTATATCGACTTCCCTCTTATCCAACTTCATTTTCCTTTCCCGTCAGTACAGGTCACACTTCTCCACAGTTCCCGCAAAACTCTCGCCCAGAAAACGCTCAACGTTCTCCGCGAAAAGTTCCGCGCTGTCAGTGCAGTAGAGTTTCTGACTGCCCGTTTCTTCCCTCTCTGCCAGTTCGTCCGCGAAAGTCAGCGTCTTCACCGCATATCTTGCCAGTTCCGCACTGGAAGATATCAGCTTCACGCCCTCGCCCATTATGTCCGATATGACATCTGCCAGATGGGGATAGTGGGTACAGCCCAGTATCAGTGTATCCACCTGCTCGCGCTTCATACATTCGAGGTATTCCTCCGCAAAGAACCTTGTAGGCGGGCAGTCAAGCCCCACATAACCGTTCTCCACCAGCGGCACGAACATCGGGCATGCCTTGCCCACCACCTTTGCAGACGGGTCGATGCTGCGTATCACCTTGCCGTAGCTGCCGCTCCTTATGGTGGCACCTGTGGCGATTACGCCTATCTTTCCGTTTTTGGTAGCCGCACATGCCGCATGCGCCGCAGGTATGACCACGCCGCTGTATACAGGTTCCGTCTTTCCCGAAAACTCAGGACTTGACATTATAACGCTCGATGCGGTGCCGCATGCCACCAGTATCATCTTGACATCATGACCACGCAAAAACTCCATATCCTGCGCGGTATATCTCGCTATCGTTTCCTTGCTTCTCGTGCCGTAAGGAACTCTCGCCGTGTCACCCAGATAGACTATATCCTCATGAGGCAGCAGCTTGGTCAGTTCCTTGACACATGTCAGTCCCCCGACACCCGAGTCAAAAACGCCTATCGGTGCATTATTCATAGTCCACTTCCGATCTGTCCAGCGCCAGCTTTATCAGCCTGTCCTCCTGCTCGGCATAGCTTATGCCTGCATGTTCCATCAGCTTCGGGTACATGCTTATCTTTGTGTGACCCGGCAGCGTGTTTATCTCGTTGAGTATCACTTCGCCCTTGTCAGACAGGAAGAAGTCCACCCTCGCAAGACCGCCGCAGCCCATAGCCTTGAATGCCCTTACAGCCACATCGCGCACTTCTTCGATGACCTTTTCATCGACCATTGCGGGTATGTAGGTCTTTGATGCTGCGTTATTGTACTTCGCATCATAATCATAGAACTCATTTGCAGCCGCTATCTGTCCCACAGTCGAAGCGAAAGGCGTGTCATTGCCCATTACGGCACACTCCAGCTCCACACCCTTGACTTCCTGCTCCACAACGACCTTCTGATCGTGGGTGAAAGCAGCCTTGATGCCTGCTTTCAGTTCTTCAAGGTCGTGCGCCTTGGATATGCCCACCGATGAACCGCAGTTCGCAGGCTTCACATACATCGGGTAGCCCAGTTTCTTCTCCATCAGTGCGCACTTTTCGTCCAGTTCAGCCAGATCGCGGTATATCATGCTGATCCACTTGGCAGTCTTTATGCCGTGTGCTTCAAGTATAGTGTGTGTAACATCCTTATCCATGCAGCATGCGGAAGATATCAAGTCACAGCCCACGAAAGGCACCTCTGCCATCTGGAAAATGCCCTGGATAGTTCCGTCTTCACCGTTCTTGCCATGCAGTACAGGGAATACAACATCTACCTTGATATTTGAATAGCTGCCGTCCTCTTCCAGCTGTATGAAACCGCGATGGACAGGATCAGGGCTGAAAATGCAGGCGAGATTGTCGGGGTGGTCTGTCCACTTGCCGTTCTCGATATCCTCAGTACTGCCCATGTATCTCAGCCAGTGACCTTTCTTGGTGATGCCGATGCAAATGACCTCATAGCGGTCAGAATTTTCATTGATACTGCGTATAACATGTGCCGCCGATACTACGGAAACATCATGCTCATTCGACTTACCGCCGAAAACAACGGCGATCTTTAGCTTTGCCATAACAAAACGTCCTTTCATGAAAATATTAACTCAATTTAATATTATACCACATATTTATGTCAATTGCAAACGATTATCCCGAATAATAAAAATTTTACATTTCCGTATACTTCCCCGACCTGCCGATTTAAGAGCATTCATAAACACTTTGCAGAATATTCTCCAACAGCATCATCAAGCATTTATAGCGATCCAACTATTTAAATTCACAAGATCAGGTCGCTAAAGCTCGGATCTATGGGTTTTGTGACCGGATTTTGTCTGAATTTTAAGGCGGATTGATATAGTTAATAATATAAAATATTATGTATACTATTGCTAATTATATAAAAATATGATATAATCCTTTTAAGAGGTGACACCAAATGAAAATTATCCGAGCCGCCACCACTGCCGCGCGGGCAGGCGCATATTACGTGCGCATACAGGCTATGGCAAAGAAATATCACATCACGCTGGAAGAAGAGTTTGACGAGCACGACACTCCCGATACGAAGTACATCGTTATCCTTGATGATGACTTCCCTGTTGCCACCTGCCGCCTTTATGCCGTTAACGAAAATACCGTCATGCTTGGCAGAGTGGTCGTTCTGCCCGAATATCGCGGCAAAGGCATCGGCAGACTTGCCGTCCGCTCCGCAGAAGAATGGTCAGCCGAACTGGGCTTCACCATTGCCACTCTTGAAAGCCGCGAGGAAAAAGTCGGTTTCTACGAAAAACTCGGCTACACTGCCGATTTTTCAAAAGTCATCAGCGGCGGAACTTTCCGCTGTATCCATATGGAAAAAGCACTTACATGATATCCCCGCACCAACAGCACCTAAAATAAGGAGGTCCCACACTATGGCACTATCCACCGAACCGTTCATGCTTGACGGCGACAGCATGATAAATAAATACTACCACAGGCACGACCTGCTGAACGGCGCATGGGTCACGCTGAAAAGCGATTTTTCACTGTACATAAGCGGCTTTGACTACACCATGCGTGCCTACGATAAAGGCGAACTCACAGCCCGCTTCCGGTTTGATACAGAAGGCACACAATCTGATTTTCCGCTTTGCATCATGGGTACTGAAAAACTCACAGACCATAGTGGCGAACCGCTGTTCATACTGAATGATATGCACTTTTCAAACGGCACCATCACAGCCCATCTTTCCCGTCTGCCGGAAAACTCCCCCATCACCATAGAACTTGTCAGGGCAAGCAATGTTCAGGAGTAGCACCTGCTGTAATTGTCAGTATGGCTATTCCTCTGACACACAATATTAAACATCTTTTCAGCGGACATTATAGCAATCCGCCTTAAAATTCAGACAAAATCCAGTCACAAAATCCATAGTTCCGAGCTTTTGCGACCGGATTTTGTGAATTTAAATAGTTGGATCGCTATAATAATAGTTGGTGGTTCTCATTCCCCGCCGCAGGCGTGGAAAGAAAACATCTCAATAAATGTTTCTTGTTGTCCCTTTATTCTTAAATTGTAAGTACTGCATAAAAAATCCCCTGAAAATTTTGTTGTGTTCTTCCTTACGATTTCCTTAACATTCTGCCGTACAGTGTTGCATTTGGTCAAAAGCTGTGTTATTATATTAGTTATAGAACGACATATGACTATCCCTTTAGCACACCAGCTGAAAATGCTGTAAACAAAAGGATAATTGAGCACCATACGCCAACCACCTTAAGTTCTGTAAAACCGCCGTTTTTGTGGTGTGTCAGCGGGATAACCACGTTAAAAAATACGGCTATCCCTTTAGCACACAGGCTTAAAATGCAGTAAAAAGATAGCATCAACACGATTTTTCATTGTTATACGGCACTTTGTATCGGTGTGTTAAAGAGATGACCATGTCATCAGAAAGAAAAAGTATAAGAACAATTTCAGGAGGCGATAAGATGGGAAGCCGTGAAAACGGATACATCAATTACGGCGGATATAACGCCAATTTGCAGGGTACATATCCTTCTCGTCAGAACTACAACATACCACCACAGACATTTGGAAGCGGCAACATCCCGATGATGGTGCATGACACGCACAGCATCGACCTTAAATGCCCTAACTGTATGGGCAACAGGATACTCGACAATGCGAACATGGTGCTGAAATGCCCCTACTGCGACAGCAGAGAGGTCATACCCGCCGAACTTATCTCAGACTAAAGAAGACTCTTCGGCATACCCGAACCCGCACCGCAGTTTGTACAGCCCAACCAGCCCAACAACTGGCAGCCCGTCCAACAGAATTATCCGCCCTATTACTCACGCCCGATGGGTGTTCCGCAAGGCGGCTATGTACCATACACGAAGCCCCGCAAAAGGCGCACATTGCTCTGGATTTTGGGTTGGCTTTTCATCTTCCCGCTGCCGCTGACCATACTTCTTCACCGCAGCAGAAAACTCCCCGCCGCAGTAAGGTATCTGCTTATCTTTATCGCATGGATAATCTATTTTAATTTTAATATGATGAATATGTGATAAAAAAGAATATGGTTATCCCTTTAGCATACCGCCACAAGTGCTGTTTAATATGGAATCACCGTGTTTATATTATTCCCCCCGCCTGCGGTGGGTGGAAGGATGATCGATAACTATTTCAAATTCTGATATAACAATGATCGATTTGGTGTGTCAGCGGGATATCTAAAAAAAGAATATCATCTTCATCAAGACACTTCCTGCCTTTCGGCGGAAGTGTCTTTTTTCCGCTCTGCATGGGGCTTTTATCATAAAATTTTTCAATACATACTGTTTCTTAATAAAATGTTAAACTATTCAGCATTTTAATATGCTATAATTTGTAGGAATAAGTACCTTTCTCCCATTTCAGAACAGGAGGATCTCACATGAAAAAGACAAGTGCAAAATTTCTTGCTGCTGCGGCTGCGCTCTCACTGATGATGCAGACTGCTGTCATCGCAAGCGCGGACAGCGCATCAGCCGAACAGAACGATATATCTGCACAGATAATAACAGAAACAGACAGCCTTGCCACCGATGAGGAAGATATCTCAGATGGCGATACCACCGATGGCGAATATGCACGCGGAGATGTCAATAACGATGGCAGAGTCAATGTCACCGATGTTTCAAGGGCGGCGGCGCACATAAAATCTGTCAAGCCGCTGGACGATAAAGCGCTCAAAGCCGCCGATGTCAACCTTGACGGCTCGGTAAATGTCACCGACCTCAGTACACTCGCCGCACATGTCAAAGGCATGCGTGCTATGGACTGGCTCGAAAAGCTGGAAACTGTCCCCGATGAGGAAATAGTCACAAAAACATCAGCTTATAAAAAACTCGATGATATAATCACCCTCAAAAAAGACCTTACCGTCAGCTGGGGCGAGGTGGACGGTGCCGCCGAATATGATGTAAACATCATAATAAACGGCAGGGAGAGAACTCTCCTGTCAAACGGCAATAAATCTTCCCGCAAAATAACAGCAGACATGCTGGGCAATGCAGACTTCGCCACCGTAAAGGTCAGCCCCTACAAGTATTACAATACTCCCACAAAACAGGGTGTCAGAAGCTACCTCGACGGCTATGAATTCGATATACTGATAAAACCCGCAGACCTCAAAGGCAGTCTTAAAACGGAACATACCCGCCCGCTGTCTGTGTCGCTCAGCTGGCAAGCCGCTGGCGATGCTGAGTTCTATGAAGTCTACTGCACCGTTGACGGTAAGGAGAAACTATTCAAAAGGGTAAACACCACAAACTGCACCATGCAGGTGCTCGCAGATAAAGACTACAGCTTCCGCGTAAAAGCTGTCAACGACATCGCGCGCGATGGCAAGACCACTACGCTCACTTCCGATAACTCGCTGACCGCAGAACTGCATACACTGCCCTATTACGAACTAGCCGCAAAAGTACTCGACCGTGTCGGCTGGGACTTAAGAGCCGCTTTTAACTGGAGCAGTTCGGCTCTGCCCTATTACTCTATGAATCAGGACGGTTCATGGGGCATGGAGGGCTATGCGGATTTCGGCTTCTTAAATGGCAAGGGCAACTGCTACGTAATGGCGGCGACTTTCTGCGAAATGGCTAAAATGCTGGGCTATGATGCCCACCAGATAGCAGGCTACACACTGAACGCCTATAATCAGAACCCTCACGACCATTCATGGGTCGAGATAGATAACTACAACGGTTCGGGCATCACATATATATTCGACCCCGACCTCACCAATGAACGAGGAGCTGAGGGATTTGCGATACTGTACCGTTCACCGGGCTCGTATAATTACGATATAAACCACCTGTTTAATACAAGAAGGATAAGCTGACAATCGTCAGACAAAGTATGGAGGTAAATACAATGAAAGACATGAAAAGATTTTTAGCGCTGGCACTTTCTGCCGCTATGACACTCGGCATGACTGCCTGCGGCGATACCGAAAAGACCGACAGCAAGTCTGCTGACAGTTCAAAGCCTGCCGCATCTTCCGCCGCTGAGGAAAGTGCCCCCGAAAGCACAGCCGAGCCTGAGAGCGCCGCTCCCACCGAAAGCAAGGCTGAATCAAAAGCAGAAGAAAAGCCAGCCGCCGAAGAGGAAAACCTGAAATACATCGGTGAGAAAGATGGCGAGAAGAGCACCTACTCGGTAAAACTCACCAACGGCACCGAAAAGGATATCGTCGGCTTTGCCATCAGATACGGCGATGACGAGTTCGGTGAGAACCTCCTGCCCGACGGCGAAGATTTTGTCGCTGACGAATCAAGGATGCTCAACTACAGCCATGTAGTCAGCGGCGATGTAATGACCATTGGCGATTTTGAGGTCGAGATAACCTTTGATGACGATAAGTCTTTTGTGCTTCACGGCTTCCCTCTCACCAATATGCTTGAAGGCGAGATAAGACTCATGGACGACTACGCTTTCTTGGTCTACACCAACAAGATAGGCGACAGCAAGAATACTATGGAGTCTGAGGCAAACGCAGCCGAAGAAGCACGCAAGGCAGAAGAGGCTAAGACTGCCACCACGACCACCACTACAACTGCCCAGCCCGAAACTGAACCTCAGACAGAAGCTCCGACAGAAACACAGGCGACCGAAGCCCCTGCGGTTACAGAAGCCCCCGCCACCGAAGCACCCGCTGAAACAGATGCCGCACAGTCCCCTGAGGGCGGCTGCATGGGCGACGACGCTTTCACTTTATGATATGGGTAAAACTAAAGAAAATAAGTCAGGCAGGATACTCTATATGTCCCGCCTGAAAGCCCTTGCCTGCCTGTCGATAATCATTTTTCACGGCAGCTATATGGCAACGGCTTTTGCCGTAAAACAGGGCGCAGACGGTCAGCGAGTTCAGGATACCGAACTGATGACAGTTCTTATGTCGGTGCGCAACCTGTTCATGTGGGCAGTACCCGTTTTCGTCATGGTGACGGGCGCACTGCTGCTTGATGAAAAACGCAGTATACCGCTGAAAAAGCTGTTCGGCAAATATCTGCTTAGGGTGGTCATAGCCCTTTTCGCAGCGGGCGAGATATTCACCCTCTACGACCATCTGGTCTATTTCAAGGACTTCACCCCCCACCACCTGCTTGACGGTCTAAAAACTGCACTGCTGAACCGTTTCACCGCCACAGGCAACAGCTGGTCGCACACATGGTATCTCTATCTTATGATAGCCATTTACCTCTCGCTGCCGCTGCTAAGACCCATCGCCAAAGCAGGCAAAAAAGAAGTCCTCTACGCCATAGCCCTCTGCTTTGCATTCGGGGCAGTCGGCAGTACCATCGACTTCTTCTTCGGTGTGCAAAGCCCCGTCTATTACATCTTTATAGACGGCATTTACCCCATGTACCTGTTCGCAGGCTTTGCCATACATAACGGCAAACTGAAGATACCCCGCGCCGCCGCAGTCATGACGACTGTCATCAACGCAGGTGCTATCCTCTGGGCGACCTATTACCGTTTCCACACCACAAACGAAGAACTGGCTTCACAGCTTAAAAATTCGGTGGAAAAATACAGTTTCCCATTCGTGGCACTGGCGGCACTGTCCATATTCGCACTGTTCAAAAGTTCTGACAGCGGTAAAGAGATACCGATACTTGACAAGATAGTTTCAGAGGTCGATAAATGTTCTTTCGGCATCTATCTGATACATATGCTGGTCTACAAGCACATCTTCGCCGTCATGAAAACAGACCCCTTTGCAAACGGCGGCTTTCTCACGCTGTTGCTGATAATGCTTGTGACTTTTGTGATATCCTACGCAGTCACAAGAATTCTCAAATTCATACCTTTTGTAAAGAACATTGTATAAAAATATCCCCGAAGCACCTTTTCAGCGCTTCGGGGATATTTTTAGTAAACGACATTAAAAATTATGGTTATCCCGCTGATACACCACAAAAAACAACGATTTTACAGAACTTAAGGTGGTCGGCATATCTTTCCCTCCCCCTGCGGCAGGTAAAGATATACGCCAGCCACCTTAAATTCCGTTAAGCCACATCATAATATCAACTTTTAAAATGGTGTGCTATTCAGCGCTCACAGCCACAAAAATAACAGCGTCAGTGAGCGCTGAATGTAGAAATAAATATGTCGTTTACTATAAAAATAGCTATAAATCATTTTAACACGGCAAAGCCTTCCTTATCAATATACAAAAGCGGCACTCCCCTTTAAGGGAATGCCGCTGTATCATGTTCACTTGTTATCAGAGTTATACATGTACTTGCCTTCAAAGTCGCTCAGCGGCATAGCCTTGTCAAAAAGCCAGCCCTGTGCCTTCGTGTAACCGCTCTGGCAGAGTATCGCCGCCTGCGCATCAGTTTCAACGCCCTCAAAAATGATGTCCTTGTTTGCCGTGTCTATCAGACTGCACATATTCGCCACAAAATCACGGTCATTCTTGTTGCGCTCGATGTTGTCGATGAAAGACTTGTCTATCTTTACGATATCCACAGGCGCATTCATCAGCACGCTCAGCGTCGAATACCCGATGCCGAAATCGTCAATGCTCACCTTGAAGCCCTCATTCCTCAGCCTTTCCATCACCGAGAACAAAGCCTGCGTATCACCGGAAAAGCATGATTCGGTTATCTCTATCTCCACAAAACTCTTGTCAACATCGAACCTGTTTGCGGTATCGATCAAGTTCTCCACAAACTTAGGCTGAGTTATGTGGTGCTGGCTGAAATTCACCGATATCGGCAGAAGAACTCTGTCATCGCGCTTCCACTTTTCCAGCGTCCTCAGCACCTCTTCATAAATGAAGAAATCCAGTTCATCGATGTAGCCGACCTTTTCCAGCACAGGTATGAACTCGAACGGCATCTTGTAAGTACCGTTGGGATTTCGCCATCTCGCCAACGCCTCAGCACCGATGATGACCCTCTTCTCCAGATGGAACTTTGG
The DNA here is from genome assembly GCF_000178155.2 of Hominimerdicola alba 8. GTDB lineage: Bacteria > Bacillota > Clostridia > Oscillospirales > Ruminococcaceae > Hominimerdicola > Hominimerdicola alba_C. The sequence continues at coordinate 198,038 of NZ_ADKM02000062.1, forward strand.
CTGTAAGAACATCTCTATCTGCCTGTTTTCCAGCGCCGCATGCAGTTCGTTGCAGATGGACTGTTCATACAGCTTCTGCATTCTCATTCTCTGTGAATAGATGCCGCACAGTATGCTTGACGAATGCTTTACACTGCGCCTTGCAAGATTTGCATTGTCGATAGCGGTGTTAAGTTCCACCTCACCATCAGGCAGTATGTACATGCCGCAGGATATGCGAATGTCGCCCGATGGGAACTTCAGCTTCTGCAAAGCGGTGAAACTGGTGTTTTCCACCTCAACGCTCTTTATCAGTTCTGCCCTTGACTTTGCGCGGCACAGCGTTATGAAGAAATCCGAGTAGATGCGGCAGCCCATCACATAAGTGCTGCCCGCCTTAAGGCATTCCGCGAAATCCCTAAGCATCGTATTGCCCGTTTCGTAGCCGAAATTCTCATTGACATACGAGAAGTCGTTTATGTCAGAATATACCAGTGCATAAATATATCCCTCTTCCCGCCTGCTAAGCAGATTGCCCGCCTGCTGGGTGAACCCCTTGCGGTTGTAAAGCCCAGTCAGCTGGTCTGACTGCAACAGATACTTGATGTACTCCGAGTCGCTGTCAGCCTGACTTGTCAGCGTTTTCAACTTCTGAATGTTCGCCAGCCGCCCGAATACCTCCATGACCTCGCCGTTCTCGTCCGCAAAGCTGATATAAGCATCGCTGTACCAGCAGTAGTCATCATCATACGCCTTAGTGCGGAACTCCATAGTCCCCTTTGTGGGCTTTTTCAGAGCCTTTTCCCACTCATCGAAATAAGCCTTCACATCATCGGGGTGCATGAATTCCTCAGCCGCCCTTCTGCCCAGAAAATTCTCCAGACAATTGTCATAATCCAGCCTGAACCGCGTTATGCTGACCGTCAGGTGCATCAGGTCATGCTTTACATCATACTGATAGTACACATCATCGGTGTTTTCGGCTATCATGTGAAGTTTTTCCTGCTGTTCGGTTATCTGCCTCATGAGTTTTTTCTGTGCCCCGTCCAGACTGTCATGACACCTGCAATCGCTTATCACCATCTCCACGCGGGAACAGTCCCTCACATACCCACAGCAATGTACAAACAGCGAACTTCCGTCACGGCAGTTCATCGGCTGCCTTATGCAGAATACCCTGCCCTCTTTCGCCGCATCGTTCAGTATCGTTTCAGTGTCCTCACGATACGCCCTGTCAAAAAGTGAAAATACCGTAAGTTCATTCTCTCTGACATAGTCCTGACTGTACCCTGTGAACCCGAAAAGGTCATCGTCCACCGAAATTATCCTGCCGCCGTCATTCATATCAAAAATGCACAAGCCGGCTTTAAGTCTGTAATTATCGTCCATCATCTCACCCCCATACCCTAAAGGGAAAACTTCACCTGTTAAGATGATTATATCATATTAGAGTAAATATTGCAATAGGGTGAATTACTTTTTAGCTTTTTTACACAATTTTGACTATTAATTTTTTACAGTTCACCGAAGGTAAACTTCCCGTTCTCAAAAATAAAGTAACTGTGAGCCGAATTTTCCTTAGGTATGGATATCGAGCCGGGATTAATATAAGTAAAATCCCCGCAGTCTTTTATTACAGGCACATGTGTATGCCCATGCAGAAGAATATCACCCTTGCCCAGCGGCGGTAAATTATCGCAGTTGAATTTGTGCCCGTGTGTGGCGAATATTGTTGAACCGTCCGCATATATCAGCGCATATTCTGCCATTATCGGAAAATCCAGCACCATCTGATCGACCTCAGTATCGCAGTTGCCCCGCACACAGAGAATGCGGTCTTTAAGCGGATTTAGCATCGCGATGACCTTTTTGGGCGCATAATCCTGCGGCAGATCGTTTCGTGGACCGTGATAGAGTATATCTCCCAGCAGTACCAGCTTTTCAGCTCCGCTTTTCTCAAAGGCGCTCACCATCTTTTCGCACCAGTATGCCGAGCCATGTATATCAGAAGCTATAAACAATTTCATATTATCACACTTTCTATGGTTATTTCCTGTCAGTAACGGACTGCGAGTATCGCTTGCCATTCTCTTACACATTGCAAGCCCCACCCGCCCGCCCACGAGATCTGAGCCTTGACTACTTGCCGCCCAGCGCCGCTTTCATAGCCGACACCAGATACAGCGACCCGCAGACAAGCGTCAGACCGTAAGCGTTGCCGCATTTCATATCTTCGTATTCTTCTAAAAGACTTCCCACAGCCGCACGAGCCTTGCCGCCCGACTCATTGATAAGCGCCGCCAGCTTGCCCGCATCTTCAGCGCGGTCGGAGAAACCGTCAACAGTCACAAAGCTGTCCACGAACGGTATTATCTCCCCCAGCGCCGACCGCATGTTCTTGTCACCGCACATACCAATTATCGCATGTACAGGCGCTTTGTCGCTTATGACCTTAGCCAGTGCCCGCATGCCGTCAGGGTTGTGACCGCCGTCCAGCATGACAAGCGGCTTGTTCGAAAGTATCTCCGTCCGTCCGGGAAGTACCGCCGCCGCGATGCCCTTTGCTATGTCATCATCACTAAGCCCCAGCTTGTCCGCAAGTAACCTGCACCCCTCAATGACAGAAAGCGCATTCATCACCTGATGCTCCCCCGCCATCGAAGTCCGCACCGCCAGTCCGCCATAGTTGAACAACGTCGTGTGCAGTCCCCTGTGCAGCACCTCCAGTTTGTCTGTATCGGGTATAGCAAGCGCAGCACCCATCTCATCAGCCTTTTTCCGCACTACCTGCCCGACAGCCCCGCAGTTGCCCGCACTCAGCACACAGGGACACCCCCGCTTGATGATGCCCGCTTTCTGCTCCGCAATAAGTTCCACCGTGTCACCCAGTATCGCCGTGTGGTCGAGGTCTACCTTCGTGATTACTGTCAGCAGCGGTTCTTTGATAACATTCGTGCAGTCCAGCAGACCGCCCAGCCCCGTTTCCAGCACGACCACATCACAGACCATTTCCTCAAAGTACAGGAAAGCTATCGCCTGTGTTATCTCAAACTGCGAAAACTCCGCCTTTTCGGGAAGTTTATCCACCACCCCGCGAACCTTATCCACAAGCCGCTCAAGCGCCTCTACGCTGATGTTCTCATCGTTCACCTGTATGCGGTCAGCATACTCGATTATGAACGGCGAGGTAAAAAGCCCCGTTTTCAGCCCCGCATGCACGAACACCCCGTCAAACATTCTCGCCGTCGAACCCTTGCCGTTCGTTCCCGCGATATGCACGAACCTCAGCCGCTCCTGCGGGTCACCCAGCGCCGCCAGAAGCCTGCGTGCTCTCCCCAGATCCTTTACAGGCTTTCCCGAATGCGAAAAGCCGAATATATACTCCAAAGCAGGAGAATTATTGTACTCAAACATTTTTGCCCTCCATAAAAAATCCCCGCAGGACAAGCCTACGGGGAGAATATTTAACTGTTTGTATCGAAACCGCCGCGATTGAAGAACAGTTCTCTGATAGCCAGAGCGCAGCCCGACAGGAAGCGGTGCTTGTCCTCGATGATAGAAGTTTCTATCTTGCCCGCCACAGCAGCACCCGCAATTTCATTCAGCGCATTTCTGATGCGGTTGAAATCGTTCTCGTTGTTGGTGTGGTTGGTGAAGTGGTGCAGTACTATCTTCTGTGGATTAGTCGAGAAGAACAGGTTGTTTATCAGCACAGCTGTGAGCCTTATCTCGCTGTCAACGACCTCTCTTACCGCAGGATCCTCCTTGTCGTAGGCAGCCTGTACCATGTCCATATTAACATTCTTGAAGTTGCCTTTCGATACCTCATACAGATAAGGTGTCTTCTCAGCCGAATATACCTTATCCAGCTTCAACAGCGTAGCCGCAGGAGTTATCTCATTCTCGACACAGCCCCTTCTGCCGCACTTCTCACATGTCCTCTCGCTGTAAGGATTGATTATCATCTTGTCAACGAATCCTGTTCTGTTATCGTATGAAACGATAGGTTCGTTCAGATTGGTCACAACGAAGTTCATGTTGTTGCCGTACTGCAAAAACGCGATGTTCTGTCTGTTGGGATCCTTTGTCTTAAGGAAGTCGATGTTCGCCATCGCTGTGCCCTTTACAGAGTTGTCGAATACCAGCGGCAGATCTGTATAACTCTTGATGATGCCGCGCACCTTTGTGTAATCAGGTATACCGTCCCTCACATCTATGCCCAGCTTGTCATACATAGTCGGGAAAATGCCGAAGCCTATACCCAGTATCGAACTCTTGTCCAGACAGTTGTCTGCCAGAACTTCCTTTATAGACTTTCTTACAAAGTCAAATATAGCATTGTATTCAATGGTATGGTCGATCGAGAGATTTCTCTTATCCAGCACCGCACCCGCCAGAGTAGACAGACCCACGCTGACGATATCCTCCTCGATGGTGACACCGATGACGAACTTGTAGTGGTGGTTTATGTCTATAAGTATCTTCTTTCTGCCGCGAGGTGCTTTTTCAGTGACATGCTTGTACTCGCCTATCTCCTGAATTATGCCCTGCTCTATCATCTCATTGGTGATGATAGTAACAGCCGCTCTCGTCAGTTCGAGGGTGCCTGCGATATCTATTCTTGATGTAGGACCTCTCTGCTTTAGTATTTTGAGGACCTGCATTCTGTTTCGTCTTTTCAGGTCCAGCTTGCTTATACCATGCTGCTCCATATACGTATATCCTCCGATGGTCTGTTTAATATGCTTTCAACGATTTAATTATATCAGATAATTATTAATCTGTTATGAACATTCGATTATCATTTAACCATCAATGCAAGTTTTACATTTTGTTAAAACTCTTATCCCTTTAGTATAAATCACACAAAATCGACACTGCATGTTGTAAAATATGTCCAACACACAGTCATTTTTGGCAGACCAAATAACATATTCTACCATATTTTATATTTCACCGAGCTGTCGCCGCAAAATAAAAACAGCACCCCCGCCTGTAGCGAAAGTGCCGCCTGTCATCATTTTGTCCCGCCGATCAAAGCATCTGCGACTCGTCGATGTCGTCCTCGACCTCGCCGTTAAGTATAGCCTTAAGAGCCTCCAGTTCTTCATCGGTCAGTGTAACGCCCTTAGCCATTCTTGTGTGATCTGGCGACCAATCTCTTATGTCGTACTTAGGTGCATGCTCGCCCCAGCTGACTTTGTTGAGTTCCTTAGTCCAGCCCTTAGCATTCTCTGAAAGCACACCAATGTGCTCCACGATCTCAAATTTCAATTCTGCCATAATAGATCTCTCCTTTATTATCAGCCGTTGATGTCATCATCATCGGCAATGTTGTCATCTTCCGCGCCGCTCTTCCTGCGGTGAGGTATCTTCTCAGCCACCCTGTCAATGGGTCCCAGCGTGCCGTATTCGATGTAATCCAGCACAAAGTCAGCGAGTTTCTTTCTGAAAACTATCATCAGTGCGATAAGTTCTACCAAGAACAGGAAAATGCCCAGTTCAGCCGTTACCAGCGTCCCAAGAAATACATCAAGCGACACCACAGCCGCCGCGATGTATATTTTTCTCCTGTACTTGACTATCGGTGCCGCCCACATTACGAAAAGCAGTCCGCCGCCCAGTTCCGGCGCTATCAGAAAGCCCACCAGCGCCGCACACACCACTCCGCACACGCTGAATATCTTCGGCGCATCTATGTGGAAGCCGAACGCATATCCTGCCGCCAGCAGTATCATCAGCGGTATCGCCCTGAAAAGTATGTTCAGCCCCGCGAAAGCCACCAGCCCCGCCGCTATGAGCGACAGCTTCTTCGTTCCCAGCGAAGTGACCTTCTCCGCGATGCTCTTCGGCAAAAAGCGGAAGAACAAACTGCTTATGGCTTCCATGTTTATCACGAACACCGCACAGAACAGCGCCAGCACTATCATATAGAATATCTTGTGGTGCCACATATCAGGCTCTATAAGCAGTATGCCCGTCATTATGACTATCAGCACATTGCTGACTATCATCTTGCGTATATCTATCCTGAAAGGTATTATCTTTCTCGTGTCAACAGCGCGTATGATGAACACCGTCAGGTAAGCCGCCACCGTCGAAAGAGGCGGACCGTACAGCCCGATGGTCGGTATCAGCACTATGTTAAGACCCACATTGATAACGCCCGATATAACGCTGGTCACCAGTGACCTTTTGGTCTGCTTGCTCGCCAGATATATACTGCCCATGAAAGTTGTCTGGCATGAGAATATCGTCGAATATATCAGCAGCGGCGAATACTTCACGCAATCGCGCACCGATGCGCCTATCCATACGGCAGTTATCGGCTGTACCACCAGCAGACAGCCCGCCGCCAGTATATAAAGCAAACTCTGGTTGAAGTCGAATACCTTCTCATAAAAGGTATCCCTGTCCTCCGAGTCGTTCTCGGTTATGGCAGACATGTTCCAAGCCTGCCCGAACATCATGTACACCGTCGCCACAAGATTCGGTATCTTGTAAGCCGCCGCAAGAACGCCGTTTCTGCCCTCACCCAGATAGTGGGTGGTCATAAAGCTGTCCGAACCGTTGGTTATCAGCCACAAAAGCTGCGCAGGTATCAGCGGCACAGCGTATTGAAGCATCGTCGTAAGCAGTTCGCGGTCGATATCCTTAAAGTCGATATACCTCCACAGCTTCGCCGCTATGGTAACGAACACCGCTGTTATAGCGTCGGAAAGTATCGTACACAGCAGGTACTTCTCTATACCTGTACCCGCCCCCAGAAAATCATCGGGCAGTACCAGATAGAACAGCACCATGAACAGCAGCGTGAAAAACGTCGCGATTATTCCCGCCACTGCGAACAATCGGACTTTCTCCATCGCCCGCACGAAAGTCGTATAAAGCGTTTTTATGCCCGACATGAACACATATAGGAAAAGCAGTATCGTGTACCCGCTTATCCACTTATCCGCGACCCCTATCAGCCGCACCAGCCCCAATATCACCGCAAATGCGAGCATGCCCGCACCGCAGGCAAGGTTGCCCAGTGTAAAGACTTTCTTCTTGTCGTAAGCCTTGTCAAGCCCGAAGCGTATTATAGCTTCGCTGATGGTCAGTGTCGCGAGGGGTATCATCCAGTTGGCTATCATGGTAAGATTGTCGGTCTTGCCCTGCTCCGCACTGGTCAGATGATTTGTATATATCGGCACAAGCAGCAGTACCAGCACTTTTGAACTAAAAGAGCCGATGGCAAAAATGATGGTGTTCATCATCAGTTTGCCGTAGCTTGAGCCTATCTTTTTCTCGTGCATTATAATTTATCCCTCATATCATTGGAAATACATCTATTATTATAACACATCTCTTCTATTAATGCAACTTTTTTAAAGACAAATTTTCCTGCACATTTTAACCGTTTTTTGGATATGTCATTTTTTGCCTGACATTCCCAGCCGCCCGAAACGACCTCACGCCTGTTCATCAAGCGTAAGCCCGTAAGCGGGTATGAATTCCTCCATGAAGACCTCCACTTCGGGCAGACCCAGTGCGTGAATGGCTTCAACGGTGGCTTTCTCGGCAGATGCGAAGTCTGCGTTGCCCATTTTGCGTTCTTCGATGCACTTTATCAGCGCCGACAGCTTGTCAGCCCCCTTGACCAGCTTCCACAGTTCAGCCTCTTCCTCCGTGTGACCCAGCAGAGGTTCATAATACTTTTTCAGGTCATCGGGCAGATAGGAGATAAGCGTGTTCTTCGCCTTTTCCTCCACTTCATCGTAAGCACCCTTTATCTCCTTGCTGTAATACTTTATCGGTGTCGGAAGGTCGCCCGTGATTATCTCGGTGGTATCGTGGTACATCGCCAAAAGAGCGCACCGCTCAGCATTGACATTCCCGCCGAACCTCTCATTCCTTATCAGCGCCAGTGCATGGGCGATAAACGCCGTTTCCAGCGAATGTTCGCTGATATTCTCCTTGATGGTGTTGCGCATCAGCGCCCAGCGGTTTATGTACTTCATACGCGAGATGACCGCAAAAAATCTGTCCATTATTTTACCACCTCTATCTTGTTAAGCTCCTGTATCAGCACGCATACATACTTTGTCAGTTCAAGGTAAATGTTCGGGTCAACTTTCAGTTTCTTGTCCTCATGCTTTACAAGTTCAAAACTAGCTGAAGGGTTTTCAAACAATTCTTTTACACTGTGATGATCCATTATCTTCTCTATAAGACTATTTAACTGTTCATTCTCTTCCTTCTTCTTTTCCTTCAATGTGATGTATTTCTCTATCATTGGTTTTAGTATATTTTTATCATTCTCCGAAGGCATAAACCGATAGTGTTCCCACTTTTTTCCATTAGTGATAATACCCTCGCCAAATGTCAATAAATGCCCAAGGAACTGTATACGGAACTTATCTTTATCTATTGATTTCTTTATTTCTTTGACTTCAACACAAAAACGTATCTTACTTTTCTCTGTGTCTTTATCTTTTTTTGAATTATCATAATCAAGATCATTCCGCACTATCGCAATATCGGATACACCGCCGCATGTACCATAAACCGAGTCTTTCTTCATACGATCAATAATAACAGGCTCATATCCGATGCAGTTTTCAAACAATTCGTCCAGATACATGAACACCAGTGCCTGCACACCGCTTTCCAGCGGAGCCGGAGCTGTTCTATATGTTCTTCTGAGCAGTTCTTCATATTTCCTATAATTCATCTCTGACCTCCCAAATACAAAAGAGCCGCGCATCAACGCGGCTCTTGTCTGTCATTCTACCGATATGATATAGTAATAAACAGGCTGTCCGCCGTTTATCAGGTTTACATCAAGTCCCGAAAATTTCGTGCTTATCTGCTTGTACAGCGCCTCAGCCGCATCATCGGTGACATCAGCACCGTAAATTATGGTGATGTACGAACTGTCACCCTTTACCAGCTTCTTCGTCAGCTTGAAAGCCGCCTTAGCAAGGTCTTTCTCAACAAATGACAGCTTGCCGTTGTCCATCGCCAGTATCTCGCCCTGCTTGATATCTCTGCCCTCATAGTCCGAGTCCCTGGCGGCAAAGGTTATCTGTCCTGTTGAAACTCTCTCTATCGCCGCAGTCATCTCGATGCGGTTCGTGTTGAAGTCAGCTTCGGGGTCAAAAGCCAGCATAGCCGACATGCCCTGAGGTATCGTCCTTGTCTGCAATACGCATACCTTTCTGTCAGCCAGCTTGACAGCCTGTTCAGCCGCCATGATTATATTCTTGTTGTTTGGCAGAACAAACACCGTCTTTGCGGGACAGCTCATTATAGCCTCTAAAATATCCTGTGTAGATGGGTTCATGGTCTGACCGCCCTTGACCACGCAGTCAACGCCCACATCTTTGAACAGCGCCTCAACGCCGTTTCCCGCCGCCACAGCCACAAAGCCGAAATCCTTCTCCTGCTCGGCAGGAACAAAAGTGCTCTTCGCCTTTTTCTGCTCCTTCTCGTGCTGTAACTTCATATTTTCAACCTTTGGGAAGTTTATATACCCGAACTCCAGACCCTTTTCGATAGCCTTGCCGGGATTGTTGGTGTGTACATGTACCTTGATTATCTCGTCATCGTCCACCACCACAACACAGTCACCGATGGTTTCAAGATAAGCCCTCAGCTTGATGGGGTCATCGCAGTCAGGTTTCTTTGTTATCAGCATCTCGGTGCAGTAGGTGAAGTTTATCACCGCATCATACTGACCCACTACCGATGAGAAAGTATCAGTAGTGACAGCATCTTCAACGTGGTTATGCTGGTTCTGTACAGCCGCCTGAACTGTCTGCTCGACTATCTCGCCGCCGTCAAAAACATCGCGCATAGCCTCGAATATTATCACAAGACCCATGCCGCCCGCATCGACAACGCCCGCCTTAGCCAGCGCAGGCAGAAGTGTCGGGGTCTTGTCCAGCGTTTCACGCGCCTGAGTGCATATGTCAGCCATTATCGCCCTTACATCATTGGTAGACCTCAGCGATGCCCTTGCCTTTTCAGCTGCCTCTCTCGCAACAGTCAGTATAGTGCCCTCAGTGGGCTTCATAACAGACTTGTACGCGCCCTGAACGCCAAGTTCCAGTGAATTTACAAGGTCTTCCGCCGACATCTCGTTCTTGCCCGCAAGCCCTTTCGCAAAACCCCTGAATATCAGCGAAAGAATAACGCCCGAGTTGCCCCTTGCCCCCCTCAGCAGGCAAGAAGCCGCAGTGCTTGCAACAGTGCTGCAAGCCACGCTGTCTTCAAGGTTTTCAAGTTCAGCCACCGAGTTATTTATTGTCATGGACATGTTGGAACCTGTATCGCCGTCAGGCACAGGAAAAACGTTCAGTTCGTCCACCGATTTTTTCTTGTTTGTGATACTGTGCGCACCGCTGATGAATGCGCGGCGCAGCATATTTCCGTTTATCACTGTTCTTTCCTCCTATATCATCTATGATCCGAAAGACTGTGCCATGATTCAGTCTGTCATTTCATCAACATAAACGTTGACCGCCTTGACCGACACACCCGCTTCATTGGTCAGCGCATAATTGACTTTATGTATTATGCTGTCCACGATAGCGCCGACATTCACACCATAGGTGACAGTTATGTGCAGGTCAACCACCAGTTCATCTCCGTCCTGCGAAATGATAACGCCTTTGGTCGTATTCTCTCTTTTCAGCATAGCGTAAACGCCTTGTTTTGCGCCGTATGCGTTAAGCCCCGCCACACCGAAGCAGTTTTCTGCCGTAGCAGAGATCAGTTGCCTTAAATAGCCTGTAGATATCCCGATAGTGCCGAGATGATTTTTTATCTTTATCATACAAACGCCTCCCTTTATCAGCTTACGGTTATCAGTGACTATTATAGCACATTACAGCACATTTTTCAAGGGTTTACACAAACTTTTCACGGAAATCGGTTTTCGCGAAATGCAGAGATACGCATAAGTGTAACGATGATAAATAATGGCGCTAGGTGTATTTTCCCCGCCGCAGTCGGGGAAAAATACACAAAAATACAGCATGATGCGATATCCCTGCGGAACAGATCGGCTTTTTATTCGTCCGCTTTCCCACAAAACAGCTCCATACCGTAAACACCGCCCGCATATCCCCGCGAAGCTGCCAAATTTTAGTATATCACGAAAAAAGGTCACCCAAAATACTTGAAATGCCGCGCCTGTTGTGCTATAATACAGTGTAGTTATCCTGCTGACACACCACAAAACAGCGTTTTATTGCAAACGACAAGTATTTCAGTACATTCAGCGCTCACAGCCGCACGCATTCGGCACAGTAAATGCTGAGCACCGTGTCTGCGGGCGCTGAATGCAGAAATATAATAAATGTTTCGTTTACCATAACAGTCAGTGACGGTGGTTTTCACCGAAAAGATGACCTGCCGTTATTTTAAGCGGTGTGCTGAAAGGATGATCTGCAATGTGATACTGCGCGGGCTTATCCCCCGCCGCCGAGTGAAAGGAGAAAATCTATGAAAGTCACATTCAAAAGAATGCTGAGCCTTGCCGCAGCAGGTGCTATGACGCTCTCTGCGATGCCTGTACTGACAGCTTCGGCAAAAGACGTGTCAAAAATGACACCCTTCGAGATAGCCGCCGATATGGGCGTGGGCTGGAATTTGGGCAACACACTGGATTCCCATGACGGCACTAACCACAAGAGTCTGGGTCTTAATGCCGAAACTTACTGGGGCAACCCCAAGACCACAAAAGCGCTGATAGATGCTGTCAAGGCAAAGGGCTTCAACACTATCCGCGTACCTGTTACCTGGTATCCCCACGCTGATGCGAATTTCAATATCGACACCGCATGGATGGACCGCGTAAAAGAGGTCGTTGACTGGTGCATAGACGAAGATACCTACGTTATCCTCAATATCCACCACGAAGAGTGGAACACACCCACCAACGCCAATTACTCCGCCGCTTCAAAAGAACTGAAAGCATTCTGGAAGCAGATAGCAAAAGAATTCGGCGGATATGACCGTCACCTGATATTCGAGGGCATGAACGAACCCCGCAACTACGGCGGCGCTCACGAATGGGACGGCGGCACAGCTGAGATGCGCGAAGTCATCAACAAGCTGAACAAGGATTTCGTAGATACCGTCAGGGCTACAGGCGGCAAGAACAGCGACCGCTGTCTTATGATACCCACTTATGCCGCAAGCAATACCTCTGCGGCGATGAAAGCACTTACTTTCCCTGATGACCCTAACCTGATGGTGTCGGTACACTGCTACTCGCCGTACAACTTCGCGCTGAACAACAAGGGCACTTCAACTTTCGGCAGTTCACAGCAAAGTGAACTTGACAGCGTATTCAGTGCGATAAACAGCACTTTCCTACAGAAAGGTCACGCTGTTGTCATCGGAGAATTCGGTGCGACCAACAAGGATAATGACAATGAGCGGGTAAAGTGGGCTGATGCTTTCGCGAAAAAGGCTAAAACTCTGGGACTGCCCATAGTGATCTGGGATAACGGCATAAAGTCATCTTCCGACCACGCTGAGGCTTTCGGTCTGATAAACAGAAAGACATGCGCATGGAACGAGGCTTCTCTGCCGATGGTAAACAAGCTGATCGAAACCTATTACGGCACTCCCGCACCTTCTGCACCTGTTTCGGGCGACAGAGAAACTATCTACACAGGCAGCCTTTCTGCCAGCGAATGGACACCCTCAGAGGCAGTTGCATTTGACTTCTCAAAGATGACCGCAGGCAGCAGCATAGCAGTCACCTACGACACAAACGGCGTTGCCCCCACACTGATATTGCAGGACGATGACCCCTGGAAAGTCTGGGCTAAGGTCGAGCCTTACTCGATCATGCTGAACGTTGCTTACTACAGCTACAGCGATATCGCCGCAGCTTATGCAGAAGCATACAGGTCTGCCTACGGCAAAGACCCCTCAAAGCCACTCTACAACGCTTTCCAGATGTTCATTTCTGCTGAGAACAACGGCACCGCAGGCGCAAGCAAGATAGAATTTATCCCTGCGCAGGCAGCTTCTTCAAAGGTAGATATAGCCGACTGCTACATCACCCTATCAGAAAAGTCATACATCTATGACGGCACTCAGCACAAGCCCGAAGTAACCGTGACTTACCGTGACAGGATGCTTCACGCGGGCACAGATTACACCGTTGCATACAAAGGCGGCACCGAGATAGGCAACGGCAGTGTGACCGTTACAGGCACAGGCGACTACACAGGCAAGACCACCATCTCATTTGCAGTTGACCCCGCCGACATCAGCGGTTACAAGCTGGGCGATGTGAATTTCGACGGCAAGATAAATGTCACCGATATCACACTCACAGCAGCCCATGTAAAGGGCGTAAGTTCACTTAACGAGAACCGCCGCAAGGCAGCCGACATCAACGGCGACAACTCCATCAATGTTAGCGATATCTCCCGCATAGCAGCCCATGTCAAGAGCATAAAATCGCTCCCCGACAAAACTATTGCAGGATAACATAACAACAGATGCGCAGCCCCGAAAAGGCTGCGCATTTTTTTCTTCTCCAGTGATTTCGGTATTGCGGTGTTTTAAAGGGTTGACTGCGTCATTGATTTGTCGCTTCGCAGGCGACCTCTTCCGATGAAAAATATGTTATCATATAGTCACAGTAAAGGAACAGCCCGAAAAAAGGCTGAACATGATACATATCTCTAAGGAGGAACTACTATGAAAAACAACAGAAACGACCTCACAGAACTGGTTTTCATACTCGACCGCAGCGGTTCGATGTCGGGACTTGAAGCTGATACCATCGGCGGGTTCAACTCGCTGATAAAAGACCAGCGGCAGGCGGAGGGCAGGGCGCTGGTAACAACGGTACTTTTTGACACCGAATTTATCTATGTTCACGACCGCGCAGACATCGGCACGATAGCCCCCATGACCGAACGTGACTACGTTCCGCGCGGCTGTACCGCACTTCTCGATGCGGTAGGCAGGACTATCCGCCACATAGCAGGCATACACAAATATGCCCGCCCCGAAGATGTTCCCGCAAAGACCATATTCGTCATAACCACCGACGGCATGGAGAATGCCAGCCGCGAATTCAGCTACAACAAGGTCAAAGCCCTCATCGAAAAGGAACAGAAGAAATACGGCTGGGAGTTCATATTCTTAGGCGCGAACATAGATGCCGCCGCCACCGCAGGGTCAATGGGCATCGAACACGCTTCAAACTACAAGGCAGACAAAAGCGGCACAAGACTGATGTACGGTGCGGTCAACAAAGCTGTCCGCTGTATGCGCAAATGCGCTCCCATGCCTGCTGACTGGAATGCCGAAATGGAAGAAGATGCCAAGCGCTGACACTTATTCTCCGCAGATGTCAACAAGTCCGTAATCGCCTATCTTTCGCTCGATGACGCACTTTGTCAGGTCGAACCAGCGCCCGCATTCATCGAGAATGATAGCATCTGCCGTGACTACGAGCGGCTTTGTTTTCAATATAGCGTCAACGGGGTTCTCTATAAGCACCTCAAGTTCAAAGGTAAGTTCGCCGCAAACCTCAAAAATACGCTCTTTCAGCCGCCCCGAATTGGAAACGGGCGCGTCCAGATAGATGACAGCTTTCTTTATGCCGAGTTCGCCCAGCGTTTCGCACATTGCTTTTATGGCCAGGTCGGTCTGTTCTATCAGCCGATATGTGCCGTGAAGCCCCGCAAGATCTCTAACGGTGCCGTCCATACAGCGAAACAGCATCGACTGCGAATAGGCTATCTCCAGTGTGATGACGGTGTTGAAGCCGTCGATATACAGCGTTTCGCCCGATAGTTCGTCTGCGCCGACCTCTTTAGCCTTTCGCTTAGCAATATTCTCCTGCGGCGATACCACCCGCGCCAGTGCCAGTCTCTGCCGCTCGCTCAGCAGATAGTGATTTCCCACAAAAGTTGTCACGCTTTTCACGGGGTAGCCCCTGTCCAGCAGGAAACCGACTTCCTCAGCCGCCTTGCGCAGAATGACCTGCGCCTTTTCCGAAAAATCCCGCTCATCGGTCGGCATAAAGCCGCGCTTTGCCTGTTTTGCCATATCATCACCTCATATCTTCTCAAACCTGCACCTGCCGCCCACATCTTCGTTCCACATCTCGGCGGGACGTACCCACACGCCGCCCTCGCCGTAAAGTGCGCGATAGACCACCACAGGTTCCAGCGTTTCGGAATGTTTCGCCACGCAGATGACCTCATACTCGTTTCCCTTATAATGGCGGTATCTGCCCGCAGGTATCGCCTGTACAGCTTCTTCAAATGTCATATTTATCTCCTTTCACAAAAAGACCCCCGACATGCGCCGAGGGTCTTGATATTGAACTTACTTTATCACATCTCGCGGTAATCTATCATGCCGTAAGTAGCTTCGCCTGTTCTGTTGGTCATATCCTTAAGTGCAGATACTACAGATGTATCAGCCGCACTGCTCCTCTTGATGACCGCTATCTTGAACTTAGGATAGATAGCACCCATGTTATCGATCTTCTCAGGTACCATCAGCTGTCTGAACGCTGTGTTTACATCGTTGAGCACCTGTTCGGGTGCGGGCTGACCGTTCTCGGTGGGTATCATGACCACGAACTCGTCCGAACCTGTACGGTATACTGCCCTGTCAGGGAAGATATCGTTGAGAGTTTCAACAGTTCTTACCAGCAGTCTGTCGCCTGCGTCGTTGCCGTATCTGGTATTTATCTCACTGAATCCCAGAATGTTGAACATCATGAAGTAGCATGGCTTATCAGCACTTACATCTGACTTTTCCATATCCATCGAGAAAGATACACGGTTGTTGGCATTTGTAAGCACATCCTTGAACATCGCTGTGTTCAGCGACTGTCTTGTCTGTGCGTTCTTTGCGATGGTGGATACCAGCTTCTGGTTGATCCTTTCCTGACGCTTGTTGATGAAGAAGAATACTGTTGTCAGCACGATGATGATCGCACCGAATGCACCCAGGAACACTCTCATGGCGTATGTCAGCGAATAGATATCCGACTTTGCAACGTTTACGGTAAACAGCCAGTCATACTTGGCTATGTACACGTAGCTGGCAACATAGTCCTTGCCGCCGTCAGTGTACTCTATCTTACCTGTAGCGTCCGTATTTGTCGCACCGTACTTCTCGCACAGCTTTTTCAGTTCATCTACCTCGATAGGAACATCGATCTTTCCCTTATCCTGACCGTTAAACAGTATGTTGCCGCTGTCCGCCTTGATCATATAGTAGAATGCGTTTGTCAGCGCCGACTGTGCCTGCTTTGCCTTGACTTCCTTATCAGCGGCGTTTTTGTTCGCACCCGATATCCTGTCCAGAGTGGTTATCAGACCATCTGTTTCGATACCGATACCGACCAGACCGATAGGCTTGCCGAGCGAATCGTATACGGCTTTGTACATCGAAATTACCTGTTTATCGGAAGCGGGCGATCTCATGATACCGCCGTTGTAGACCTGCTTACCGCTGTTTTTAATGGCTTCCTGCAACAGGATAAGTTCATCGCCGCTTCTGGTGGGCTTGCCTATAGCACCCATCATGGTAGAGTGGACAAGCACTGTGGTATCCCACTTTGAAATATACAGACCCTCGATATAAGGTATATCAAGGTGGAAATCTCTTGCCAGCTTTTGTGCCGCCTGAAGTTTTTCCTCGTTTTCGGGATCCTCCAGCAGTTCAGTGACCTGTGCCGCCCTGCTGAAGTCCTTCAGCTGTCTTTCAGACACCTCAACGTAGTTCAGTATTACCTGCGCACGCTCTTCGGTGGTCATATTCAGGTGGGCATCAGAATTTGCCCTCGTCCTCGAACTGATTATATTTGTTATCGTCAGTACCAGACCCAGCATGATTATCAGCTGGAATATAAGTACCAGATTAAGGGATATGCCGCCCTTCTTCTTTTCCTTCTTTTTTGCCTTAGCCATATCTTAAAACTACCCTTTCTCTGACCGCATGGATATCTGCGGTTTATTTTGCTTCATATGTTCTGAAACGCTTGCAGTGATCAGCCGAAAAGTCCGAAAAGACCTTTCTTCTTTTTCTTGCTGGTAAGTTCTTCCAGAAACTCTTCATCTTCCTCCTCATCTGTTTCCGCCGCACTCAGCAGACTGCTGACACGGTTTTTCAGCAGGTCGTTTTTTGAAGTCCCTCCCGAACCTGCACCGTCAGCCACCTGCGAAGATGTCATAGACTGGAGATTTGAAGACTGCACAGGTGCAGCGCCGAACTGCATTGACTGTACATATCCCGATTGTACGGGCGCCGCCCCGAACGGCATCGACTGGAAGTAACCTGACTGTACAGGTGCCGCTGACGGCATGCCGGCAGGCATACCGCTGAACGCCGAATTCTGCGCACCCATAAGTTCACCGATAGGTATGATCCTGTCGGGCATTACTATACAGCCCGCCGAGTTTTCCGGACTCTTCGATATGATGTGTTCCAGACACCCCGCGCATGGGAGCATCGGACTGCGGGTCATGGCATCTATTAGGACCATCGAATCCACCGAAACTTCGTTGCCGTAAGTCTGCATATTGAGCATAGCATCTATCTCAGCATGTACGCTCACCTGTTTGCCGTTCATCATCTCGGTATGGCTGACGCCGTTATAGACCCTGCCTGTGCGCGATATCATAACGCATATCGTATCACCGGGAGCAACACGCTCACCGCTTTGTGCGCGGGCATTTGCGACCTCCAGTGCGATATTGTAAATGGCGTCAAATGTCATATTCTTTAACCACCTTTCCTTCGTCTGCTGTACCCTTTCACAATTACGCGCAGACCCTCTCGTAAATAATATTGTATACCTTGCCCAACAAATTGTCAATAGCATATGCTACTATTTGAATACATAAAAAAAAACTTCGTACACTTGCACAATTTTCGCCTGCCACGCCATAGCATTATGACAACACTCCGACACAGCTTAAGTGCCTTGATTTTGTTTAATATGCTTTATAATTTGCATCTCCGACAACTGTTTGATAGCTTATTCATACAATTATTTGACTTTTTTGGCAGTGACCATTTTTGACCATCATTCCCTTACCTGCGCAGACTGTCAATTTGCACAATTTCAGTGATAGTTCGCCTCTCAAAACATACTATTTACCCTTTTTTTGCTTCTGTGATGCACAAAAAAGCACTCCCGCAGCTGACAGGAGTGCTTTTACGCTTTTGTGTATTACGGCAAACGATTTGCCGCATGGGTATGAACAGTGGATATCACGTTTTAGCCGAGAGGCTTGATGCCCTTGACATAAGCCGCCAGCAGTGAGATATCAGAAACGTTTACCTTGCCGTCGCCGTTGATGTCAGCGCATTTCATTTCGTCATCGTCCAGCTTCTTGACAGATTTTACGTAAGCCGCTATCCTCGAAACATCGGTGACATTGACTTTACCGTCGCCGTTGACATCGCCCTTTCTGCTCTCATCGGCAGTGGTGTCGCCGTCCTTCGGCTCAGTTTCATCGTCTGTTGGCTGAGTGTCGGCAGGCTTTGGCTCGTCTTCGTCCTCAGTAGGCTCGGTGTCGGCGGGCTTTGGCTCGTCTTCGTCCTTAGTAGGCTCGGTGTCTGTGGGCTTATCCTCGTCAGCGGGCTTATCTTCATCTTCGGGCTTGGTGCTGTAAGTAAAGGTCAGTTCGGTTGTATAGCCTGCCGACTTTACAGCAACTTCAAAGCTGTCGCCCTCAGCAAAGGGTGATGCTTCTGTATCGAGAGTGCCGTCTGCCTTGATTATCACAGTTGCTCTCTTGCCGCTTGCGGAGTACTCGGTACCGTTAACGCTCACTGCGGTGATGTTCCTGATGTAAGCTGCAAGCTGCTCGTCAGTGAAGCCCTCAGCTGTTGTCAGCGATACAGACTCCTTATCGTAAGCCGCAGGCATATCGGCAGTAGTAAGGGCGAATGTTGCTTTTGCAGACTCGTAAACGCCGTTTTTGTCAGACATTACCAGTGTGTATTCGCCCGGCTGTGCATCAGTGAAGAACACTGCGCTGTCGCTGAAACCGCAGTCAAGACCCTCTACAGAGTAAACTGCATCGTAGTCTTCGGGCTTTTCGGTGACAGTTATGGCTGTCTTGCCGGCAGTTGCCTCTGCATCTTCAACAGAAACGGGTGTTTCCTTGTACTTATAGAACTTCTTTGGGAGGTAGGTATCAGTCTTTGCCGAAACCACGCCGTTTTCGGTGATATATACTATCTCGGTGACGGTTGCACCATCAGTTGGCAGGAACGACTGATATTCCAGCGGGTTGCCCTTGCCGTCATCGGTCAGGTAACCTACCGACCACGAAAGTTCGTTTCTCCAGATATTCTGCTCGTGTCTGAGCGCATAGCTGTTGCCGTCTGCGGTCTTGATGATAACGCCGTAGATAACGCCTAAGTCAGATGCTTCCTTGACGGTGAGCATGTAGTCGCCGCGCTTGGTGTCGGTTTCGACTTTTGGTGATATCTCTATGCTTTCAGGCTCACTGTCTGTTACTTCTGCGAAAGTTACAGCACCGTCCTTTACAGTGACTATCTTGTAAGCCGCAGGCTTATCCTCGCTTGCCGCGAAGCTGTACTGCTCACCTATCTCAGCAGCAGCAGACCTTGTAACAGCCACAGGGTAGGTCACGCCGTAAATCTTGCCGACTGTGTCACTGCCTTCTTCGCCTGCGTTGTTGTAGGTGCCTTCAAAAAGTTCGCCCTTGCCGTTTTTGGTGGTCTTGGTAACGGTAGCGGAACTTACAGCGTCAAGGCAGCTGTCATTGGGGGCTTCCTTAAGTTCAGCGGCATAGAACTCGGCATAAGGGATATTCATGGTGCCGTAAACGAACTTGCTGTAGGTGAAACTCAGCTTATTCTCAAAGCCTGTTGCTGTCACTTCTATCTCGTAGCTGTCCTTGTTGTCGGCAAAAGGCGCTGCGCTGTCGATGATAACACCGTCAGTGCCGACTATTTTTGTGGCACCTCTGCCGCTTGCGGAATAAGCCTTTCCTTCAACGCTTACGGAAGAGATGTTCTTTATGAAATTGTTCAGGTCTTCCTCTGTGAAGCCCTCTGCGGTGGTAAGAGCGCCCTTTTCGTCATCATATACCGCAGGCATGTCAGCGGTGGTCAGCTGGAATGATGCTGACAGGTCGGCGTACTTGCCGTTTGCGTCCTTTACAGTCAGTGTGTAACTGCCCGCAGAAGCATTCTCAAAGGTGAAGCTGTCGCCGTAAAACTGTGCTTCAAGACCCTCTACCGAATAATCTGCCTTATAATCGGCAGGTACGCCGTCCTTGACGATATCAGCCTTGCCCGCAGAAACAGCGGTATTTGCCACGCTCACGCCGCCATCGAACTTAACGGGGATATAGACATTGCCCACATCAACGGTAACATAGCCGTCAGCGGTGATGAACTGTACATCGGTGACTGTCTTGCCCATAAGTGTAACAAAGTTCTCGTATTCGAGATAGTTGCCATGAGCTTCGACTGTCTTTATGCCCGATGACCACGAAAATTCGCCGCCGCGCCATATGTTCTGTTCGTGTCTGAGGGCATATTTGCCACCGTCAGCCGTGTCGATGATGATGCCGTAGATGATACCTGACGGCTTGTCTGTAACATTCAGCAGGTAATCGCCCCAGGGAGTAGATGTGCTTAGTTTTGCACTGCCCTCGACTGTTTCGGGCGCACTGTCTATGACCTTTGAAAAAGTCACATTTCCGCCGCTGACAGTTGCCTGCTTATAGCTGACAGGCTGTGCGGTCAGTTCAGCGAAACCATAGTTGTTCTCGCCCAGCGCATCAAGGTCTGCCTTAGTGATGGCAACAGGGTATACAACGCCGTAAATTTTTGCCTTTATCTCGTTGCCTGCGCCGTTCACACCTGCATCGGTGACTGCTTCGCTCCACGCGCCCTCAAACATCTGACCTGCGCCTGTCATCAGCGATTTGCGGTCAGTAGCCGATGACACGGCATCAAGTACATTGACATTTGAAGCGCCCTCAAGTTCAGCCGCATAAAACTCGGCATAAGGTATCTTCATAGTACCGTACAGCACCTCATCGCCTGTTGCCGCATCTGCAATGATATTCATCGGCAGGGCACTCGCAGCCAGTGCTGCGCACACGGTAAGTCCCAGTATTGACTTTGCTTTCTTCATAAAGCATCTCTCCTTACATAATATAATTCTGCCCCCTGCAAGTTAGTATAATCTAACCAAACTATACAGCAGAGGTCATTCACATGAAGCATTATACCATATCCTACCATACAGGTCAACAATATATATGAAAGTTTACAAGTAAGCCAAAGCTAACAGAACAGAGCGTTATTTTCAGCCGCAGACAAAAAATGCGCAGCCGTGAAAGACTGCGCATAAATATTTTTATAGGCTTATTTGAGCGAATCATAGAACGACTTTGCCGCATCTGCCGAACTTGCTTTGTCGAATATATACTCGTTTGCCGCCGCGAAGAAAGCGTCGATGGTATCGCCGTTTTCAAGTGCGGGGTCAAGTTCGGTCATTGGAGTGCCGCTCATCTCCTGACTTGCGTCATATTGCAGACCTCTCATCTGGTCACTAATGGCTTCCTGTGCCGACTTGCTCAGCGGTATGCCCTTTTCAACGCCCTGAAGTTCTGCCATCTCACTGCTGTTGAGCAGGAAGTCCAGCAGCATCGCAGCTTCATCGGGGTGCTCGGTATCCTTGCTTACCGCGTACATTGTCGCGGGTTTAGCATACCAGCCCTCGCCCGCTGTTCCGCCTGCCATAGTCGTGTAAGGTGCGATAACTATCTCCCTGCCCTTATCTATTGCAGAGCCGAAATAGTTGTTCGCATCGCTGACCCATGCTACACTGCCTGCGTATTCCTCGCCGTCCAGCTTCAGACGCTCATAATATTCCACCTGAGGGAGAACTTTCTCGTCCACCAGCTTTTTATAGAACTCTATCATGGTACGGAAATCGTCAGCCGTGAAATTGAAGCTGCCGTCATCAGCCAGTATCTTTTTGCCTGTAGCCTGCTCGGTATAGGTGATAAGATACAGCCACATCGACTTAGATGACGCACTCAGCGGATAAATGCCGTCCTTGCTCATGACTTTTGCCGCACTGAACAGGTCGTCCCATGTGGCGGGCACTGCCAGACCGTAATTGTCATAGATAGTCTTGTTTATATAGACTGTCATGGCATTCATCGCTATGGGAAGAGCATTCAGCTTGCCGCCGCGTCTGCCGTATTTCAGCACTTCTTCGTCAAAATTATCCAGCTTTACGCTATCTTCGAGCGCATCGATATCAAAATAGCCGCTGCCGTCATCGGAATATGTCGAGAGCCAGCCGTAATTTATCTGCATGACATCGCACTCGGTATCAGATATCATCCACACCTTATTGCGCATCTCATAGCCTGCCCATTCCGAATAGCTGACATTTACCTTTATATCGGGGTGCAGTTCCTCAAACTTCTCTATCGCCTCGATGGTGTACTTATTTCGCTTGTCATTGCCCCACCACGAAAAAGATATCTCGGTTTGCGGTTTGCGCTCATTTTTTTCGCTGCTTCCGCAGGCTGTCAGCATGCCTGCCGCCAGCACCGCACTTGTGAGGGCTGCTATTGCCTTAGTAATATTCATATCCACACCCTCCTTACAGCTTTATCTTATAACTGCCGCGATACTGCTTCTTGGCATCTTCAAGGGCAGTCAGCGCGCCGTCAAATATTTCCTGATAATCATTGCCCGAAATGGGGTAGATAGCCGCGCCGACTGTCGCAGAAGTTTTCAGCGTGCCCATAGTATTTGTTGAAAGGCTCTCCCGGAACATCTTGCAGACGAGTTCACAGTTGCGGTCTACTTCAGTGCGGAAATCGTCATCAGCCGCACTTGAGGGCTTGGTCAGCACAGCGAACGTATTCTCGCCCAGTCTGCCCTTGCAGTCAACATCGCGGAATATCTGGTCGATTATCAGCACCATCTTTTCAAGCTGTTTGTTGGCGGTATTGCGGTCTATCTTGTTGATGATATCGGGGAAATTGTCTATCTCCATGATGACCAGCGCACGCTTGTCCTTTTCGGAAGACTTGTTTACGATATTCTTCGACTTGTCGCGGAAGTAGCGGTTGCCCAGCACACCCTCGAAGCCGTCTTCACGTATCTCTGCCGAAAGACCCGAAGTTACCGTACCGATAGGATCAGCGATACGCCTTACGAATACCGAACCTGCACCTACTGCCAGTATAGCAGCGACTACCGCCGCAAATATGATATATATCTTCATGCTGGCAGCTTCTTTAAGGATTATGTTGGTGGGTATCGAACAGATAACGAACCACGAACCGCTGCTGCGGTTGACGCTTACAAGGTTCTCGCTGTCTGCAACAGCCTTGAAATATGCGCCATCAATATTTTTCAGCAGATCTTCGGGCAATGCCGAACCCAGTTCGTCCTTTTTGGAAGAGTAGATCATCTTATAGCGGCTGTCGGTCAGCCTTATCTCCATATCGTCCAGATTATCGGGGTTCTCGAACACATTGTCAAGTTCCGATGTGTAAAAAGATATGCAGAACAGCGCATTTTCATGTATGCGCTTTACGTAGTAGATACGCTCGAAATTATCGCCGTAGCCTGTATACCAGCCGTCATGTGTACGGTCACGGGTGATCATACCCGAAAGATCGGTATACAGCTTCTCACCGAACAGTGCGTTGGTGCCGTTGGATATCTTGCCGACTGTGTGGTTGTTGCTGTACACGATACCGTAGTCAACGAAGTTCTCCATAAGGCACAGCTTGTACAGTTCATCGGATATCTCCTTTTCGGTATTCAGCGCCTCATACTTATCGTTTGAGGGGTCGGTGGCATCGTAGGTGTAGGCATCGTCCACAGAATATGCCAGTGTGCCGACCTGCTCCATCCTGTCCAGATAACTGTCAAGATTGATACGCAGCTGCTAGTTCAGCGACTGCGTCATCGAACTGACTTTCTCGGTCAGCAGTGCGTCATAACGTTTTATGGCGAACATGGTTATGCCCAGTATCGCCACGATAACGATGACCGCGTAACCCACTATCATGAAGATACTGAGTTTCTTGATCTTTTCCAGGCTTTGCGCCTGAATTTCATCTCTAGTCATTTTTACCTCCTGTGATTCCCTTTTTGCGGTGTGTGCCCCGCTTGAAACATAATTCTACACGGTATCCCCCTGACGCACCTGCACAATGCGGTTTCGACCCGAAACATGATGCGGCGATATTATCTTCCCCCGAACGAAAGACAAAAAAGATGACCGCCTGCCATTGTTGACATCAATTACCGAAGTTCTGCATTATCGGTCAGTGAGGATACCATTTGACCCTATAGTTTAGAATTATACCATATGAACATTACGAGTTCAAGGATAATACGGTTTAACTCAGGTAAATTATTATAGCAAATAAAGCATACGAATTGTTAAATCACGACAAATTGTAATATTTTTTTAATAATCAAAGAATACAACTTTCTTGAAAAAGCTGTATTGACTTTTTTTCTCAAATGTGTTATAATACCCGTTAGCTATGACTAATTATTAAGGAGATGCCCATATGCCTGAGATTTCCCGCGTTCTGCCGATGCTGATGTGCCTGACTTTGCTGACTTCGTGCGCATCGGACAAGGCAGTATCTTCGACCGCAGCCGACCCGAATGCAAAGTCGAGCGGTTCTATATTTGCGATGGATACCTACATAACCGTCACCGCATACGGTGAGAACGGCGATGCGGGCATATCTGCCGCAAAGGACGAGATATCCCGTCTTGAAAAGATGTGGTCTGTGACCGATGAGAACAGTGAGATATACGCTGTTGACCATGCGGGCAGTGCTGAAATGTCCATATCAGATGAAACTGCCGAACTGATAGAATTCGCGCTTGATATGCACGAGCGCACAGGCGGTGCGCTGGACATCTCGCTGTACCCTGTGCTGTGCGCGTGGGGGTTCACAACTGGCGAATACCGAGTACCTGATGATGACGAGATAGCGGGACTGCTTGCACGCACAGGTGTCGGGAAGATAAAACTCAGCGGAAACAACATTACTTTGCCCGACGGCATGGAGATAGACTTAGGTGCTGTTGCAAAGGGCTGTGCGGGCGACAAAGCTGCTGCTGCGCTGAAAGAAAGCGGCGTGGAATGCGCACTTCTCGACCTGGGCGGCAACATACAGACTGTCGGTGAAACAAAGCCTGACGGTAAGAAGTGGAAAATAGGCATACGCGACCCTTACGGCGAGGGTTCGGTGGCTACACTGGAGATAGGTGAGAGCGCAGTGATAACCTCAGGGGGATATGAGCGTTATTTTGAAGAGGACGGCGTGGTATACAAACACATACTCGACCCGAAAACGGGCAGACCCGCCGAGAGCGGTCTGGTGAGTGCAACAGCCATAGGAAAAGAGGGGCGCTACTGCGACTCGCTTTCGACTTCGCTTTACGTGCTGGGCGCTGAGGGTGCGGAAAAGCTATGGCGTGAGAGCGAAGATTTCGACATGGTGCTTATCGCTGAAGACGGCAGTTTTATCATAACGGAGGGCATAGAGGACAGCTTTGCGCTGACAGTCCCCGCTGAAATGAAGGTACTGAAACGATGAGCAGGCGCAGCATTTTCATTATCATCACTGCTGTGATAATGCTGGGTGCAGGGGCGTGGAGCGTTTACCTTATGCTTAGACCTGCGGGGGAAACGGTCATAATATCGCAGGACGGCAAGGAACTTTACCGTCTTGACATTACCCGCGAGCCTGACAGGACTATTGAAGCAGAATACGAAGGGCGAAAAAATATCATTGAGATAAAGGACGGCGAGGTATACATGTCACACGCCGACTGCCCCGACCACATCTGTATAGAAACGGGTAAACTCCGCCCCGATACCCCGATAGTCTGCCTGCCGAACAGACTGGTGATAGAGTACGAAAACAGCGGTCTTGACGGCACAGCGAGGTGAGATGATGAAGACCAAAAAGCTGACAAAACTGGGTCTGCTGACCTGCCTTGCGCTGATAATATTCATCATCGAACTGCGTCTGCCCGACCTTGTACCGATACCGGGTGTTAAACTGGGGCTTGCAAATATCGTGACGGTCTACTGCATATACACTTTTACACCTGCCGAAACTGCGATGATGCTTTTTTCGAGGATACTTCTCGGAGCGCTGTTTTCGGGCAACCTGATGGCGCTGTGGTACAGCATAGCGGGTGGAATGCTTTGTTTTGCGGGCATGACACTGCTCAGGCGATTTGCCGATGAAAAGAACATGTGGTTTTTGAGCGTGGCAGGTGCGGTTCTGCACAACATCGGTCAGATAACTGTAGCCATGATAGTACTTAAGAGCACTACTGTGCTGGGGTACCTGCCGTTTCTGCTGATATCGGGGTGCATCGCGGGGCTTTTTACGGGGATATGTGCTCAGCTGGTCACCAAAAGGCTGAATTGACAGCATTCTTTCTATACTATTCAGGGCACAGAAGCCTGTGGGCGGGCGGGTGGGGCGCAGTCCGTGTCAGAGAATGGGCGCGGATACGCAGATTTATCCGTCCGCTTTTTTGCAAATGCAGATATGCCCTTGACATTCACTGAAAAATAGGGTATAATTAAGTCATAGTACAGCCATAGGATTACTAAAAACTTAACAGGAGGGCACTATGAAGATCTCTACTAAGGGTAGATATGCACTCAGACTTATGACAGACCTTGCAGAACACCATCAGGACGGATATGTTCCGATAAAAGTAATCGCTGAAAGGCAAAATATCAGCGACAAATATCTTGAACAGATAATATCGATACTCAGCCGCGCCGGATATGTGAGGAGCATACGCGGTGCGGGCGGCGGTTATATGCTTGCTTACCCGCCTGAGAATTACACTGTCGGCATGATACTCAGGCTGACTGAGGGCAGTCTTGCCCCTGTAGCCTGTCTTGAAACTGATGAAAATCTCTGTGAGAGGGCGGAAAACTGTCCCACTCTTTTTATATGGGAAAAGCTATATGCGGCAATAAACGATGTGGTGGATAACATCACTGTTGCCGATATAGTTGCCAGAAAGACCAACGCAGGGGATTTTTACAACATTTGATAAAAGAATAATATCTCACACCGGGGAGGAACGGTGCGTCCGTTCATGTATCGTCAGGTCAGCGCTCTGTAGCGATCAGCTGTAAATGAGCCCGAAGATACATGGGCGGGCGCTTTTTCTGACAGGAGTGATAACATGAAGATAAAAGAAACTTTTGGGTCACTGAGCGGCTTTGAGCGCGGGCTGTGGGCGGCATCACTGGCGGTGATAGCCATAGCGTATGCACTGACAGGCGGCGGTGCGGCAGAACTGGCGGCTTCGCTGATAGGGGTGACTGCTCTGATATTCGTGGCTAAGGGAATGGTGACGGGACAGGCTTTGACGGTGGTATTTTCTCTGTTTTACGGCATGATCTCCCTCAAAGCCCGCTACTACGGCGAAATGCTCACATATCTCGGCATGACTGCACCCATAGCGGCGGCGGCAGTGGTATCGTGGCTGAGGCACCCTTTCGAGGGAAGCAAAGTGGTGGAAGTCGCACCGATGACCGTTAAAAAACTGGGACTGCTGACCTTGCTTTCTTCCGCAGTGACGGCGGGGGCATACTTTCTGCTGAGGTGGCTTGGCAACGCAAACCTTGTTTTCAGCACTGTTTCGGTATTCACAAGTTTTATGGCTTCGGGGCTGACCTTTCTGCGAAGCCCTTATTACGCACTGGGGTATTCCGCCAACGACATAGTGCTTATTGTGCTTTGGATCGGGGCATCGCGGGAGGACAGGTCGGCTATGCCGATGGTATTCTGCTTTGTGATGTTCCTCGTGAATGATCTATACGGATTTTTCAACTGGCGCAGACTTGAAAGTGCGCAGAAAAAGTGAGATCATAAATGCAGCGGCGGAAAACTTTTCTGCCGCCTTTTTTCAACTACCCGCCTCACTTTTTTTAGGCGTATCGCACATAAAAATTTTCTCAGGCACTTGTTATCTGAGCGGATATGTGTTATAATTAGTTTCAAGGTGAGTTGACAGTGGTGAACTGATGAATGCCGCTGTACCTCACCATTACATAAGGAAACTTACAGCGCAGTGCTTTACGCGCTTTATCAAGGAGGAATAAACATGCAGATAACCGAAAAACAACTGGAACAGGTCAACGACCGCATAAGGGCGCTGATCGAATCGAACAGCTTTTACGGCAAAAAGCTGGAAGAGGCAGGCATAAGCGAGGTAAATTCGCCCGAAGATTTTGCAAAATTGCCTTTCTCGGAGAAAAAGGATCTGAGAGATGCTTACCCGCTGGGGCTGATGACTGCGCCTGAGGACGAGATAGTGCGCATACACTCTTCATCGGGTACAACAGGCAAGCCTGTCATAATACCCTACACTGCAAAGGACGTTGACGACTGGGGCGAGATGTTCAAGAGATGCTACGAAGTTGCGGGCATCACCAAAAAGGACAGGATACAGATAACTCCCGGCTATGGTCTGTGGACTGCGGGAATAGGCTTCCAGAACGGCTGTGAGAAGCTGGGCGCGATGGCTGTGCCGATGGGTCCCGGAAACACCGAGAAACAGCTTGAAATGATGCAGGCACTTGAAACCACTGTGCTTTGCTCGACTTCCTCCTATGCACTGCTGTTGGCTGAGGAGATACAGAAGAGGGGCATAAAGGACAAGATACACCTGAAAAAGGGCGTTATCGGTTCCGAGAGATGGTCGGATAAGATGAGAGAGCGCATCTCCAACGAACTTGGCATCGAACTTTACGACATCTATGGGCTGACCGAGATATACGGTCCCGGTATCGGCATAAACTGCGAGTACAACACAGGCATGCACTACTGGAACGACTATCTCTATCTTGAGATAATCGACCCAAAGACAGGTGAGAACCTGCCTGACGGCGAGTGGGGCGAGATAGTCATAACCACACTGGTCAAGGAGGGTGCGCCGCTGATACGCTACCGCACACACGACCTTTCGAGGATAATACCCGGCGAATGTCCCTGCGGCAGAAAGTTCCCCCGCATAGACACTATAAGGGGCAGAACTGACGACATGATGAAGATAAAGGGCGTTAACGTGTTCCCCTCGCAGATAGAGGAAGTTCTGGCTGAGTTCGATGAGATATCCAGTGAATACCAGATACGCATTTCTCACCTTGACGGCAAGGATACCATGCGCATATACGTTGAAACCAACGGTCATGTTGATTTCGCAGACCTTGCAAAGCGCATCGCTGAAAAGGTCAAGAGCAGGATAGGCTTCACACCCATCGTAAAGGTGGTAGAGATAGGCGTTCTGCCGAGAAGCATGAAGAAGACTGCCCGCGTTATCGATGAAAGATTTGACTGATACAAGGCACATATAGACAGATGGAGCACTTCCGCTTTTGCGGGGGTGCTTTTTTGTGAGGATACACACCGCTGACACGCCGCAAAACAGCAGTTTTACAGAACTTAATGTGGTAAACAAAACTCTCAGCGCTCCTTTTGTTTACCACATTTTCAGCCTGTATGCTATAGCAATCCGCCTTAAAATTCAGACAAAATCCAGTCACAAAACCCATAAATCCCAGCTTTTGCGACTGGATTTTGTGAATTTAAAAAGTTGGATTGCTATAAATGGATAGTCATAAAAGCAAAAAATGCTACTAATTGTTGCGAATTTGCTAATATTGTTGCTTGACAAAATTACGGCAATATCCTATAATATTTGTTGTGGGCTGAAAAAGCCGATAATACGATAATACAGAACAGGAGAGAATAACATGAAAAAGACGATAGCGATTCTGGCGGCGCTGGTAATGACACTGGGCGGTGCGGCTTATCTGCCGATGCAGGAGTTTTCTGCGGGTGCTGTACTGACTGCAAGCGCGGCAACAGGTGAGTTCACTGAGGGTGCTTACCAGTACAATGTCAAGGCTGACGGCACTGTGGTGATAGAAAATTACACAGGCAGTGAAGCAACTGTGAAGATACCCTCGACACTGGGCGGAAAGACCGTGACTGAGATAGGCGAACGTGCTTTCGCGCTTAACCGCAGTATTGTCACTGTAAACATTCCCGACACTGTCAAGGTACTGGGCGACCACGCTTTCTTCCTCTGCTACTCGCTGACCAATATCAGCATACCTGACAGCGTCACAACTGTGAAAAATTCGTGCTTCTGGGGCGATGACAGCCTTGTGAGCGTCAGCATGCCCGATTCTGTAACAGATATGGAAGCACTGGTATTCGCTGACTGCAAGAACCTCAGATATGTTAAACTGCCTGCGGGTCTTGAAGAACTGCCCGGCTACACATTCAACAAGTGCCCGTCACTTACAAGATGCGATATCCCTGAGGGTGTTAAAAGGATAGGCGGAAACGCATTTATAGACTGTACATCGCTGAAAGCACTGTTAGTACCTGCCGGTGCTTCGATAGATGACTATGCTGTAGGTTTTGGATACAACGGCGATACCATACAGAATATCGAGGGTTTCAAGATGTATGTTTATCAGAACTCCCCTGCTGAGGAATATGCAAAGAACTTCTCGGTGCCTTATGTGTACTATGAGGGTCAGCCCATACCTGAGTTTGAAACAAAGGGCGATATCAACGATGACGGCAAGGTGAATGTCACCGATGTTTCAAAGATAGCGGCACATGTAAAGGGCGTTAAGTCGCTGGACAGTGCAGGCATTTCAAAGTCTGATGTGAACGGTGACGGCAAGGTGAATATCACCGATGTATCGAAGATAGCGGCTCAGGTAAAGGGCATAAAGAAGCTGTAACGGTCGCGGAAGAACTTTGTGGAGAAAAAGAAAACGGAGAAAACAGCAAAAAAGCAAGCGGCGGTGATTTCACCGCCGCTGTGCTTTCAAAAAGACAAACGATAATTGGTCACGGGAGTTTCCCGTCAGAAGGAAGGAACATTTTTATGAAGAGAATAGCGGCATTCACACTGGCACTGACTGTAATATTCGGCGGGGCGGCTTATCTGCCATGTGCAGTGGACAGCGGTGCGATAGTGGCACACGCAGAAAATTCAACAGGTGCATTCGTTATAAACGAATTTGGCAACGGAACATGCTCCATCAAAAAGTGTGTCAGCCCCAATACCGAGAACATTGTAATACCCGAAACGATCTTCGGCAACACAGTGGTCGAGATAGATGAGAACGCATTTATGTTCCATAAGAACATGAAAACAGTAGTTATACCCGATACCGTTAAGATAATACATGAGGGCGCATTTTACAGCTGTTATGAACTGACATCAGTGCAGATGAGCAAAAATGTTGAGGTACTGGAAGACCAGGCTTTCTTTGACTGCACTAAGCTCAGCTACATAAACATACCTTCATCTGTCATGTATATTGGCAGGATATGCTTTGCGAACACTGCGTTGAAGAACGTCACCATACCGAGTACACAGACTGTACTGGGCAGTGAACTTTTCTCAGGCTGTAAGGATCTCGAAACGCTGGTACTGCCCTCAAAGCTGGACAGCATACCGCAGTCGATGTGCTATGACTGCCCGAAACTGAGAAGCGTGACCATTCCCGATGGTCTGTGCTATATCTCTGACGAAGCATTTCGCGGATGTACCGGTCTTAAATCGCTCACCATACCCGCAAGTGTGCAGAATGTGGGCTATTATGCCATCGGCTTTGATATCAACACGCAGAAAGACAGCGGCTTTACTGCCAGAGTCACAGCAGGCACAGCGGGCGAAACTTATGTCAAGCAGAACGGACTGAACTACGTTTACGCAGGCGGAAGCAGCGGCGGCGCAGGCGATGTGAACAGTGACGGCAAGGTGAATGTCACCGATGTTTCAAAGACTGCGGCACAGGTAAAGGGCGTTAAGTCGCTGGACAGCGCGGGCAAATCAAAGGCAGATGTGAACGGCGACGGCAAGGTGAATGTCACCGATGTATCGAAGATAGCGGCTCAGGTAAAGGGTATAAAGAAGCTGTGAGGCACACCGCCTTACACGCCGACATAACCGTGTCATTTTTTAGTGGTATGTCGGCGGGATAGCCGTATAAAACAAAAACCATCGTCACGCTTGAGCGGCGATGGTTTTTCTATATCATACAAAGCCCTCTTCGACATAATCGCGCTCGAAGAGTTCATGACATATCTCAGGCTTTAAAAGCTGTTCGTCAATGCAGGCGAGCAGTTTTTTTGTTATGAACTGCCGACTGCAATTGCGATATTTCGGCAGGCTGAACCTGTCGAGAATGTTCCACAGTTCCCTTTTCCATAGAAGCCTCAGCTGGTTTGACAGCTTTGCTTTCGGGTTCGGGCGGGCGCACCTGACTGTTTCTATGCTGTCTTCATCAACGACTATAACGCCCCAGTATTCGGGTATATGGGCTTCGGCAGACTTGCGGTGGCTTCTGCCGACAACAAGGTAATTCTCGTCAAAAAAGCTGTCATAGCTTTTCACCTGCGAGCGCAGGCGTGCATAGCTGTCAGCATCGCTTTTTATCTCGTAGCCTGTCAGCTTATCGGTGACGGCATAGAAATCACACCTCGACTTACCGATAACGACTTCCTCGAAAATGCGTATCTTCGGGGAAGTCGTTTCGATTTCAAAGAACAGCTTATCCCTTATCTGAGGGTCAAGCATATCATTCGGTGGTGACGGTCAGCTTGTCGCCGTCAGCCGCTATTTTAACGAGAGTTATACTGCCCTCGCCCTTTTCAACGATGACTTCGGCAATTTTATCCTCTATCTCGGTGCGGATAACGCGGCGGATATCTCTTGCGCCCAGACGGTTGCCGTGACTCTTTTCAGCTATCAGCTTAAGTGCATCATCGGTGTATTCCAGCTTGACTGCCTTTTCGGACAGCGGCGCTTTCATCTCGTCCAGCATCAGTGCGGCTATCTTAGCGTAGTCTTCCTTAGTCAGCGGGTTGAACATTACTATCTCGTCAACTCTGCCCAGAAATTCGGGCTTGAGGAACTCACGCAGAGCCTTCATAGCCTTGTTTTCGGCTATCTCGGTGGCGGTCTTGTTGAAGCCCACGCCCGAATCCTTGTCAGCGGCACCCGCATTGGAGGTCATGACGATGACGGTATTCTCGAAAGAAACACTTCTTCCCTGTGAGTCGTTCAGCCTGCCCTCGTCAAGTATCTGGAGAAGGAGGTTCATGACATCGGGGTGCGCCTTTTCTATCTCATCGAACAGCACCACGCTGTAGGGCTTGCGCCTTACCTTTTCGGTCAGCTGACCAGCCTCGTCAAAGCCCACATATCCGGGAGGCGAACCGATCAGCTTGGAAACGCTGTGCTTCTCCATATACTCGGACATGTCTATCCTTATCAGCGGTTCGGTGGCATCGAACAGTGACTCGCCAAGCACCTTTACCAGTTCGGTCTTGCCCACGCCTGTAGGTCCCACAAAGATGAACGATGCGGGGCGGCGGCGCTTGTCAAGCTGCACGCGGGTGCGCTTGATAGCTTTTGCCACCTTATCCACAGCTTCTTCCTGACCGATGATGCGCTTTGACATCTCGTCTTTCAGATTTCTGATCTTATTGAATTCGCTCTGTGCGATCTTGTTGGCGGGTATACCTGTCCACAGTTCTATGACCTTTGATATGTCATCATCGGTCACATATACCTGATCCAGCTTTTCTTTCAGGTCATCAAGCTGTTTCTGCATGCGGCTGACCTCGCTCTTTTCGCGTGCGATGGCTTCATAATCGGGGTCGTTGCCCTGTTCGAGTGCGTCTGCCTTGTCGATGTGCTTTTTCAGTTCCTTTTTCAGCTTGTCGTACTCGCCTATCTCAGGAGTCCTGATGCTTGCGCATGCGCAGGCTTCGTCCAGCAGGTCGATGGCTTTATCGGGCAGGAAACGGTCGTTGATGTATCTTTCGGAGAGTATGGCGCACTTTCTCAGCGATTCGTTGCTGACATGTACGCGGTGGTACTCTTCGTAGTACTTGCTTATGCCTTCAAGGACGGTGATAGTGTCCTCAACAGTGGGTTCACCGACTGTGACGGGCTGGAAGCGTCTTTCAAGGGCTGAGTCCTTCTCGATATACTTGCGGTACTCAGCAAAAGTTGTCGCACCTATCACCTGTATCTCGCCCCTTGACAGGCTGGGCTTAAGGATATTTGCGGCATTCATGCTGCCTTCGGAGTCACCTGTGCCCACGAGAGTATGCACCTCATCGATGAACAGGATTATATTGCCCTCAGCCTTTACCTCTTCCACAAGACTCTTACAGCGGCTCTCAAACTGACCTCTGAACTGTGTACCTGCCACCAGCGAAGTCAGGTCGAGCAGATATATCTCCTTATCAGCCAGATGGAAAGGCACATCGCCCTTGACTATCTTCTGGGCGATACCCTCAGCTATGGCGGTCTTTCCAACACCGGCTTCACCTATCAGGCAGGGGTTGTTCTTCTGTCTTCTCGACAGGATATGCTCGACTCTCGATATCTCGCGTTCTATGCCGATGATGTTGTCAAGTTCGCCGTCACGGGCTTTCTGGGTAAGGTTGGTGCAGTAATTGTTGAGGAATTTCAGCTTCTTTCCGCTCCTGCCGACAGGCTCTTTTGCGCGGTCTTCACCTTTCTCGCGCTTTCTTGATGAAGAGTCGGGTCTGACAGCTCCAAAGCCCTCACCGCCTGTCAGGTTCTTCTCCAGATTGTCAGCCATATTCTTTATGCCGCCGAAGAGGTTCGACAGTATATCAGGCATTGTGCCGCTGCCGCCCGGCTCAAAATCCATGCCGTCGTCAAGGTCTTCAAAGGTATCGTTCATTGCCTCGATGTCCTCGTCTGAAATACCCATCTTCTTGATGTAGTCTTCTACCTGAGGTATTTTCAGTTCTCTTGCGCAGCTAAGGCACAGACCCTCGTTCTTCATTGCCTTTGTAGGGTCATTGGGGTTTGCCGATGATACGAATACCACCGCAGGTCTTTTGCCGCATCTTGAACATTTTATCATACTTGATTCTCCTTTCGCTTACTATTTATATCATTTATAGAAAAAGTCAAAGAAATATCTGAACAGGAATGTCTTCCCGCCTATATCAGCGTTGAAGACCGTCATGCTGTTTTTGGTGGCGGTACAGAAAAAGCTGAGCGCCCAGCCCATCACCGCACAGTACAGCAGACCCTTTATCGCACCAAGCACCAGTCCCGCAAAGCGGTCTGCCGCCTTGACTTCGGGTATCGTGTCGGTAACGCCCGAAATGAATATCACCAGTTTAAGCAGCAGCATGACCACTGCGAAGCACACCGCGAACAGGACTGTCCTGACAACGCCTACGAGTATGGGCTTTATCGCCTTTTCAACGATGTAGTCCGCCGCATCTTCCTTGCTCTGTGTGGCTGCGCGGGTGACACATTCGCGCAGCTGGTCTGTCGGGATACTCACGCGGTCGATGTATGGGGTCAGCCCTGTTTCATCAAGCTGCTTATTGATGGTATCGGGCAGTTCGCTGTTGAAGTATCCGTCTATATTCTGCCGCAGGAGGTCTATCTCGCTGCTGTCAGCGCCTTTCTGCTTGAGCAGACCGCTGAGATTTTCAAGGTAGTCGCCGCCCTGGGATATCATATCAGAAACTTCCTGCTCGGTAACAAGTTCGCCGTAGCCCTGTTCACGAAGTTTCTGCATGACCACTTTTTTCGGGTCGAAATCTTCTATCGCTTTTGTTACATGCGCCTTTACATCATCACGTATATACCTGTCATAGACAGGTCCTGCAAGATGGTCAGATGCAAAGGCTGATGCCGCCGTAGCGATGACTGCTGCGAGTATACCTATGAAATACTTGCGAAATCCTTTGACATAGCCCACTATACAGGTCACTATCAGTATTATGAGGACGATGATATCAAATATTATAGATGCCATATCTCGCCCCCCCTTACGTGGTAAAGGATATCTTGTTGACCTCACGCAGGTCGCAGAAGTACACATTATCTCCGAAATAGACGAAATCGCTGTAATCGGAACTGCACTCTGCGGTGGCAGCGAGGTTGCCATAGACATCATAACAGTTTATGCTGTTATCCTTAAGAAGTATTATCTTGTTACCGCTTATCTTTATCCTTTCAGGATCACCGTCATCGGTGCTGACGGTATATTCGGGAGCAGTTTTCTCGGAGTCGCTGTCAAATATCAGCAGTTCAGCTGACCGCCGCCTGACACCGCTGAGAGTAACTGCCGCGCATTCGCGGCCTAGCGAGAAATCTTTCAGCCCGCCCTGATAGCTGTAGCCGAAACTTATCTTGCCGTCCTTATCCAGCTTATAGAATGCGGTATCACCTGCCACCCAGAAGTCGCCGTTATCATTTTCCATCGCCTGCAATGCCAGACAGGGCAGCGCTTCGCTCTGCATAACGGGTTCTTCGGTATCGAAGCTGAAATATCTCACCACTGAACTGAGAGTACCGCCGCGGCTTGAATAGGTAGTGACGAAGCAGCCGTTACCGCTTTCATCAAATGTCACGCTGATCAGCGATGAACTGCTTGACCACTTGAATATCTCGCGTCCGTTGCCATCATAGACTGTCAGTATGCCGGCATACTTTTCATCTGAGGTAACGACTGCCACATTGTTATTCTCTGCTATCTCTGCCATTATGATGCGGTTCTTCACGACCTTTGAGAACATCTCGCTCTTCCTGCCCACCACCATCAGTGAACTGCCGCCCTTATCGTAGAGAAGCACCCTCTTGTCTGAGGCTTTCATAACGGGGTCAGCGTAGTTATGGCTGAACGAATTTGTTTCGTTGCCGTCCTCATCGTAGAATTTAAGCTGGTTCTTGTCAAGGCAGAGCAGGTAGCTGCCTGTACTGCCGATGCTGCTAACCGAACCTTCATCAAAACTCAGCGGGAAATTGCCCTTTTTGACCTCGCCGTCATTGACGATAGTTTCTTTCGGGCGGTTGAGTACTTTTTCAAGTGCAGGCACCCAGCTTTGTCTTGTGAAATATGCTGTCAGCGCAAAAGCCGCCACTATCACCAGTGCTGCTGCTGTACGTATGCGGCGCTTGTTCTTTTCACGCGCCCTTGCTTCACGTATCTCCTCAGCGGTGGGCGTTTTTCGCTTGCCGCCCGTTCTTCTGCGTCTGCGGGGCGGCTCGTTCTCATCGGGGATACCGCCTGTTCTCGTATGCTTTATGCTCTCACGGGCTATCTCAGCCGCATCACGCGGGGGTGCTGCCTTTTTCTTCGGTGCAGACTGTCTGTGCTTTTTTACGGGAGCAGTCTTCACTTCTTTATGCGGCGCTTCACGTACCTCTGCGGCAGCTTCGGCGGAGATATCTTTTTCCTGTTCGTCGGCAGCTTCTAAAGTTTCTTCTGCCTTAGCTTTTGCTTCACGCAGTTTTTTGCCGACATTGGCATTTGCCTTTCTGTTTCTTCCCTTACCCTTTTTACTCAATCTTCAGGTTCCTTATCATAATAAACTTTGTTCAGGTACAATCCCTGAGGCGGGACAGTTTTGCCTGCTTTTGTGCGGTCTTTCGACTCAATGATGCGGGGTATCGCGTCTGCGGCTATCTTACCCTCGTTTATGAAAAGCAGTGTTCCCACCATAATCCTGACCATATTATACAAAAATCCGTTTCCTGCCACAGTGAAGATGACCAGTTCACCCTCACGCCTGACATCAAAACGATATATTGTTCTCACAGTTATTTCCTTGTCGCAGGCTGTCGAGCAGAACGCCTTGAAATCATGCTCACCCACATAGTCCTTAGCCGCCTTGTCCAGCAGCACTTCGTCTATCGGGTAGGTATTTCTGAAAGCGGTGTTCTTAAGGAACGGATCCTTTATCCTGCTGTTATGCACGATATACTCGTACTCTTTTCCCTTGCAGTGGTATCGCGCATGGAAGCCCGCTTCACACTCCTCACAGCCGATGACGCTTATATCATCGGGCAGCCACGAATTGAGTCCCAGCTGTATCCCGCGCGGGGTTATGGTGCTTTCAAGTTCCATACTCAGCACATACATTCTTGCATGCACGCCCGCATCTGTTCTTGAACAGCCCTGCACCACCACTTTTTCGCCTGTCAGCTTGAAGATAGCGTTCTCCACCACCTCCTGCACAGCCAGTGCATTCGACTGACGCTGCCAGCCGTGATAACCGCTGCCGTCGTATGCTAAAGTTACTTTAAAGTTTCTCATCCCATCAGATCAAGCGCTGCCTTCGGCAGATATGTTATCTCTTTCAGCTCGGTGATCGGTTTTGTGATGGTAACATCTATACCATTCTTTTTAGCGGGAATAAGTATTTTTATCCAGTCCTCATCGACATCCAGCACCTTACACCTGACCTCTTCACGGCTGATGTTCAGTATGACCTCCTGACCGATGAGCTCTGACAGTATCTTTGACATTGCGCTACCTCCGTTTACACGTTTTTCCAGTTTTCTTATGCGTCTTTCAAGTATCTGTATCTTCTTTTCCAGTTCTTCCTCTTTATATTTTTCAAGTTTTTCTACTCGTTGTTCAACAGTCGGTTTCTTATCTTTATTGATATTGATGTTGATATCTTTACGCATTCCCATAGCTTTTCTCCTTTTTCGGTCGGCTGTCAGAACGGTGTTGAAAGGTTCGCACCGTGACCCTCACGCTCGACCATTGCTTCGTAGCAGTCATCGCACATGGTATATATCCAGCCATCGCCGCGCTGCTTGCAAGGTCTGCCGCAGTCAACGCATCGCTTGTGGCTGAGCGCGGTGTACTTTTCAAGTATAGCGTCCATATTAGGTGTGGTAAGACCTGTGTAGATGCGCAGTTCACCGTATTTTTCCAAAACGCCTGTTACACGCCAGTTCTTTCTGTCGTGCCGCGTGAAATTCTTATATTCTGCTGCCATTTCTTTCAGCATATCAAGACCGAATGCTATGCGCCAGCCCTTAGGTATCCTGCCGTACCATGTGAAATCCAGAGTTTCACCCGTAGCACCGTTTGTCGCCTTTGTGAACGGCAGCTTTTTCATTAGCTCCTTTTCGGTCATTCCCAGTTCGGGATAGAATGTATTCTCCATTACTTCTTACCCTTTCTTCTCCTTACTCCAAAAACGATACAGCACATAGTATATACCACCAGCACTGACGATGCACAGATACTTATTTTCATACCTGTTCTCAGCCCGGGAGTGCTGTAATCAAATCTTACGGTGTGATCGCCTTTCGGTACGAACACCGCACAAAGCCCGCCGAAAACTTTTTCTATCTCAGTTTCATTACCATCTACATATGCGGTAAAACCATCGTTCCACGGGACAGAATAGAACACAAGCTCGTCCTTTACGGCGTTGATCTTTGAGGTAAATCCCTTTTCATCGGGCACAAACTCATATGCTGCCCTTTCGCGCCTTGCCTGACAGTCTTTTACATAAGTTTCATAGCTTGTATCGCCTGCCAAGTCATCTGGTAGTTTCTGCATGATACCACTGTATTTATTTATCTGCTCCTCAGTGAGCATCAAAGCCTTCATGCACAGATTTTCACGCCTTGTTATCTCGTCCGAATCATAAGTCCCGTCATCTACTACATCGGGGAAATCTGTTTCGGGTAGATAGTAGTCATACGCAAACCCCATCGGTACAAAATTTGTATTCTCATATATCACATAATGCCCGCAGACATTTTTCAGTTCAAAGCCTTTTCTAAGCATTTTTACATGCTCGGGCTCTACCTCTACGCCGCCCTGATTGGGCACGTTGCAGAGAATATCATACTTAACGGAAGTAAGCGAATACAGCGAATACTGCTCATCATATTTTGAAACAGCTCCCTGTTCCCTGACCTGATCGAGTTTCGAATAAAAATCGGTGGTTTCAGCAGGAACACAGCTGTTGAACAACTCCATCTGAGGATATCCCCAGTAAAGCGGGACATTTGTTGATTCAGTGAGCCTTGTGACATCTGCTATCACTCGGTAAAATTCGCTGTCATCTTCGGTATCAGGCGCGATGCCGTCATTATAGTTTATCAGCGATTCCATATCGGCATCTTCCCAGAGCATCGTCGCTGATACGGATACCGTATTGAAAAGCAGTATCCCCGCACAGAAGCCGCAGACTATCCTGCTGAGATTTTTTGCGTTCAGCCTTTTATTATCCCTGTATCTTATCACATACAATGCACCCGCGCATATCAGCGCATATGACAGCACCCCTGTATACAGCGAAACATAATCTTTATAAGTTTCGGTACTCAGTATCAGGTACACCGCATATGCGATGAACATCGCCACTGCACCAAACCAGATCTTAATGCCTGTTTTTATCTCCCTGTTCTCAAAATCTTCGGTGTACCTGCCTGTCATCATCACCATTATCAGTATGGGCATGAAGAACCAGCGTGCATAGTAATGCGCATTGAAAGCCGAGAAAGCACTGTTTAACAGCGGCACTACAGCTATTACCGCACATATTGCCATCAATCTGCTGTACCAGCTTTTTCTGTTATGTAAAAACTCACTTGCCGCACCAATTATGCCAAACAGCGGTATGAACAGTGTGCAGGTGGAAAAATTCAGCTCAAATTGCGAGAAGAACAGCCCGCACCCCTGTTCGGGCGGAAGGAACAATGACTGTATTATCCTCAGTACAGTGCCCGATTCCTCATAAGCAAGCAGATTATGGTCAAATATCAGGTCACCCGCGCGGTTATTGCCTTTTAGTGACATTACCGCAGGCAGAAGCACGACAGCTGTCATAAGCACTCCGCAGAGCGTTTCCAGCGCGAGCATTGAGAACAGCTTTGCATCGATCTTTATTTCCTTGCAGAACAGCTTGACCATAAAATACAGCAGCAGGAAAACACATATACTGAAAAATGTATAGTAATTGGTCATTCCCGTGACTGCCAGCATTATCGCGAAAGCCACACCTCTTCGCTCATACAGCAGTCTGTCAAAGCAAAACATGACCAGTGGGAACAGCGATATGATATCAATAAAATGGAATATCAAATTAGTGACCATAAAGCCTGAGAACGCATAAAGCATGCCGCATATGAATGCAGTATCGGCTTTTTTAACATATCTCGCAGAATACAGATGTGCGCCAAGTGCCATAACACCAAACTTTATTCCGTTTAACAGTGTTATCAGATAGGGCATGAACGCGGCGGGAAATATTAGACTAAGCAAAGTATACGGTCCGAACAGGTTATAAAACGAAAAACCGGGAACAGTACCCATGCCCATGTCCATTTTCCAGTCAAATTCGGGCATGCCATTATGGAAAAGTTCGTAATAGTGCATGCTGAACGGAATCATCTGTGCATTATAGTCACTTCCGATAACATATCTGCCACCTGACAGTATCAATGTAGGAAGTATGCCAACCCAGAAAAGTATTGCCGCAAATACAAAGGTTTTTATCAGCTTTTTCGGTGAATACTTATTTTCAGCCGCTTGTGACAAGCCACTGCACTCCTCTCATACATATTGTATAGTTTAGCTTAACCAAATACATGATTTACCACGATAACGCCTGCAAGAAATACACCGCAGAACAAGGCTCCCCACAGGTCTGATATGCTCATTTTCAGCTGTTTCATGCGTGTTCTGCCCTCGCCGCCGTGATAGCAGCGGCATTCCATCGCCAGTGCCAGTTCTTCGGCATGGCGGAAACTTGCCACGAACAACGGTATCAGCACAGGTATCAGTGCCTTTGCTTTTTGCAGTATGCTGCCTGTTTCCATATCAGCGCCGCGTGCTTTCTGGGCGCTCATTATCTTATCTGTTTCTTCGATGAGTGTCGGGATAAATCTCAGTGCTATGGTCATCATCATTGCCAGTTCATGTACAGGCACTTTTATCTTTTTAAGGGGACTCAGCAGTCGTTCTATGGCATCTGTCAGGTCTATGGGCGATGTGGTATAGGTCAGCAGAGAACTGCCGCATATCAGACAGATTATCCTTATCACCATGAACAGCGATGTATCGATGCCGTCCTGTGTCAGCTTTATCATCTTCCACTCCCACAGCACCTTGCCTGTGCGTATGAAAAACAGGTTCAGCACCGCCGTGAATATCACTATGGGCACTATGGGCTTAAGGCTTTTGCCCATCATTTTCAGCGGTATCTTCGAGAAGAGGAAAGCCGTGACCGTGAACAGTATGCCCACAGCCAGTCCCTCGATGCCTTTTGCCGCAAACAGCATGACTATGAACACGCCTGTCAGCAGTATCTTGACCCTTGGGTCCATGCGGTGCAGCACCGAATCACCCGGAAAGTATTGTCCTATGGTTATATCCTTTATCACTTGGCGCTCTTCCTCCCCAGCCTGTCAAGCAGCAGACTGCTGCCGAATTTAACTGTATAAACGTCTTCGCCCATATCAAAGCCCATAGCTTTCAGGCGGCTGAACACGCGGGTTACCTGCGGTACTGCAAGACCCATCTTTTCAAGTTCAGCCGAACGGTGGAACACCTTTGCGGTATCATCATAGCAGAACAGCTTTGAGTCGTTCATGACCAGTATCTTATTGACATTGCGGGCGATGTCCTCCATCGAATGTGATACCAGCAGGACGGTATTGCCCTTAGCCTTATGGTACTCCTTTATCATACCAAGTATCTGTTCGCGTCCTTTCGGGTCAAGACCCGATGCAGGTTCATCGAGGATAAGCACTTCGGGTTCCATAGCCATAACGCCCGCGATAGCTACGCGGCGCTTCTGTCCGCCCGAAAGTTCAAAAGGCGATTTCTGCATCACGCTGTCGGAAAGTCCCACCAGCTTTGCAGTTTCTTTTATACGGCGGTCTATCTCTTCCTCATCAAGCCCC
This sequence comes from Hominimerdicola alba 8, assembly GCF_000178155.2. GTDB lineage: Bacteria > Bacillota > Clostridia > Oscillospirales > Ruminococcaceae > Hominimerdicola > Hominimerdicola alba_C. The sequence continues at coordinate 240,860 of NZ_ADKM02000062.1, forward strand.
ATATTCTTTGGACCGAAGGCGATATCCTTATAAACCGTTTCCTCAAAAAGCTGATATTCGGGGTACTGGAACACCAGCCCCACCTTGAAGCGAATGGATCTGAGCCGCGCCTTGTCGTCCCAGAGGCGTTCGCCGTCTATATACACCGAACCGCTCGTTGGTTTCAGCAGTCCGTTAAAATGCTGTATCAGCGTGGATTTTCCTGAGCCTGTATGCCCTATCACGCCCGCAAAGTCGCCCTTTTCTATCTCTAAATTCACATGGTCTACCGCGACCTTGCGAAAGGGCGTGCCGTCACCGTAAACGTAGGTGAGGTCTTCGGTTTTTATTACTGCCATTTTACTTTCTCCGTCTATGGCTCAGGTCTTTGCGCCCGAAGCCTTTATATCCTTATAGGTCAGATATGACCTGTCATATAGCAATCCGCCTTAAAATTCAGACAAAATCCAGTCACAAAATCCATAGAGCCGAGCTTTTGCGACTGGATTTTGTGAATTTAAATAGTTGGATTGCTATAGTCTATCCTGAAATAGTCAAGCACTGCCTTCATGCTTTCCTGCGAGGCGAGGAAGACATTTATCAGCCGCTCATCACTGCCCTCAGTCTGCCATTCCTTCAAGCCCATATAATAGAACATTTTATCGTTATCATCGATATAGAAAGGTATGATGCCGTTTTCAAGGCACTGTTTAAAAATTATCAGTCTGCCCGTTCTGCCATTGCCGTCATAGAAAGGGTGTATCTGTTCATACCTTACATGGAACTCAGCTATATCATAAAGGCTGAGTTTTCTGCCGCTGTATCTGTCAAGCAGAGCGTGCATCTTGTCTGAAACAGCTTCGGGAGAAGCTGTCAGCATACCGCCGACTTCATTCGGCTCTCGCTTATATTCGTCTATGACTGCGTATTCATCAAAGACACCGTTTTTCAGCCTGCGGTGCAGATCTTTTATAAAATCTTCGGTAAGCGGTCTGCCCAGTGTATCAAGTATATGGTCAAAACATCGGAAATGGTTGACAGTTTCAACTATATCATTGACCCGCACAGTGTTTTCTGCGGTGACACCCACTGTTTTTGTTTCGTAGATATACCTCGTCTGGTCATGGGTAAGCCTGCTTCCCTCGATATGGTTTGAGTTATAGGCAAAATCTACCTGCATTTTATTATAAATGCCGCCCCTGTGTCCTGCGCGTTTTTCGGCAAGCAGTTTTTCAGTGATGTCCATATTACCTCACTTATTATTAAAAAATGTGATTATCCCGCTGATACACCAAAATAAACGATGTTATATCGGGAACCAAATACAGTTGGCGGTTATCTTTCCCCCGCCTGCGGCGGGGGAAAGATAACATCAACTCAGTTTTTCCTCATTGATAAAGGTATTTTGCAGTGGTGTGCTAAAGGGATAGTCATATTTAAAAATGCTGTATCACACCCCGCCCAGCAGTTCTGCCAGCTTAGCCACGCACTCGTCTTCTGTGATTATCTCGGTGGAGATGTCATATCCTGCCTTTTGCAGTTCCCACGCAAGTTCTGTGACCTGCGGCACATCAAGACCCAGTTCTTTCATCTTTTCAACCTGTGCGAATATCCTGCGGGGGATATCGTCCATGACCACCTTGCCGCCGTCTATGACCACCACACGTTCTGCCTGAGCCGCCTCTTCCATATAGTGGGTTATCAGCACGATAGTCACGCCCTGCTCATTGAGCATCTTTACGGTGCGCATGACCTCGTCCCTGCCCTTCGGGTCGAGCATAGCGGTCGGCTCGTCCAGCAGTATGCAGTCGGGTCGCATGGCGATCACGCCTGCAATGGCAACACGCTGTTTCTGTCCGCCCGACAGCTTGTGCGGTGCGTGCAGTCTGTACTCATACATACCCACAGTTTTAAGCGCATCATCGACGCGCCTGCGTATCTCGGCAGGGTCAACGCCCATATTCTCCAGTGCGAAAGCCACATCTTCCTCAACTATGGTAGCAACTATCTGGTTATCGGGGTTCTGGAACACCATGCCCACCCGCTGTCTTATGGGCAGCAGGTTGTCCTCGTCAAGAGTGTCCATGCCATCAACGAAAACGCCTCCCGCTTCGGGAAGATTGATGGCATTGATACACTTGGCAAGCGTTGATTTGCCTGAGCCGTTGTGACCCAGCACAGCGAGAAACTCGCCTTTTTTGATATTCAGTGTGACCCCTTTCAGTACCTCCGTTTTTACGGGCGGTTCTTCAAGATCATTTATATATGAAAATCGGAGATCTTTTATCTCGATGAAATTTTCGCTCATAATATTTTCCTTACTTTTATGTGCAGGCATTTTCGCGGGGGAAAACTTCCCCCGCCTGCCCGCAGGGAATAAAGCCGTTTACTGTTACTTATCGCCCTTTACCTTGTCAATGACTTTCTCGGCAACGTCCTTTACCTTTTCGATATTCTCTTTGGTAGCTATCTTCTCGATGTTCTCAGCGGTAGCCACCTTCTTGACTTCCTTCTTTACCTCGTCCTTTACCGACTTGGGTGCGGGGATCTTGTCTGCTACTGTGTCAACAGCCTTGTCAACTGCCTTAGCGATATTATCGCCGCCAACTGCCTTTGTTATGTCTTTTACGTCCATTTTAGTGACCTCCTGTAAATATATTTTGAAAAGCGTTGCCGCTTGTTCATTCTTCGTCATTTTCGCGGGCTTCTATATCCATGATATATTCTGTCCATTCCTCTGTTTCTTTGTACGACTCCAAAAGATTTTTAAAATACTGCACCTCACAAGGCTCGTCCCCCGCATAAAGCTGACATTCCAACCCTTCCGCCGTGAACTTGCCATAAAGCGAAAGCAGTCTTTTGAGAACTTCGCCGTCTGTTATATTTCCCTGCAAGATAAACTCGCCCGCTTCTATGCGCCGCTTTATCTCACTTATGGGAACTTCCTCATACCCGCGCACCGCTTTAGCCAGCGCCGCCGTAAATCTGTCAGCCTTTATGCCGGCTTTCCTGCACATGCCGTACTCCTCCCTGTCAAACTCACCGTTTCAAAGTGAACGACAAAAACATCAAAACCATAATGCCTGCCAACAATTATGAATTAAACAGACCATATCGCCGTTGACCCGCAGGGCAGAACACCGCCTGTGGCTTCAACAGGCAGACCTATCTCGTCAGCAGTGACCTTTCCGCCGCGTTCGGTGGTCAGCACATCGTTCAGTATATATGCCATCACCGATGGTGAAAGCCCTGTGGTATAGCTGTTTAACAGGAAGAACAGCGGTGTGTCGCTCAGCACACCTGCGCAGGTCTTCACAAGGTCGTAGATGCAGTCCTCCAGCTTCCATACCTCTCCGCCTGGACCTCTGCCATAGCTGGGCGGGTCCATAACTATGCCGTCATAGAAATTGCCGCGCCTTATCTCGCGCTTCACGAACTTCTCGCAGTCGTCCACAAGCCAGCGTATGGGCTTGTCCGAAAGACCCGATGCCGCCGCGTTGTCGCGCGCCCACTGCACCATACCCTTTGAAGCGTCAACATGTGAAACACTCGCACCTGCATTTGCGCAGGCAAGGGTCGCACCGCCTGTGTAGGCAAACAGATTCAGCACCTTTATCGGTCTGCCTGCATTCTTTATCATATCTGCCATAAAGTTCCAGTTTACAGCCTGTTCGGGGAACAGCCCCGTGTGCTTGAAACCCGTGGGTCTTATGACAAATGTCAGGTCGCCGTAGTTTATCTTCCAGCTTTCGGGGAGTTTCCTGCGGTACTCCCATTCGCCGCCGCCCTTTGATGAACGGTGGTATATGCCGTCCGCCTTCTCCCACATTTCAGACCTCTTCGGGCTTTTCCAGATTATCTGAGGATCGGGTCGCACCAGCACCTTGCCGCCCCAGCTTTCCAGCTTGTCGCCTTCGGTGGTGTCAAGTATGCGGTAATCCTTCCAGTTTTCTGCTATTCTCATGTCATGTTTCCTTTATATCATTAAGTATTTCTTTGGCTTTTGCGTACTTTTCAAGCCTTGCCCTGTCCTTGTCGGTGAGGGGTCTTGTAAAGCGTGTCACATCGCTGTTGTGGGCGAGGTCTGCCAGCTTTACCGCCCTTGCTATCGGGTCACACTTTATACGCGCCACATAATCGAGATAGGGTTCGTCATCATCGTGGGTGAGTAGTTTCACCGCCTCAATGACCCTTTCTGTGATACCTGCTTTTCGCAGGTCATCGGCAGTGATGTCGGTATCTTCTATTACATCATGCAGGAGCGCCGCCGCACAGCTTTCCTCCGTCACCATCTGTTCAGCCACATGCCAGGGGTGGAAGACATAAGGCACACCGCTTTTGTCAAGCTGTTCTTTATGCGCCTTATACATTATGGTCATCGCCCTGCGTGTCAGGTCAGTGTATATCATTTTCTTCCTCCGTTCACATAAGGAATATCCTGCTGTGTTCAAAGAGATACATTCTTATGCGCAGCCGCATTTCTTCCATGTCGCATTCCTTTGCGACAGCACAGCCGCCGTCATCATAGCTTGCCTTTGTGTCATACCACCAGTCCATATACCACACAAATTCGCACAGCGCCATTGTAAACTTCATGTCCTTGCCGTCAGACTTGCGTGTCACTCTGATAAGATAGTCGTTTTCTCTTTCGGTAATGTCGATATCGAAAAAGTCCTCGACCTCTGCCAGCGCTCTCACAGTTTTTCCTTAGCCGCTTTGATGAAACGCTGTATTATACTTCCCTCGCGGACGGTATCTATCGCATCATCTACAGTGAACCACTTAGCCTCCAGCAGTTCCCCCGAAATGGAAGTATCTGCCTTCCTCACACGGGTCAGCATGCCCAGCATCAGCTGATCCCTGCCATCGTAGAACGCACTGTCGATGTAAGCCGTACTTAGTGCGGTCAGCCCTGTTTCTTCCAGCACTTCCCTTACAGCCGACTGTTCGGGCGTTTCACCGACTTTCATAAAACCCGCCACGCCCACGAACTTTGCAGTATCGCCGTAGCTCTGCCTTATCAACAGTACTTCGTCATCTTCATTCATCACCACGTTCAGCACGCATGTCGAGAACATATCGAACCAGGGACGCTTGCAGTTCTCGCAGTAGGGTATCATACCTTCGTCCCCTATCTCGCGGGGAACATTCTTCGTGCCGCAGTTGGGGCAGTATTCAAATCGCATAAGTTTTCAGCTCCTTATATAGACATCAATGCCGTAAATACATTTATCGTACCGTGCAGTATCCAGCCCGGTATTATGGAACCGCCGTTCTTTTTCTCATCGAGCCAGCCCAGCACCCAGCCTACACAAGCAGGCAGCACTGTCAGCAATATGAGAGCAGCCGCATTATGAGTCTTTACAAATATCGGCACACCGTGCATAGCTCCGAAAAGCAGCGCCTGCACTGCATTTGCCGCTGTAAGACCAATTTTGCCCGAAAGCCCTTTCAGGATAAAGCCCCTGAAAAGCATCTCTTCCGAAAAGGCTGTGCGTATAAACGAATATGCCAGTATAGCAGGTATCGCACCGGCGCCCTTTCCGCTGAAAGCATCTGAGGTCGCATTGGGCAGATCGGAAAACACATATTTCATGATGAGCAGCGATACGACAAAGTACACTGCCATCACCCCGATGGCAATACCCCACCATTTGAGCGCAGGCTTATCAGCTTCGGGCTTTTTTATGCCCAGCCATTTGAGGAAGTTTTCTTTTTTTCTTCCTGCGATCAGCCATACTATAAACGGTATCACTGCAAAGATCAATACCTGAACTACCGAGCCTACAAGCTCTGAAATAAACATTGTTGTTCGCCTTTCTCAGATCACATTTTCTCTATAAGTTCAGCTATCCTGTGGGCATAATCGGTGATAAGACCTGTCTTCTTGCCCTCTATCATAACTCTGACCAGCGGTTCGGTACCCGACTCTCTGACGAGTATCCTGCCCTCGCCGCCCAGTTTTTCTTCATACATCTTTATAGCATCGGTTATTTCGGGAACTTTATCCCACTTGCCCTTTTTATCGGCGGTTATCTTCACATTTATAAGCACCTGCGGGTAGCTTTCCATGCAGGAAGCAAGTTCGCTTGCCTTTTTGCCTGTCTTAGCCATTATTTGCAGGAACATCGCACCTGTCATCTCGCCGTCGCCCGTGTTTGCATGGTCAAGAAGTATTATGTGACCCGACTGCTCGCCGCCTATGTTGTAGCCGCCTTTGAGCATCTCTTCCAGCACATAGCGGTCACCGACCTTAGTGGTAGCAGTTACTATGCCCTCAGCTTTTGCGAATTTGAAAAAGCCCAGATTTGACATCACCGTTACCACACAGCAGTTATTGTTGAGGGTCTTCTGCGCTTTCATGAATTTGGAGAATATAGCAAGCAGTTTGTCGCCGTCTATCAGTTCGCCGTTTTCATCGACTGCAAGGCATCTGTCGGCATCGCCGTCAAATGCAAGACCCACACTGCACTTGTTGTCAACGACTGCTTTTTTCAGCGCTTCCATATGGGTACTGCCGCATTCCTTGTTGATGTTTGTACCATCAGGTTCGGAGTTTATCATCACAACGCTTGCGCCCAGTCCCTTGAATATCCTTTCGGCACAGACGCTTGCCGAGCCGTTTGCGCAGTCGAGGCACACCTTGATGCCCTTAAGGTCGATATCGACAGTCTTCATGACATGTCTTATATAATCCCACTCAGCATCCTTGCAATAGGTTATCCTGCCGACTTCTGTGCCCTCGCTTAGTTGTTTATCCATCTCTTCGGGCTTATCGAGCACGAGTTTCTCTATCTCATTCTCAACATCATCGGGCAGCTTGAAGCCTGTGCCTGCAAACAGCTTTATGCCGTTAAATTCCACCGAGTTATGTGATGCGGATATCATCACGCCTGCATCGGCGTTATATTTCTTCACCAGCATCGCCACCGCGGGGGTAGGTATCACGCCCAGCTTCACCACATCAGCACCCACCGAGCAGATGCCCGCACAGAGTGCGGCTTCCAGTATATCGCCCGAAATTCGGGTATCCTTGCCTATAAGTATCTTAGGTCTGTGGTCACAGTCCTTAGCAAGCACCAGTGCGGCGGCTTTGCCTATCTTCATAGCTGTTTCACAAGTAAGTTCAGTTATTGCGACACCTCTTGCGCCGTCTGTTCCGAATAATCTACCCATCTTCCAATTCTCCTTATATTTATTCAGGGCTTTGCGCCCATATCATCTTATGTTTACCACATCTGTTGTGTTATGTTTTTTTCATGCAAAATACCGCAGTACCCGTGACATCACCTGTCACCCGCGCTATGGCGATATTCACAGCAAGGAGTTTTCACCCTGCCGCGCATCTTTACGTAAATGCCCAAAATCGCAAATACTATCGCAGACACCACACTGAACAGCAGTCCTCCTGCTAAAAATATCCTGCCGCCGCTGACCTAACGCATAAGCGGCGAAATAATACTTTTCTATCACGCTCTTCACAGATGCCGCTTTCCTTTTCGCATCATTTCAAGTTCGGTCATACCGCCCTCGTCAAGCGTCCTGCCCGTGAATTCAAATCCCATATGCCTGTAAAAGCTGATGGCATTATCGTTCCCCTTCAGTACGAACAACGTGGTATCTCTGCCTTCATTTCCTTCAAGGGCTTTTTCCATAAGCGCCCTGCCAACGCCCCTGCGGTGATATCCTTTCAGCACGTAGAGTGCCACTATCTCACAGCTGTCAGCATAAGTGCAGAAGTTCCTCGCACTTTTCAGCATACCCACTGCACCAACAGCTTTGTCGCCAACATAGGCAAGATATTTGCCCTCAGGTGAAAGCCTTGCCCTTTCCGCCCAGCGTTCAGCATTTCTGTTATCTAGTATCTCATCGGGGATAAGCCCACGATAGGTCTGCCCCCAGCTGTCACATATGACCCGACCGAAATCGCAGGCATTCTCAGCTGTAACAGGCACTATCTCCAAAGCCGAACCCTCCCAAAAACACTCGCCCCTGCCATTAATTATGAATTATGAATTATGAATTATGAATTATGAATTATCAAAAGTGCACCTGCCCCTGCCTGAGTATACCCAGATGGTCATAAGCCAGCTGTGTGGCGACTCTGCCGCGCGGGGTCTTTGCAAGAAATCCCAGCTGCATCAGATACGGTTCACAGACATCTTCCAGCGTGACAGCTTCTTCGCCTATCGCCGCCGCCAGTGTAGCCAGCCCGACAGGTCCGCCGTTGTAGCCTTTGATTATCATTTCCAGAAGCCGTCTGTCAAGGCTGTCAAGCCCCAGCGAATCGACTTCCATGCGGTTGAGGGCAAGCCCCGCTATATCGCGGGTGATGCGCCCGTCACCAATGACTTCCGCGAAATCGCGCACCCTTTTGAGATACCTGTTCGCGATACGCGGCGTACCTCTTGCACGCCCCGCTATCTCTTCCGCGCCGTCATCGTCACAGCCGACCCCAAGTATGGTCGCTGAACGCTTTACTATATCCGTCAGCTGTTCAGTGGTATAAAGTTCCATGTGCATAAGCATGCCGAAGCGGTCGCGCAGAGGTGCTGACAGCTGACCCGAACGGGTAGTTGCGCCTATCAGTGTGAACCTGTTGAGGTCTACCCTTATCGACCTTGCGGCAGGACCCTTGCCCATGATTATATCCACCACACAGTCCTCCATAGCTGGGTAGAGTATCTCCTCCACCTGTCTTGAAAGGCGGTGTATCTCATCGATGAACAGCACATCGCCCTTTTCAAGGCTTGCCAGCAGTGCGGCGAGGTCGCCGGGCTTCTCAATGGCAGGACCCGAAGTCGTGCGGATATTCACGCCCATCTCGCGGGCGATGATATTCGCAAGGGTAGTCTTGCCCAGCCCCGGAGGGCCGTACAGCAGCACATGGTCGAGGCTGTCACCGCGACGCTTTGCCGCATCGATATATATTTTCATATTCTCCTTGACCTTATCCTGCCCGATATACTCATTCAGGCTGAGAGGTCTGAGAGTGACTTCAAAATCGTCTGTGGTTTCCTGCTCGGTCTCTTTCGGGGAAACGAAACGTTCAAAGTCGAACTCGCTTTCTTCAATCATTTTATTCTCCTATTTTAGATGGGGCTGACCACGTTCGACGCAGTCAACGTCGCCCCCATGCCCCAAACATCAGCTTTGCTGATGTTGCGCTCGACCTCTGCCGTAGGGTCATCGCTTCGTTCACTGCCGCGACAACGCGCCGATGGTCGCTCTTTGACATGGTCGAGGGCTTTGTTTTGCCCGCATTATCTGTATCATACCTCACTGTAACTGCATTTCATGTCCAACTGCATATTTCCTGCTCAGCCGCTCCATGCTATCGGCAAGTTCTTTGGTGCAGTACGATGTGCTTTCAGTCTTTCCGCTGCGGTATTTCAGCGTCACTTTGCAGTATCCGCCGAGATACATATTGTACTCCATCGTTTTCCTGAAGTCCTCCGCATTCGCTTCGGTATTTCTGCGGAAAAACATCATATCATAGTCAATATCCATCACATCGTCATACTCGCTTTTCACTATAGGATAAGACTCGACTACCTCATTATTTTCCGTCAGCCCCAGATATGGCTGACCGTCATCGCGGTAAACTTTACAGCCCGTGTATACACCGTTTTGGGAACTGCTGTGTTCAAACATAACTTCAACAGGCGCACTCATATACTTGCATACTGCCGCGATGATATACGCAAGCGCCAGAAGCCCCATGCGTATCATCAGACCGTACCTTTCATCCAGATCTTTGAAAAATCCGCCTACTGTTTCGATCTCCCTGACAAGTTCCTTGTTATCATTCACAGTTTTTCCCTTTTTCAGAACTTCGCCAGCGCTATCAGAGCTTTCTTTATAAGCTCTTCAACAGTGGCATTCGGGTCTGCCCCCGCCAACGCCTGCGCGGCTTCACCCTCGCTGTAACCGAGAACTATAAGCGCTGTAACAGCTTCCTGCAAAGCGCCGCCCATCACAGGTGCGGCTGAAACGGTATCGCCGCCGCGCACCGATATGGTGTTCTCTTTGGCTATCTTGTCTTTCAGTTCAAGCACTATCCGCTGAGCCGTCTTTGCGCCGATACCCTTGCATTTCGTCAGCGACTTGTGGTCACCCGTAGCAACAGTCAGCGCAAACTGTGACGGGCTGTTCGATGAAAGTATCGACAGCGCCGCCTTAGGTCCAACGCCCGAAACTGTTATCAGCATCTTGAAACAGCGCAGTTCCTCAGTCGTCGAAAAACCGAAGAGGTCAACATCGTTCTCGCGCACCGCAAGGTATGTGTAAAGCATTACCTCGCTCTCGCCCGCTATCTTTTGCAGTGTGTAGAAAGTGGTCTTGCAGGCATAGCCCACGCCGCCGCATTCCACCACCGCCATCTCACCGTCGGTATGTATAAGTTTTCCTCTGACGGAATATATCATGGTAAATTCTCCTTGTTTTTGCTGATAAATTCGCTGATACTGCCGTCCCACAGGCATTTTGTGCATCTGCCGTTCTCAAAGACATGTTCGCAGTCATCATATCCGTAAAGCCTGTGCGCACATTCGGGACACAGCCCCGACATCTGCGATGCGGCGCGCAGAAAAACACTGCCGCACTCGGCACATATGTTAACATCATTATCCATACGCACCCTCACTTATTGATGCTTTTGTCGTATTTTTCCATCAGCCGCCTGGTGTTTACCGAAAGCCCGTGAGTTATGGCTATCGCCATCGCATCGGCGGCATCATCGGGCTTAATTATGTTTGCAAGGTGAAGCATCGAACGCACCATCTCCTGCACCTGTTTTTTCTCGGCATAACCGTAGCCCGTTATTGAACTCTTCACCTGAAGCGGAGTGTAGTCGTATATCGGCAGGTTCATCATCACAGCGGGCAGAAGCGTCACGCCGCGCGCCTGCGCAACATCTATGCCTGTGGTTATGTTCGTGTTGAAGAACAGCTTTTCAACGGCTATCTCATCGGGACGGTAATGTTCTATCAACTTCTGCATATCGAGATATATCACCCGCAGACGCTTGTAAAACTCCATATCCGACGGTGTGGTTATGGTGCCGACCTTGACAGGCGTGAACTTGCCGTGATCGTATTCAACAAAGCCGTAGCCCACGATACCGTAGCCCGGATCGATGCCCATTATCCGCATAAATGCTCTCTCCTTTGCCCGAAGAGGGTACAATTCTTCATATTAACAATTAATTATAGCATACTTTTAGAATAATTGCAAGTACTGCGGAGAATTTTAAGGGTAAGGGGGTTCACATGTCCAAAAATGTTAACTGCGATCCTGCCGATCTTTTATGGATAGAACGGACGTTCGCTGAACCAATTTGTAATAATTATTACAATCCGTAACCAATAGCAAGCCACTGAAAACTGCGTTTTACGCCAGTTAACCGCCCGTCTGCCGATTTAACATTTCTTAGCATAAGTCCAAAAACTTGAACAAAATTTCGGGCAAAAATCAGTACAGGAACGACTCGGATAAATTGTTCACAATAGCCAAAAGTCTTTTATATTGGACTCCATTGAGTCCTTTCTTTTGTTCTGAGATGCTGAAAATCGGCTGAAAAATTCACATTTGCGGGTGCGTTTTGTCTAATTTACAAAAATTTTCTCGAATTTTCAAAAAAAGCTATCCCCAACTATTGATTTTTTGGGAATTGTATGATACAATATGTAAGGGAAGAGGTTTAAGCTATTTTTAAACCTTGTATTTTTATTGACTTTTTCAGCCGACGGCGGTCGGCACAGCGTATTTTCGCTAATAAATAATTGCGGATACAGCGGCAGAAAAAAATATATACCCGCTGTTTCTCAAGGAGTGTTTTTTTTTGGAGAAGTTCTTTATCAGGGGCGGTATCCCGCTTCACGGCACAGTGTATATCAGCGGCGCTAAAAATGCTGCGGTCGCACTGGTAGCCGCTACAATACTTTGCGATGAACCCTGTACGCTTGAAAATGTTCCTGCCATCAGTGATATCACCAAATGTCTTGATATCCTCAGAAGCATGGGTGCTGTGGTCAGAATGGAAAGAGATGGCGTTATCTATATCGACCCGCGTTCCATCAACACCACCGAAGTTCCATACAAGCAGGCAGTAACGATGAGAGCGTCAAGTTATTTTCTGGGCACTCTGCTGGGCAAGTTCCACGAGGCTTTTGTGCCGATGCCCGGCGGCTGTGATCTGGGTGACAGACCCATTGACCAGCACCTCAAGGCTTTCAGGGCACTGGGCGCCACCGACAAAGTGGTGCGCGGCGCAAACTATGTAAAGGCTGACAAGCTGATAGGCAACCAGATCTTCTTTGATATGGTGACTGTCGGCGCTACGATGAATGCTATCTTCGCATCAGTCAGGGCAAAGGGTCAGACGATAATCGAGAATGCGGCGAAAGAACCCCATATCGTAGATGTGGCGAATTACCTCAACTCTATGGGTGCCGATATTCGCGGTGCAGGCACAGATGTCATCAAGATAAGAGGCGTTGAATACCTGCATGGCACCACTTATGCGACTATCCCCGACCAGATCGAGGCAGGCACTTATATGGTGGCTGCGGCGGCTACTAAGGGCGATGTTGTCATAGCGAACGTTATCCCGAAGCACCTTGAATCGATAACCGTAAAGCTGCGCAAGTGCGGTGTAAATGTTGAAGAGAATGACGAAAGCGTCCGTGTATGGGTGGACAAGCCCTTGCAGAACACAACTGTAAAGACTCAGCCGCACCCCGGTTTTCCGACCGACATGCAGCCTCAGTTCTCAACTCTGCTGACTATGGCATACGGCACCAGCAGGGTCACCGAAGAGATATTCAACAACCGTTTCAGATATGCGGCTGAACTGCGCAAGATGGGCGCTGATATCTCCATCGAGGGCGGCAAGGTAGCCATCATACAGGGTGTTGATCACCTCAGCGGCGCACCTGTTCAGGCGACCGATCTGCGTGCAGGTGCTGCACTGGTCATCGCAGGTCTGGCAGCTGACGGTATGACCGAGATCGGCAATATCCACTTTATCCAGCGCGGCTATGAACGCATCGATGAGAAGCTGCAAAAGCTGGGCGCTGACATCAAGCGCGTTATCGTCCCCGAAAACGACAGCGTTGAGATGTCCGGCTGATCTTTATTGAGTTCAGCGGCAAAATATCTTATTAAAAGTTCACACTCGCCTTGTTTGACGGCTCTTGCGAACTTTCAATGATATTTTGTATATCAAAGAAACAAGTCCCTCCGCCGCGTGGCAGAGGGATTTTTAATGCAAAAACGGGGACACGGCACAAGGCATGTCCCCGAAGCGTTATTCAGCTTTCAGCGCTTATTCGGCAGGGCTGAACTGATCTTTGCCCACGCCGCAGAGCGGACAGACAAAATCATCGGGAACATCTTCCCAAGCGGTGCCCGCTGCTACACCTGCATCTGGTGCGCCCTCTTCAGGGTCATAGATGTAGCCGCAAATGTCGCAAACATACTTCATTGATATAACCTCCTTGCATAAAATTTTTATAAGTATAACATATCTGCATTAAAATTGCAAGAGGTATTGTTAAATTTACATAATTTTTTCACGGCTATTCCTTAAGCACACTCCCCCAAAAGCCTGTATAACGAGGAAAGATAACCGTTAAATGATTCATGTCCCGATATAACATCGCCTATTTTGGTGTTTCAGGGGGATAACCACATTTTTTGAGAAAGGAGCCGCATATGCAGCTGTATATTTCAGACCTTGACGGCACACTGCTTGACAAGAACGCCGAAATAACGAAAAACACCGCAGATATCCTCAACGAACTTATCACGCAGGGCATTAATTTCACGGTGGCAACGGCGCGAACTTACGCTTCGGCAGGCAAGATACTTGCAGGGCTCGACCTCAGACTGCCGCTGATACTTATGAACGGCGTGCTGATATATGACCCTGTCGGTCATGAATATCTTTCGGTGAAGACAATACCCGACACCGCATGCGAAAAGATACTGGCGCTGAGGGATAAGCTGGGGCTTTCACCTTTCATGTACATGATGGAAGAGGGCTGTATGCACACCGTCTTTGACAAGCTGATAAATCAGTCGATGAAGGATTTTCACGCTGAAAGAGTGCGCAAGTACTACAAGTCATTCACACAGGCTGAAAAGCTGGAAGATGTGCGCGGCAGCGTGATATATTTCTGCTTTATCGACACTAAAGACAGATTGCTCCCACTGCGCGATGAACTGGCAAAAGATAAGTCGCTGGGCATGACATTCTACCCCGATATTTACGGCAATGACTGGTATCTCGAAGTTTTCAGCGCTTCGGCTTCAAAAAAAGCGGGGGTAGAATGGCTGAGGGACAGATACGGTTTTGAGAAGATCACCGCTTTCGGTGACAATCTCAACGACCTGCCAATGTTTGCGGCGGCAGATGAGTGCATAGCTGTCAGCAACGCGGCAGAAGAACTGAAAAAGCAGGCTGACAAAGTGATCGGCGCAAACACCGAAGACGGCGTTGCTTATTATTTGAAAGGGGCTTATCATGGTTAAAATGTTCCCGCTGTTCTCGTCATCAAGCGGCAACAGCACCTATATAGGCGATGAAAATTCGGGCATACTCATCGATGCAGGCGTTTCCTGCAAACGCATAGTCACATCACTGGCTGACAGAGGCATCGAAAGCAAGGCGGTGCAGGCTATATTCATCACCCACACCCATTCAGACCATATCACAGGACTGAAAGTGCTGTCCAAAAAACTGGGCGTGCCTGTCTATTCGCTGAGGGGCAATCTGGAGATACTAGCCCGAAACGACAAAGTCAGCGCGGCTTCCGACCTCATCGAGATGAACGACCGCCCTGTGCAGGTCGGCGGCTTTGAGGTGACCGCATTCGACACGCCCCACGATACGCCCGTCAGCTGTGGTTTCAGGGCGACTGCCCCTGACGGCAAAAACTGCGCAGTATGTACCGATCTGGGACATGTTACCGCTGATATACACGCCGAACTTGCCAAATGCAGGCTGGTACTGCTGGAATCGAACTACGACCCCAAAATGCTGAAAAACAGCCCGTATCCGCCCGACCTGAGAGCGCGCATAGCCTCAGATCACGGACATCTGTCGAACTCCGACTGCGGCAAGGAACTTGCAAAACTGGTCAAAGACGGCGTATACAGCTTCGTGCTGGGGCATATAAGTCCCCACAACAACACACCCGAACTTGCCGAAAAATGTGCGGTAGGTGCGCTGGCTGACTTTGAGCGCGGCGATGACTACCTGCTTTCTGTGGCGGGTATAGAAGGACTGAAAAGGGCGGTGCTTTTCTGATGATAAGAGTAAATCTGATAACGGTAGGCAAACTGAAAGAGAAATACTGGCGCGATGCCGCCGCCGAATATGTCAAGCGGCTGGGGGCTTTCTGCAAGGTGGAGATAGTCGAACTGAACGAATGCCGTCTGCCCGACTCCCCTTCCGACAAGGAGATACAGTCGGCGCTGGAGAGCGAAGCCGCCGCCATGCAGAAATATCTCGATGTGAACGGCGCTTACAACATCGCCATGTGCATTGAGGGCAAACAGCTTACCAGCGAAGAACTCTCAGCCGCCATGACAGACTGCGGCACGCGGGGGTATTCAACGCTCAATTTCATCATCGGCTCTTCATTCGGCATCGCGCCTGCGGTAAAACAGCGTGCCGATATGAAACTTTCGATGTCGAAGATGACTTTCCCCCACCAGCTGGCACGCATACTTCTGCTTGAACAGATATATCGCGGTTTCCGGATAGAGAAAGGTTCAAAATACCACAAATAGCGTAACCCCCCAATAAATTTCATTCCCTGACAGGCGAACTTAGCATTTTTGCATCTTTCCCGCACCTGCGGCGTGCCGAATAATAACAAAAGCCCGATGCGCAAAACATCGGGCTTTCGCTATTTTTCCAGAATAATGCCTTTTGAAAGGAGTTCTTTGCCCAGCTTCTTCTTGCGGCGGGCAAGGATATTTTCGACCTTTTTGGAGCGTATATCATGGCGCTGTGCTATCTCCTTTACAGGGAGGCGGAAATAGTAGCGCTCGATGAATATATCACGGTCGGGTGACGGCATTGCGCGGATACACTCAGCTATTATGCGCATATTTTCGCGCTTTGCCGTTTCGTCCGTGTAGTCTATGTCGATGCCTATATCATTTTCCTCAGCCGAAATGTCTTCTGCTTCCACATGTCGGCTGACCGAACGGCGTTTATCCTCAGCACAGCTTTTCGCCGTCATGCTTATGTAACCTTTCAGGCTTCTCAACTCGGTATTTATAGTACTGCGGTTGCGCCACACTTTATAGAAAGTGTCCTGCACCGCTTCTTCAATGTCGGCGGAATTCCTGACCGACTGGGACACTATGAAACTCACAAGAGTCTTGTATCTTGACATAAGCGCATCAAGCGCCGATGAATCATCCTGCTTCATAAGTAAAAGTATATCCTCGTCGGTCATATCCTCACCGCCTTTCAATGTATAAAGAGGAATTTATTTTGTATTTATGTAATATGCAGTATCATTTTTTATCCATCTGGGCGCAGTCACCTTAGCTGAACCGACATGTACTAAATTTACTCTGTCGTGTCCAAAAGGTGTCCTTAAGCAGTCATAGCAGAAAGTAACAGTGCCGTCTTCGTTTTCGATAACGGTCATATACAGCGCATCAAGCGGAACGATACTGCCGTCATCAAATTCCAGCTTGATGAAAGCATCGATATCATCGAACTTATGCTCTTCATCACTGCGGATCTTAGCCTTTTCAAGCTGGGGTTCGCCCAGTGCTTTCTTGTAAGCGTAAGGGTTCATATCTTCGCCGCCCTTACCGGGTTCAATAGTGACTTCTACGCCACTTTCCGACATTGCCAGCTTTTTAACGGTGTATTCAAATGTGCGCGGCGTTGTTTCACGGGAATCTGTAAATACGACCGTACCGCTTTCATTGATATCGGTCTTTTCCATTTTGCCGATATTTTCGTCACGCTCAAAAGCATCTTTCACGGGTATATCTGCCTCAAAAACACCTTCACCGATCAGTTCATTTACCTTATAGATCTCCTTGTCAAATTTTGAATAATCGGTAACAACATCACCTCTCGCCTTTATATCAGCGATATCCTCTGTCATGAAGCTGTCTGAAAATCTGGTTATCTCAAAGTGAATGATGCTATCCTTATTGATGGCTTTGCCGTTGCCTATCAGATCAAAACACTGTGTACCTGTTGCGACATTTCCGTAAACATTCATCACATTTTCCATCAGCTTCAATTCTTCGCCGTCAACGGTCGCTTTTATGACATAGTCCATAGTGTCGTTGACTGCGATAACACTGCCGTCACGGGTCTGTGCCGAGAACTCGACCTCTAAGAAAGGATAGCACATCTTGACATCGGCAACACTGATATCAAGGTTATCAAAGCCTTTCTTTATCTCACCGCAATTATCCTTTAATACATGGATATTAGGCTCGGTCATCCAGTATTCGTATCCGTTTTCTCTGTAGAAAAGTTCAGATGCAGTGGAATTGCTCACGCGGTCATAGATCTTTATTTCCTCACCGCTCTCAGCGTAAGCGCCTATGGGTATGATCTCAGAGCCAATGCGGAAAGCCGCCACTTCATCATAATTATAAGGCGTGGTGAGGGTGTCATAGTAAAGGTCGATACTGCCGTCCTCATTTTCACTGTAGGAAGTATTGGTGACATTTAAGTCTTCTACTGTACCGTCTGAAAATATGACATCGACAAAAACATCTGTATCATCAGAGAAACCTCTGTACTTCTCACTACTCCTTGCCTGATCAAGCTGTTTACCGAACAGGTCAACACTTAATTCAAAAGGATCAAACTGCTTTTTGCTGTCAAAGGTTACATTCGCTGTCATACCGCTGCTTGACCAGCTTAGTTCGTTGACTGTGTAGTTTAGTTCTGTTTTCTCATCAGACAGCATGCCCTCATATAGCCATGTGCCCTTAGCATCAGGTCTTATGGTATTTTCATGGGGTATGGTATTATTCAGGTCAACATATTTACCAACAGGTATATCTATCGAGAACATCTTATCAGGCTCAGCATCTTTTACCTCTTCACCAGCACTATACTGACTTATGATATTCCTTATATCGCCAATTTCAAAGTGTACAACGCTGTCGCTGTTTATAGAATAAACATCATTTGCAAGATCAATGGTCTGTCTGTTGACAGCTGTATTGCCATAAAATTCAAAAGCACCGGAAACGCCGTGATAATCCCTGCCATCGATAGAGCAATTAATATCAAATATTACACCATTTTGGTTTATTTCGTTTTCGAACGTACTGCCGTCCTTTGAAGTTATAGCAACATCAAACTCAAGGAATGGGTAAGAAACCTTGATATCAGCGACTCTGATATCATAATTCTCATAGCCCGCCTCTGTCATGCCGGCCTTGTAGTCAAGCACAGTTATTTTATCCTTGACAAGTTCGTAATCATAGCCGTTCTCATCGTAAGTCAAACGCGACAGCTTGTAGTTCATTTCCTTATCAGGCAGACTGATCAGGTCATTTGAACCGTCCGTTTCAGGCTCATTTGTGTCCTCAGCATCGGTCGCTGTATTTTCAACAACATCAGTGTGAGAGTTGTTTACATTCGCACCGCTCTCGACCTTGTTGTTCGACATCTGCACCGCGCCAAACACTGCCACCACCGCGCAAGCCGCCACAGCCACCGCTGCGGGAGCCTTGCTGCGTATACGTGCACCCGAATTGTTATCAGTTATAGTTCTTTCGTTATTTTCCGTCATTTTCATATCGTTAAGTCCTCCTGTCATCTCGTCAAGAGGGATCTCCTGCAATAACTCTGTTAAATTTCTCATTTGATCTCCTCCTTTGGATCAGTATTTGAAAGACCTTTCATATACATATACGTATGAAAACGAAAAACCACTCACATTTTCTGAAAAAAATTTTATTTTTTTCAGCGGGACTTTTCAGCACAAACAAACCGCGTAAGGCAGTACGCTAAAATATAGCCATAATTATAAAAAAAAGCGCCGCCCGCAGGACAGCGCTTTGATATACATAAATTAGTTGCCGTACTTAGCAGTGTTGACTCTGATACCAACACCCATAGTAGATGCAACGGTGATGCTCTTCAGATACTGACCCTTTGCAGCTGCAGGCTTAGCCTTAACTACTGCATCAACGAGAGTATTGAAGTTCTGCTCCAGCTTCTCTACGCCGAAAGAAGCCTTACCGATCGGGCAGTGAATGATATTGGTCTTATCAAGACGATACTCGATCTTACCGGCCTTAGCCTCAGTTACAGCCTTTGCAACATCAGGAGTAACAGTACCAGCCTTAGGGTTAGGCATCAGACCACGAGGACCGAGAACCTTACCGAGTCTACCAACAACGCCCATCATGTCGGGAGAAGCGATAACTACGTCGAAATCCATCCAGTTTTCCTTAGTGATCTTGTCAACGAACTCCATGCCGCCTGCATACTCAGCGCCAGCTGCCTTTGCAGCCTCGATCTTGTCTTCCTTGCAGAATACCAGAACTCTTACCTTCTTGCCTGTACCGTTAGGGAGAACAACAGCGCCTCTAACCTGCTGATCAGCATGTCTGGAGTCAACGCCCAGACGAATGTGCAGCTCGATAGTTTCATCGAACTTAGCCTTTGCGTTGCCGGCAGCCAGTTCAAGAGCCTCAGCTGCATCATACTGCTTAGCCTTGTCAACTACCTTAGCAGCGTCAACATACTTCTTACCGTGTTTCATTCGTTATACCTCCCCTCAGTCTTCAACTACAACGCCCATAGAGCGGCAGGTACCTGCGATCATGCTCATAGCGCTTTCGATGTTAGCAGCGTTCAGATCGGGCATCTTCTGCTCAGCGATCTGCTTAACCTGCTCCTTAGTGATAGTTGCGACCTTAGTCTTGTTAGGTACGCCAGAACCCGACTCGATCTTGCAAGCCTTCTTGATCAGAACAGCTGCGGGAGGAGTCTTGGTGATGAATGTGAACGATCTGTCAGCATAAACAGTGATAACAACAGGGATTATAAGACCGATGTCGTTCTTAGTTCTCTCGTTGAAATCCTTTGTGAATGCCATAATGTTAACGCCGTGCTGACCCAGTGCAGGACCAACAGGGGGAGCAGGAGTTGCCTTTCCTGCGGGGATCTGAAGCTTTATATAGCCTACTACCTTCTGTGCCATTATATTGCACCTCCATAATTAAGTGGTAAGGCGAGCCTTGCGGCTCTCCCACGTTTCCGGAAGTTTAACTTCCTCATGCTTACATCGGGGACATCACGCCCCGCGCCGTTCCTTAGTCCTCTTTTCTCAGCTGAGTGAGAGGCAGTGTTACCGAAGTTTCTCTGCCGAACATTGACACGGTCACATCTGCTGCCGCATTTTCCAGATCAAGGGCAGTTACAGTGCCGCTCATGCCGTCAAACGAACCGCCGACCATGACAACGTCATCACCGACCTCAATATTCGTCTGTACAGTCTGCGTACCTGTATCAACGCCCAGCGCCTCGACCTCCTTATCAGAAAGAGGAACGGGCTTGCTTCCGGGACCAACGAAGCCTGTAACGCCTCTGGTATTCCTTACTATATACCAGCTGTCGTCTGTCAGGACCATCTTCACCAGCACATAGCTGGGGAACAGCTTCTTTTCTGCTTCAACGGTCTTTGTACCCTTTATCTCGGTGACAGTTTCCATAGGGATCTTCACCTCAGGGATAAGATCGTGTAGCTTACGGTTTTCAACGACCTTCTCAATATTCTGAGCCACCTTGTTCTCATAACCGGAATAGGTGTGGACTACATACCATTTTGCTTCTTCTGCCATGCTCAAAACCTCCTGTGATGTCGTTTATACCGCCGCAGGCATTCAGCCTGCACCAAGACCGATCAGCGCACGTATTCCGTAGCTCAGACCGGTATCGACTGCGAAAAGGAAAAGACCCATCAGCGACATAACCACGAGTACAACGCCCGTGTTATTTACTACCTGCTGTCTGGTAGGCCATACGACCTTCTTCAGTTCTGCGCGCAGTTCTTTGAAATACTTGCGCAGACCGCCTTTTTTCTTATCCTTCTCAGCGTCTTTCTTGTTTGACTTAGTAGTCTGCTTGTCATTAGCCATAGCTGACTCCTTTCAGATTACTTAGTCTCTTTGTGAAGAGTGTGCTTCTTGCAGAACTTGCAGTACTTATTCATCTCAAGTCTGTCAGGGTCATTCTTCTTGTTCTTCTTGGTGTTGTAGTTGCGCTGCTTGCACTCTGTGCAGGCCAGTGTGATCTTAACTCTCATTTCGGCACCTCCTGACGAAATTCATACCCCGCAAAGAACGGTCGGGGTACGGTCTTGCCTCCCTCATGCGCATTCAAGCGCAAATGCCGCACCTTACGGCATTCTGAGGTAACTTATGATTTCCCGCGCCGTCTGAAAAACAGCGCAAAAAAATATACCTCATAAAGAGGTACACATATTATACCATATTCCCGCACCCTTGTCAAGGGTTGCCAAAGTGAATTTGTAAACTTTCAGTAAATTCAGCAAATTTTCATGTATCTTCTGCTTATGTTATTATAGCACATTTTACTGTTTTCGTCAAGCGCAGTGTCCGTTCCTGCGATCTCGTCCCTGTTCTATACATATTTATAGTGATATCCCCCTGTTATCGCCGAATGTGCGCACTGTCAGCCGAAATTGCCGAAAACTTCGCACTTAAGACTTGAAAAACAGCGGATCATATGATATAATTAATGTATATTGGCTTTTCACAAGTGGTAATATTTTGATGAAGGAGAATGAGTATGAACGGTGGAATATCCAAAAAGATCATTGCCGCGTTCGTGGCACTGGCGGCAGTCATTATCGCGCTGGTCGTCCTGCTGGTGGTCACAAATTTCAGCGGCGGCGAAAAATCTGACAAAGACGCAGTTTCAAAGAAGTCGGTAAGTTCAAAGGCTGACAGCAAGAGCGATGACAGCGAAGAAGCCTCTTCCGAAGCTGACGATGACTCTGAGGAGAGTTCGGAAGAGGAAAAGGAAGACTCCGATGCTGAAAGT
Source organism: Hominimerdicola alba 8 (assembly GCF_000178155.2). Lineage (GTDB taxonomy): Bacteria > Bacillota > Clostridia > Oscillospirales > Ruminococcaceae > Hominimerdicola > Hominimerdicola alba_C. Next base: position 262,923 of record NZ_ADKM02000062.1, read on the forward strand.
TCGGAGGAAGAAGAGGACGGCACAGAGGACGATGACGTTCAGGGCTACCTGTTCACATGGTCGGGCGGCAACGGCTGGGTAGACGGCGACAAGCAGATGAGCGGTCTTGAAATGAGCATCACCAACAAGTCGGGCGAAGCTGTCAGCGGTTGGACACTTGAACTTGAGATCGAAGACCTCAAGTCATGTGACGGCTGGAACGGTACTTTCAAGGCTGACGGCAACAAGCTGACCATCACTAACGCCGACTACAACGGCGACATCGCCAACGGCGCAAGCGTGACCTGCGGCTGTAACATCGGTACGGGCAAGGAACTGAATATCAAGTCTGCCAAGCTGAACGGCACCGAATGCACCATCAAAAAGGGCAAGGTCAGCCAGAACAGCGGAAACAATAACAATAATAATAACAACGGCGACGGGAACGCCAAAAAGGACGTTGATGTAAAGTCGCTTCTTGCAAGGAGCAAGGACGCTGAACAGGGCGATGACTGGCTGCACACCGACGGCAGCAAGATACTCGACAAGGACGGCAAAGAGGTCTGGCTGACGGGCGTGAACTGGTTCGGCTACAACACAGGCACAAATATCTTTGACGGTCTGTGGAACAGCGAGTTCGAGCCTACTATAAAGGCGATAGCAGATCACGGCTTCAACCTGATAAGAGTACCCATGAGTGCCGAGCTGATAAACCAGTGGGCGGCGGGCGAATATCCTCAGGCTAACTATAATAATGCCTACAATGAAGAACTGAACTCCATGAATTCGCTGGAGATCTTCGACTACTTCCTCAAACTTGCCGAGCAGAACGGCATGAAAGTAATGCCAGACATACATTCTGCAAACACCGATGCGGCAGGTCATAACGCCAACCTCTGGTATACCGACAGGGTGAGCGCTAAGGACTACTATGCGGCGCTGGAATGGCTGGCTGACCGTTACAAGGACAATGACACTATAATCGCTTTCGACCTGAAAAACGAACCTCACGGCAAGCCCAACGAGGGCGATCAGGCGGCTATCTGGAACGACAGCAAAGACGCAAACAACTGGAAGTATGTGGCTGAAACTGCGGCAAGCAAGGTGCTGGCAAAGAACCCCAACGTTCTTATAATGGTAGAGGGCATCGAGATCTACCCCAAAGACATCAAGAAGAACGGCGACTACAAGTCGCAGGACAATGACGACTATTACTTCAACTGGTGGGGCGGCAATCTGCGCGGCGTTAAAGACTATCCGATAGATCTGGGCAAGCATCAGGACAAGCTGGTGTATTCACCGCACGACTACGGCCCGACCGTTTACGAACAGCCCTGGTTTGAAGGCGGCTACGATTTCAAGAGCCTTAAAAAGGACTGCTGGCAGGACAACTGGCTGTACATCAACGATGACAACATCGCTCCCCTGCTGATAGGCGAATGGGGCGGCTTCATGACCGAACCGAACATCACCTGGATGACCCACATGCGCAAGCTGATAAAGGACAATCACCTTAACCACACATTCTGGTGCTTCAACGCAAATTCGGGCGACACAGGCGGACTTGTGCTGGACGACTTCACCACATGGGACGACGAAAAGTACGAATTTGTCAAGGAAGTACTCTGGCAGGAAGGCGGAAAATTCGTCGGACTTGACCACAAGATAAAGCTGGGCGAGAACGGCATAACGCTTTCAAAAGCTAAGGGGCTTTGATAAAAGATACTGAAATATAGTAAACGACATTAATTTCAGGACATTCAGCGCTCACAGCCACAAAAATAACAGCGTCAGTGAGCGCTGAATGTAGAAATAAATATGTCGTTTACTATAACAAGCAGGCAGTCACGCAGACTGCCTGTTTTTTCAAATTCCGCACCGTTCGTCAGCTGACGAAAACCGTATCACGCTGAATTAACAAAAAAGCCCTTGACATTAGCGGGATTTTGTTATACAATATAGTGTATGTATTATACTATAGCGATCCAACTTTTTAAATTCACAAAATCCGGTCGCAAAAGCTGGGATTTATGGGTTTTGTGACTGGATCTTGTCTGAATTTTAAGGCGGATCGCTATATTAAAGAGGAGAATCACCATGAAGAATACCGAAAAGACAATGGACAAGATCGTTGCCCTCTGTAAAGGCAGAGGCTTCGTTTACCCCGGCAGTGAGATCTATGGCGGTCTGGCTAACACATGGGACTACGGTCCTCTCGGTGTTGAACTGAAAAACAACATCAAGGATGCTTGGCGCAAGAAGTTCGTTCAGGAGAACAACCTCAACGTAGGTCTTGACTCTGCTATACTGATGAACCCCCAGACTTGGGTGGCTTCCGGTCATATCGGCGGCTTTTCCGACCCGCTGATGGACTGTAAGGAGTGCAAGACCCGTCACCGCGCAGACAACCTGATCGAGGACTTTGACGGCACAAACGTTGCAGGCTGGTCAAACGAGCAGATGATGGACTACATCAAGGAGAAGAGCATACCATGCCCCAACTGCGGCAAGCACAACTTCACCGATATCCGTCAGTTCAACCTGATGTTCAAGACTTTCCAGGGCATAACCGAGGACACAAAGTCTGAACGGTACCTCAGACCCGAAACTGCACAGGGTATCTTCGTAAACTTCGCAAATATACAGAGAACTACCAGAAAGAAAGTTCCTTTCGGCGTGGCTCAGGTGGGCAAGAGTTTCAGAAACGAGATCACTCCCGGCAACTTCATTTTCAGAGTAAGAGAGTTCGAGCAGATGGAGCTGGAGTTCTTCTGCAAGCCGGGTACCGACCTTGAATGGTTCGATTACTGGAGAACATTCTGCAAGAACTTCCTGCTGAGCCTGAATATCAAGGAAGAGAACCTCAGACTGAGAGATCACTCGGCTGAAGAGCTTTGCTTCTATTCAAAGGCTACCACCGACTTCGAGTATCTGTTCCCGTTCGGCTGGGGCGAACTGTGGGGCGTGGCTGACAGAACTGACTACGACCTGACACAGCACATCAACACATCGGGCAAGCGCCTTGACTACCTTGATCCCGAAACCAACGAGAAGTATATCCCTTATGTTATCGAGCCTTCTCTGGGTGTTGAAAGACTGTTCCTGACAGTTGTTACTGAGGCTTATGATGAGGAAGACATCGGTACTCCCGAAAAGCCCGATGTAAGAACAGTAATGCACTTCCACCCCGCACTTGCACCTTTCAAGGCTTGTGTACTGCCGCTGTCGAAGAAGCTGGCTGAGCCTGCTCAGAAGCTGTTCGATACACTGGCTAAGCATTTCAGCGTTGACTATGACGAGGCTGGTTCTATCGGTAAGAGATACCGCCGTCAGGACGAGATCGGTACACCTATCTGCGTTACCTACGATTTCGATTCTGTTGAAGACGGCTGTGTTACCGTTCGTGACAGAGATACTATGGAGCAGGAGCGCATCAAGATCGAAGATCTGGTCGGCTACATCGCTAAGAAGATCGAATTCTGATAAACTTCATATCGCTTTCCCCTTTTTGGGGAGAGCGATATTTTTTTGCGTTTTTCTCCCGAGATCACATTGATGGTCTGCACAGACCACATAAAGGTCAGGATATTAATATTGTGATATAAATGTATAAATTTATAACCATCAAGCCCTATTCCATAAAAAGAAATAACATAATCGAGCAGAATTAGCAACTTTACCACAGAATTTTCTAAAAAGACACAAAAAAGAAACAGAAACGACACAATATGTTATTGTGAATTTATGGGAAATATGTTATTATATTTATAGTTGATTGTTATAACAAATTCAGTCGATCACAAAAATATTTTAGGAGGTAAAAAAATGAAGAAAGCATTCAAACGCATCGCTGCGGCTGCCGCATCACTGGCTGTTGCTGCAAGCATATGTGCAGGCACACCCGCGCTGACTGCCAGCGCAGCCTACGGTCAGGGCGGTAACGGCAGCGCCATCATGGAATATCTTGATCGCGGCATTTACGCTATCAAGTCGGGCAACGGCATGTTCATCAGCTGGCGCTTCAACGCTAACGACTCCGATGATACCGAATTCCGCCTCTACCGCGACAATACCCTGATCTACACAAGCAAGGCAGGTCAGGCAACAAATTACTGGGACGCAAGCGGAAATTCAAGTTCAAAATACCGTGTTGACACTGTTGTGAACGGTACTGTAAAGTCTTCTGACAGCTGCAATTTCACATCGGGCAATAACTATTTTGAGATACCGCTGAAAAGTCCCGGAAGCATCTACTCACCAAACGACTGCTGTGTAGGTGACGTTGACGGCGACGGTCAGTATGAACTCTTCCTGAAATGGGATCCCAGCGACTCGAAGGATAACTCCCAGACAGGCAACACCAGCAAGGTGTATATCGACTGCTACACTCTCACAGGCAAGCAGCTGTGGCGTATCGATATGGGCGTGAATATCCGCGCAGGTCAGCACTATACTCAGATGAGCGTGGCTGACTTTGACTGCGACGGCAAGGCAGAACTCATCACCAAGACCTGCGACGGCACTATCGACGGCACAGGCAAGGTCATAGGCAACGCCAGCGCAAACTATGTTGACAGTTCAGGTACTGTCCTCACAGGACCGGAGTATCTGACCCTTTTTGAGGGCGCAACAGGTAAAGCACTGGATACTATCGACTTCCCCGTTCCCAGAGGCACTGCAACAGGCAGTACCGCCAAGAGCACATGGGGCGATAACTACGGCAACCGCTGTGAGCGCTACAATTCGGGTATCGCTTACCTCGACGGTGTTCACCCATCAGCTGTATACGGCAGAGGTTATTATACCAGACTGACACTTTCCGCGATAGATGTCAAGAACGGTAAACTCTCCAAGAAGTGGGTATACGACACAGGCTTCAACAGCAGCGATGCAGCTTACGGCAACGGCAACCACAACCTTATGGTAGCTGACTTCGATAACGACGGCAAGCAGGAAGTCTGCATGGGCGCTTCTTGTTTCGATGACAACGGCAAGCTGCTCTGGTCTACCAAGCAGGGTCACGGCGATGCTATGCACGTAGGTGACCTCGACCCCAACCATGCAGGTATCGAAGTATTCCTCTGCCACGAAGAGAGCCCCTACGGTATCTCACTTATCGACGGCAGGAACGGCAATAAGATATGGCACTATGACGGCGACAAGGACACAGGAAGATGCTGCGCTGACAACATCTTCAACGCAGGTACAAGCGGCGCTGAGTTCTGGGGTTCAAGACCAGCGAATGCAGTCTATGATGTAAACGGCAAGCAGATAGGTTCAAAGGCACCCGCTATGAACTTCCTTATCTACTGGGACGGCGACCTTGAGCGCGAACTGCTCAATGATATCTCCATCACCAAGATGACAAGCCTCAGTTCTATCCAGACCATATTCACAGCTGACGGCGCTGCTTCCAACAACGGCACAAAGGCAGTTCCCTGCCTGACAGCCGATATCTTCGGTGACTGGCGTGAAGAACTGGTACTGCGCTCCTCAGATAACTCCAAGCTGCGCGTATACTGCACAAACACCGAAACAAGCTACCGCATGACCACACTCATGCACGATATGCAGTACCGTATGCAGGCAGGCTGCGAACAGTCTTCTTACAACCAGCCTCCTCATGTCAGCTACTATCTGGGCAGCGAAACAGGCGTTCCCGCAAGACCCAATATCAAGCTGAACAATACCCCTGTAGAGCCTGTAAGCGGCAATCTGGTAAAGAATCTTGTCATAAAGGATACTGCTAATGCCGCAGGCTGGCAGCTTCTCAGTTCCAACACTGTAGGCGGTCTTATCTATGGCGACAGAGATTTCACCTACTCTTCGCTCTCTTCCGAGCTTCAGAACTGCGAGTATATCATGTCAGCATGCAACTCCAAGAACACTGATTCAGACCTTGCATCGTTCACAGCAGGCAAGGACAGTGAAGTATATGTTCTGGTAGATACCCGTGAGGAAGATGCAAACTCTGTTCCTTCATGGCTCAGCGGCTACACAAGAACTTCGCTGACTGCAACTTCCAGCAACGGCGTGACCTTCGTGGCTTACAAGAAGAATTTCAAATCAGGTGAACAGGTAGTACTGGGCACCAACGGCATGACAGGCAATGTCATCAACTACACTGTTTTCGTTAAAGAGGCAGCTCAGGAGCCTGTAAACGGCAATCTGGTAAGGAACTTCATCGTCAAGGATACCACTAATGCCGCAAACTGGCAGCTGGTAAATTCCAACTACACAGGCGGTCTTATCTACGGCGACAGAGATTTCACCTACACTTATCTTGCTGACGAACTGAATAACTGTGAGTACATCAGAACAGCATGCGAGTCCAAGAACACCGATGCTGACCTTGCAGAATTCACAGTTTCAAAGGAAGCAGAGGTATATGTTCTGGTAGACACCCGTGAAGAAGCCGCAAACTCTGTTCCTTCATGGCTGAACGGCTACACAAGAACTTCCCTGACCGCAAATTCCAGCAACGATGTTTCATTCGTAGCATACAAGAAGAAATTCTATGCAGGCGAAAAGGTAGTGCTGGGCACCAACGGCATGACCGGTTCTGTTATGAACTACACCGTATTCGTAAGAGAACCCATTCAGGAAACTATCCCCTCTGTTACATACCCCACCAATATTCAGGTGACATACAGCGAGCAGTACCATCAGGTAAGATTTACATGGGATAAGGTCGAGAATGCCCAGAATTACGGCATCGCAGTATATCTCGCAGGCAAGTGGAGAATACAGACCCAGACTATCCCCGCATCGACCCTGTCTTACACATCGCCAAAGAACATGACACCCGGCATGAGCTACAAGGTAGCGATCGCCGCTAAGGTCAACGGTACATGGGACGTTGCAAACGCTATCGAGAATGCTGTATTTATCACTGTAGCGTAACAACAGATCATTGATAAAATAGTCAGGTGGATTTCCGTGTACTGAACCACCTCGCTAAAAACGTACACAAACAAATAA